>NZ_JBITSX010000008.1:0-164481 GCF_044541255.1 Pseudomonas sp. NPDC085632 | reverse complement strand
AAGGTCATCGACCACTACGAAAACCCGCGCAACGTCGGCAAGATGAACGCGGAAGATCCTGATGTCGGCACCGGCATGGTCGGCGCTCCGGCGTGCGGCGACGTGATGCGTCTGCAAATCAAGGTCAACGAAGCCGGCATCATCGAAGATGCCAAATTCAAGACCTACGGCTGCGGTTCGGCTATCGCTTCCAGCTCCCTCGCCACCGAGTGGATGAAGGGCAAGACCCTGGACGAAGCAGAAACCATCAAGAACACTCAGCTGGCCGAAGAACTGGCCCTGCCGCCAGTGAAGATTCACTGCTCGGTACTGGCTGAAGACGCTATCAAAGCGGCTGTTCGCGATTACAAGCAGAAGAAAGGCTTGATCTGACTTTCTGGATTTGGCGACGAGTAAGGAGTCACCGATGGCTATCAGCATGACAGAAGCGGCTGCTCGACACGTGCGGCGCTCCCTCGTCGGGCGCGGCAAAGGTGAAGGGATTCGTCTGGGTGTTCGCACCACAGGCTGTTCCGGCCTTGCCTACGTGCTGGAGTTTGTCGACGAGGTGGTTGCAGAGGATCAGGTGTTCGAGAGTCACGGCGAAAAAGTGATCATCGACCCGAAAAGCCTGGCCTACCTGGACGGCACCGAGCTCGATTTCGTCAAGGAAGGGTTGAACGAAGGCTTCAAGTTCAACAACCCCAACGTACGCGGTGAATGTGGCTGCGGCGAAAGCTTCAACATCTGAGGCTTGTCGTGGGTATTCCTTGTCATTTCGCTTTATTCGAGCTGCAACCGAGCTTCCGTCTGGATCTCGAGCAGTTGGCCACGCGCTATCGTGAGTTGGCGCGCGGCGTTCATCCTGACCGCTTTGCCGACGCTTCCGAACGTGAGCAGCGGACGGCACTCGAGCAGTCTGCCCGGCTCAACGACGCCTATCAGACGCTCAAGAGTCCGGCCCAGCGCGCACGCTACCTGCTGACCATCAGCGGGCATGAAGTGCCGATGGAAGTCACTGTCCATGATCCCGAGTTTCTTCTGCAGCAGATGCAATGGCGCGAAGAACTCGAAGACCTTCAGGACAGTGCCGATCTCGACGGTGTCGCGGTGTTCAAGCGGCGCTTGAAAGTGGCTCAGGAAGAACTCAACGAAAGCTTCGCAGCCTGTTGGGATGATGCGGCGCAACGCGAGCAGGCCGAGCGCCTGATGCGGCGCATGCAGTTCCTCGACAAGCTCACCTACGAAGTGCGCCAGTTAGAAGAGCGCCTCGACGATTAACCCAGTGCCGCTCCGGTCGCACGCCTGATATACAGATAGTCCTGATCACGATGGCCCTACTGCAGATCGCCGAACCCGGCCAAAGTCCTCAACCGCACCAGCGTCGTCTGGCTGTGGGGATCGACTTGGGCACTACCAATTCGCTGGTCGCTGCGTTGCGCAGTGGTCTTTCCGAACCGTTGGCCGACGCAAGCGGGCAGGTCATCCTGCCGTCCGCTGTGCGTTACCACGCCGATCGCGTCGAAGTCGGCGAGTCGGCCAAACTGGCTGCCGCCTCCGATCCCTTGAACACCGTGCTGTCGGTCAAGCGCTTGATGGGTCGTGGTCTGTCCGACGTCAAGCAATTGGGCGAGCAACTGCCATATCGCTTTGTCGGTGGCGAGTCGCACATGCCGTTCATCGACACCGTGCAGGGCCCGAAGAGCCCGGTCGAAGTTTCCGCCGATATCCTCAAGGTTTTGCGTCAGCGTGCTGAAGCGACCTTGGGCGGCGAACTGGTTGGCGCGGTGATTACCGTTCCTGCTTACTTCGACGATGCTCAGCGTCAAGCCACCAAGGATGCGGCGAAACTCGCCGGTCTGAACGTGCTGCGCCTGCTCAACGAGCCGACCGCAGCCGCTGTGGCGTACGGTCTGGATCAGCATGCTGAAGGCCTGGTCGCCATTTATGACCTGGGCGGCGGTACTTTCGATATTTCGATTCTGCGTCTGACCGGCGGTGTTTTCGAGGTTCTGGCCACTGGCGGCGACAGCGCGCTGGGTGGCGATGATTTCGATCACGCGATTGCCGGCTGGATCATCGAGAGCGCCGGCCTGTCCGCCGATCTCGATCCGGGCGCACAACGTAATCTGCTGCAAACCGCTTGTGCGGCCAAAGAGGCCCTGACCGATGCAGCCAGTGTTGAAGTGGCCTACGGCGACTGGAAAGCGCCGCTGACCCGCGAAGCCTTCGATGCGTTGATCGAGCCAATGGTCGCGCGCAGCCTGAAAGCCTGCCGCCGCGCCGTTCGCGATTCCGGTATTGAGCTGGAAGACGTGCACGCCGTGGTCATGGTCGGCGGTTCGACGCGCGTTCCGCGTGTTCGCGAAGCCGTTGCCGAAGCCTTCGGTCGTCAGCCGCTGACTGAAATCGATCCGGATCAAGTGGTGGCTATCGGTGCCGCGATCCAGGCCGATACGCTGGCTGGCAACAAGCGCGATGGCGGCGAGTTGCTGCTGCTCGACGTGATTCCGCTGTCCCTTGGGCTGGAAACCATGGGCGGCCTGATGGAGAAGGTGATTCCACGGAACACCACCATCCCCGTCGCTCGCGCACAAGATTTCACTACGTACAAAGACGGCCAGTCGGCCATGGCGATTCATGTATTGCAGGGTGAGCGCGAGCTGATCAGCGACTGCCGGTCGCTGGCGCGCTTCGAATTGCGCGGCATTCCGGCGATGGTCGCCGGTGCGGCGAAGATTCGCGTGACCTTCCAGGTCGATGCCGACGGTCTGCTCAGCGTTTCTGCCCGTGAACTGGGTTCGGGCGTTGAGGCGAGCATTCAGGTCAAGCCGTCCTACGGTCTGACCGACGGCGAAATCGCCAAGATGCTCAAGGATTCGTTCCAGCACGCCAATGACGACAAGGTCGCCCGCGTTCTGCGCGAGCAGCAAGTTGATGCCCAGCGCCTGATCGAAGCGGTGCAGGGCGCTCTGGAAGCCGATGGCGAGCGTTTGCTCGACGCCGAAGAGCGCATGGTTATCGACCTGCAGTTGCAGGAACTGGCTGAACTGATGAAAGGTACCGATGGTTACGCCATCGAGCAGCAGACCAAGCGTCTGTCGCAAGTGACCGATGCTTTTGCTGCCCGCCGCATGGATCTGACGGTGAAAGCCGCTCTGTCGGGGCGCAATCTGAATGAAATCGAGGATATCTGATGCCGCAGGTCATTTTTCTGCCCCACGAGAAGTTCTGCCCTGAAGGCATGGTGGTCGAGGCTGCGCCCGGCACCTCGATTCTCGAACTGGCCCACGAACACCACATCGAGATGGAAAGCGCCTGTGGCGGCGTCTGCGCTTGCACCACCTGCCACTGCATCATCCGCGAGGGTTTCGACTCGATGGAAGAGGCGGACGAGCTGGAAGAAGACTTCCTCGATCGTGCCTGGGGTCTGGAAGCGCAATCGCGTCTGGCCTGTCAGGCCATCGTCGGTGAAGAAGACATCACCGTCGAGATTCCGAAATATTCGCTTAACCATGCGGCTGAAGCGCCGCACTGACTGGTAAGACTGTCATGAGCTACGGTTGGAATGATGTTCAACGCATTGCAGAAGAGTTGGCCGAGGCCAAGCCGGGTGTAGATCCGTTTTCTGTCAATTTCGTCGATCTGCAGCAATGGATCAAAGAGCTGCCTGATTTTGACAATACCTCTGGTCGAGTTGGCGAGAAGGTGTTGGAAGCGGTTCAGACGCTCTGGGCTGAAGAATTGGACTGATCGTCCTCGCAGGTTAGGCAATACCCAAGAACCCGCGTATAATTCGCGGGTTTAATTTTTCGCAAATTACCGTTTCTGGAGTTACACCATGGCTGTTCAACGCACTTTCTCCATCATCAAGCCTGACGCTGTTGCAAAAAACGTCATCGGCGAAATCACCACTCGTTTCGAAAAAGCCGGCCTGCGCGTTGTAGCTTCGAAACTGAAGCAACTGTCCAAAGCTGAAGCTGAAGGCTTCTACGCTGAGCACAGCGCTCGTGGTTTCTTCGGCGACCTGGTTGCTTTCATGATCTCCGGTCCTGTTGTTGTTCAGGTTCTGGAAGGCGAAAACGCTATCGCTCTGAACCGTGAGCTGATGGGCGCTACCAACCCTAAAGAAGCTGCTGCCGGCACCATCCGCGCTGACTTCGCTGATTCCATCGACGCCAACGCTGTTCACGGTTCGGACTCCGAAGCCGCAGCTGCTCGTGAAATCTCGTACTTCTTCGCAGCTACTGAAGTAACCACTCGCTAAGCATTGGCTTAAGAGTGAAGGTGAATCCATGACTACATCGACTGTAAAAACCAACCTGCTGGGTCTGACTCAACAGGAAATGGAAAAATTCTTCGACTCAATCGGGGAGAAGCGTTTCCGTGCCGGTCAGGTAATGAAATGGATTCACCACTTTGGTGTCGATGATTTCGACGCCATGACGAACGTCAGCAAGGCCTTGCGCGACAAGCTCAAGGTTATTGCTGAGGTCCGTGGTCCGGAAGTGGTCAGCGAGGACATCTCCAGCGACGGCACCCGCAAGTGGGTGGTGCGCGTGGCGTCCGGCAGCTGCGTCGAGACCGTGTACATTCCCCAGGGCAAACGCGGCACTTTGTGCGTTTCGTCCCAGGCAGGCTGTGCCCTGGATTGCAGTTTCTGCTCCACCGGCAAGCAAGGCTTCAATAGCAACCTCACTGCCGCCGAAGTTATAGGTCAGGTGTGGATTGCCAACAAATCTTTCGGCAGTGTCCCGGCAACCGTCGACCGTGCCATCACCAACGTGGTGATGATGGGCATGGGTGAGCCACTGCTGAACTTCGACAACGTCGTCGCCGCCATGCATCTGATGATGGATGACCTCGGCTACGGGATTTCCAAGCGCCGCGTGACCCTGTCCACTTCGGGCGTGGTGCCGATGATCGATGAGCTGGCCAAGCACATCGACGTGTCCCTGGCGTTGTCCCTGCACGCACCGAATGACGCATTGCGTAACCAATTGGTGCCGATCAACAAGAAGTATCCGCTTAAGATGTTGCTCGAGTCGTGCCAGCGCTACATGTCGTCCCTGGGCGAAAAACGTGTGCTGACCATCGAGTACACCTTGCTCAAGGACATCAACGACAAGGTTGAACACGCCGTCGAGATGGTCGAGCTGCTGAAAAACATTCCGTGCAAGATCAACCTGATTCCGTTCAACCCGTTCCCGCACTCCGGGTACGAGCGTCCGAGCAACAACGCGATCCGTCGGTTCCAGGATCAGTTGCATCAGGCCGGTTTCAACGTCACTGTCCGCACCACCCGTGGTGAAGACATCGACGCAGCATGTGGTCAACTGGTAGGGCAGGTGCTGGATCGCACCCGTCGCAGCGAACGTTACATCGCCGTGCGTGAGTTGAACGCCGACAGCGATCTGGCACAGAACGCCGCGAACACTAACTAAGAGAGGATCTCTATGTCCCTGCGCTTTGCGCTGCTGTTGCTGTTGGCCAGCCTGTGTGCTGGTTGTGTCCTTTCGGGTGACTACAACCCGATGAAGACCAGCAAGGGCCGCGATGAAGCGCGGGCTGCCTACGTGCAGTTGGGGCTGGGATACTTGCAGCAAGGCATGACCGAGCGGGCCAAGGTGCCGCTGAAGAAGGCGCTGGAAATCGACGGTTCCGATCCTGACGCCAACGCTGCCCTCGGGTTGGTGTTTCAGTCCGAAATGGAACCGCAGCTGGCCGACGAACACTTCCGCAAGGCTTTGTCCTCCCGTCCTGCCGATGCGCGCATCCTCAACAACTATGGCAGTTTTCTCTACGAAGAGCAGCGTTATAAGGAAGCCTACGAGCGTTTTGAACAGGCCGCCGCCGATACCCTGTATCCTGAGCGTTCGCGTGTGTTCGAAAACCTCGGCATGACGGCCGCAAAGCTCGGTCAGCGTGATCTGGCGCAGCAGCAACTGGAAAAGGCGCTGCGTTTGAACCGCCAACAACCGCGTGCATTGCTGGAAATGGCTGAGTTGTCCTTCGAAGACAGGCATTATGTGCCCGCGCGTGACTATTACGACCGTTTCAGCCTGCTGACCGAACAAAATGCACGTAGTCTATTGCTCGGCGTTCGGCTGGCAAAAGTGTTTGAAGATCGCGACAAGGCCGCCAGTTATGGCCTGCAATTAAAACGACTCTATCCCGGTACGCCGGAATATCAGCAATACCTGTCGGAGCAATGATGAAAGCGGCGCATCCCGAAGTTGTAGCAGCGAATCGCGTTAACCCCGGTGAGACCCTGCGCCAGGCCCGCGAAAGCAATGGCTGGTCGCTGGCCGAAGTGGCCCTCAAGCTCAACCTCACCGTGACTTCCCTGAGCAATCTTGAAGCCGGCGCTTTCGACAAGCTGCCGGGGCATACCTTCGCTCGCGGTTACATTCGCGCCTATGCCAAATTGCTTGGCATGGACCAGACCGTCCTGGTTCAGCAGTTCGACCAGTCCACCGGCACCGACTCCCAAGGCAGCAATGTTCACGCCCTGGGCCGTATCGAAGAGCCTGTGCGGGTTTCCCACACCATTTTGCGTATCGTCAGCCTGCTGTTGCTGATCGCGGTCATCGGCGGCGGTTTCGTCTGGTGGCAGGATCAGACGTCGCTGCGCACCAAGGACCTCACTTCTCTGGCGCCTGAGCACGTCGAAGTCGAAGGGGCTGACGGTACCACCCAGATTCACCCGATCGACGAGCCGGAAGACCAGGCTGTTGCGGAAAACCAGACCGAGGGCTCGACCGCTCTCGCACTGCCGCAAGCCGAAACCACTGCTGAATCGACGGGTGCGGAGCCTGCCGTTCCAGCCACCGAGTCTGCGCCTGCTGTGCCAGTTGCTCCGGCGGCAGCGCCAACCGCTCCCGCTCATACGCCTGCCCCCGTGGTTGCCACGCCTGCCCCGGCGCCTGCTGTGCCGAGCACGCCCGCTCCGGCCGTGACTGCCCCGGTAGCTCCGGTCGCGCCTGCTGCAGCCCCGGTCGCTGGCCAAGGCCAGGTATCGGTGCAATTTGTCGCCGACTGCTGGACGCAAGTCAGCGATGGCAGCGGTAAAGTATTGTTCAGTGGTCTCAAGCGCAAAGGCGACAGCCTGGCCGTTGCCGGCAAGCCGCCATTTGCGGTACGCCTGGGCTATGCCCGTGGCGCGCAGGTCAGCTACAACGGCCAGCCGGTCGATGTTGCTCCGTTCACCAGTGGCGAGACTGCTCGCCTGAAGTTGGGTCAATAAGTCATGCACGGCGAATCTCCAATCAAACGTCGCGTTTCGCGCAAGATCTGGGTCGGCAACGTACCGGTGGGCGGCGATGCGCCGATCGCGGTGCAGAGCATGACCAACAGCGACACCAATGACGTGGCCGCCACTGTTGCGCAAATCAATCGTCTGGAAGCCGCTGGTGTCGACATCGTCCGCATATCGGTGCCGGACATGGACGCCGCCGAGGCGTTCGGCAAGATCAAGCAACTGGTCAAAGTCCCTCTGGTTGCCGACATTCACTTCGACTACAAGATCGCTCTGCGCGTGGCCGAACTGGGTGTGGACTGCCTGCGCATCAACCCGGGCAACATCGGTCGCGAAGACCGTGTTCGTGCGGTGGTCGATGCGGCACGTGATCGCGGCATTCCGATCCGCATCGGTGTTAACGCCGGCTCTCTGGAAAAAGACCTGCAAAAGAAATATGGCGAGCCGACCCCGGCCGCGCTGGTTGAGTCCGCCCTGCGTCACGTTGAACACCTCGAACGCCTGAATTTCCAGGACTTCAAGGTCAGCGTGAAGGCTTCCGACGTGTTCATGGCCGTCGAAGCCTACCGTTTGCTGGCGAAAGAAATCGTCCAGCCGCTGCACCTGGGCATCACCGAAGCCGGTGGATTGCGTTCGGGCACAGTGAAATCCGCCGTGGGCCTAGGTATGCTGCTCGCCGAAGGGATTGGCGATACTATCCGCATCTCGCTGGCGGCCGATCCGGTCGAAGAAGTGAAAGTCGGTTACGACATTCTCAAGTCTTTGCATCTGCGTTCCCGTGGCATCAACTTCATCGCCTGCCCGAGTTGCTCGCGGCAGAACTTCGATGTGGTTAAAACCATGACCGAGCTGGAAGGGCGCCTAGAAGACCTGCTGGTGCCGCTGGATGTCGCGGTGATCGGTTGTGTGGTCAACGGCCCCGGCGAAGCCAAGGAAGCCCATATCGGCTTGACCGGCGGCACGCCAAACCTGATTTACATCGACGGCAAGCCGTCGCAGAAACTGACGAATGACAATCTGGTGGACGAGCTGGAAAAGCTGATCCGCCAGAAAGCGGCCGAAAAGGTCGAAGCTGACGCTGCGGTTATCGCGCGCGGCTGAGCCTGACTGAACGCCGAACGAATTTAAGGATTTAAAGTGAGCAAGTCTCTGCAAGCCATTCGTGGCATGAACGACATCCTGCCCGAACAGACCCCGCTGTGGCGTTATTTCGAGGGCACTGTTGCGCGCCTGCTGGATAACTACGGTTACAAGCAGATCCGCATGCCGATCGTCGAGTTCACCGAGCTGTTCAAGCGCTCGATCGGTGAAGTGACCGACATCGTCGAAAAAGAGATGTACACCTTCGAAGACCGCAACGGTGACTCCCTGACCCTGCGTCCGGAAGGCACTGCGGCGTGCGTGCGTGCCGTACTCGAGCACGGTATCACCGGCGGTGGCCAGGTACAGAAACTCTGGTACATCGGCCCGATGTTCCGTCACGAGCGTCCGCAGAAGGGCCGTTATCGTCAGTTTCACCAGATCGGTCTGGAGGTGTTCAACCTCGACGGTCCGGACATCGACGCCGAGCTGATCACCATGACCTGGCGCCTGTGGGGCGAGCTGGGCATTCGTGATGCGGTCAAACTCGAACTCAACAGCCTCGGCACCAGCGAGTCCCGTGGTCGTTATCGTGAGGCGCTGGTCGAGTACCTCTCGGCGCACCACGACAAGCTCGACGAAGACAGCCAGCGTCGCCTGAAAACCAACCCGCTGCGCGTGCTCGACACAAAAAATGCCGACACTCAAGCGGTGCTGGTCGATGCGCCGAAGATGGCCGACTACCTCGATGACGAATCCCGTGCGCACTTCGAAGGTTTGAAATCGCGTCTGGATGCCGTGGGCATTCCTTACGTCCTCAACCCGAAGCTGGTACGCGGCCTCGATTACTACAGCAAAACCGTTTTTGAATGGGTCACCGACAAGCTCGGCGCCCAGGGCACTGTTTGCGCGGGCGGCCGTTATGACGGTCTGGTCGAGCAGATGGGCGGCAAGCCAACCACCGGCGTCGGTTTCGCCATGGGCATCGAGCGTCTGGTGTTGATGCTTGAAACCCTGGAGCAGATCCCGGAAGAAATCTCCCGGCAGGTCGATGTCTACCTCTGCGCCTTCGGTGAAGAGGCGGAGCTGGCAGGCCTGGCCCTGGCTGAACGTGTTCGCGATCAACTTCCAAACCTGCGCCTGCAAGTCAATGCTGGCGCCGGCAGCTTCAAAAGCCAGTTCAAGAAGGCCGACAAGAGCGGTGCGCTGTACGCACTGATCCTCGGTGACGACGAAATGGCCCAGCAAGTGGTAGGTTTCAAACCCCTGCGTGGCCAGGGCGAACACCACAGCATTGCCTGGGATGCGCTCGCCGCTCACCTGGCCACCTGCGTCGTGCAGGGTTGAAGCTGTCCAAACAGCCGATTTAGCGATTAAGGAGTATTGGGGTGTCGAGTACCGAAGACGAACAGTTGGCGGATTTGAAGGACTGGTGGACACGCAACGGCAAACCTCTGGTCACCGGCGGCCTGTTGGCGCTGGTTATCGTGTTCGGCTGGCAGGCTTATCACAAATACCAGAGCAACCAGTCGCAAGGCGCCTCGGTGCTCTATCAGCAATTGCTGGAAACCACGCTGACACCTGATGGCAAGCCTGATGCGGCCCGTGTTGCGGATCTGGCCGGCAAGCTCAACAGCGAGTTCGGCGGTTCTGCCTACGCGCAGTACGGCAGCCTGTTCGTGGCTAAAGTGGCGGTTGACAGCGGCAAGCTGGACGATGCGGCTACCGAGCTCAAAGCCATTGTCGACAAACCGGCCAACCCGGCGTTGGGCGAGATCGCCCGTCAGCGTCTGGCGCAGGTACTTGGCGCGCAGAACAAGGCTGACGACGCCCTGAAACTGCTCGACGGCGATGCCGACAAAGCGTTCCTGGCCACTCGCGAAGAACTCAAGGGCGACCTGCTGGTACAGCTGGGCCGTACCGATGACGCGAACAAGGCGTATCAAAAAGCCAAGGCGGCACTGTCGGATGAAGCGGCGGTCGGTGGCCTTCAAATCAAGCTCGACGACCTGGCCAAAGGGGATGCGTGACGTGATCCGTTGGAAGCATGCAGCATTGCTGGCTCTGGCCCTTCTGGCCGCGGGTTGCAGCAGCAACAGTAAAAAAGAATTGCCACCGGCTGAACTGACCGACTTCAAAGAAGAAGTGGTTCTGCACAAGCAGTGGAGCCGTTCGATCGGTGACGGTCAGGGCGAAACCTACAACATGCTAGTGCCGGCGATCGACGGTGACACCATCTACGCGGCCGATGTGACCGGCGTGGTGATGGCCATGGATCGCAGCAACGGCGACGTGAAGTGGAAGCAGGATCTTGACCTGCCTGTCTCCGGCGCCGTTGGCGTGGGTTACGGTCTGGTGCTGATCGGTACGCTGCGTGGCGAAGTCGTCGCTCTGGATACCAGCAATGGTGAAGAGAAGTGGCGTGCTCGCGTGACCAGTGAAGTTCTCGCGCCGCCGGCCAACAACGGTGACGTTGTGGTTGTGCAGACTCAGGACGATCGTCTGATCGGTCTGGATGCCTCCACCGGTACGCAACGCTGGGTGTATGACAGCACTCCGGCTGTATTGACCCTGCGCGGCACCAGTGCCCCGCTGGTCACCAACCGCCTCGCGGTGGCTGGCCTGTCGACCGGTAAAGTGGTCGCGCTGGACATTTCCAACGGCGTGCCGGTGTGGGAACAACGCATCGCGATTCCACAAGGTCGTTCGGAACTGGAGCGCGTGGTCGACATCGACGGCGGTCTGCTGTTGTCTGGCGGCACCCTGTACGTTGCCAGCTATCAGGGTCGCGTCGCGGCACTGGACCTGGAAAGCGGTCGTCAACTCTGGCAGCGCGATGCGTCGAGCTACGCCGGTATCGCTCAGGGTTTCGGCAGCGTTTACGTGAGCCTGTCCTCGGGCACCGTTGAAGGCGTCGACGAACGTTCCACCACAGCCTTGTGGAGCAACGATTCGCTGGCTCGCCGTCAACTGTCGGCACCGGAAGTGTTCTCCAGCTATGTAGCAGTGGGTGACCTGGAAGGTTATCTGCACCTGTTGAGTCAGGTTGACGGTCGTTTCGTCGGCCGTGAGCGCATCGACAGCGACGGCCTGCGTGCCCGTCCGCTGGTGGTGGGTGACACGATTTATGTGTATGGCAACAGCGGCAAACTGGAAGCCCTGACCATCAAGTAACAACTATGCTTGGGGATAACACCCCAGGCAGCTTCACTAGTGGAAGTGAACCTGTTCACTCCCACAGTGTTGCCCCGAGCACCAGCCGCTGCCTCGCAGCGGCTTTTGTATTTTCTGAAATAACGAAGTGGAGAGCCGCATGGTTCCCGTAATCGCCCTGGTGGGCCGACCGAACGTCGGCAAGTCCACCTTGTTCAACCGCCTGACCAGGACTCGCGACGCCATTGTCGGCGACTTGTCCGGTCTGACCCGTGATCGCCAGTACGGTGAGGCCAAGTGGCAAGGGCGTTCCTACATTCTGGTCGACACCGGTGGTATCTCCGGTGACGAGCACGGTATGGACGAAAAAATGGCCGAGCAGTCGCTGCTGGCCATTGAAGAAGCAGACGTTGTGCTGTTCCTGGTAGATGCCAAGGCTGGTTTCACCGCCGCCGACCAGATGATTGCCGAACACCTGCGCAAACGTAACAAGCGTTCCTACGTGGTTGCCAACAAGGTCGACAACATCGACCCGGAAATGGCCCGCGCCGAATTCGCTCCATTGGGCATGGGCCACGCGATTCCTATCGCCGGTGCTCACGGCCGTGGCATCACGCAGATGCTGGAAATCGCCCTGGGTGATTTCCCGAAAGACGAAGAAGAGCCAGAGGACGGTGAGGAAGAGATCGTCGCCGAAGGCGAGGAAGCCAAGCGCATTCCTGGCCCAAGCGAAAAAGACGGCATCAAGATCGCCATCATCGGCCGTCCGAACGTCGGCAAGTCGACGCTGGTCAACCGCATGCTCGGTGAAGACCGGGTCATCGTTTATGACCAACCCGGCACCACCCGCGACAGTATCTACATCCCGTTCGAACGCAATGAAGAGAAGTACACGCTGATCGACACCGCTGGTGTGCGCAAGCGCGGCAAGATCCACGAAGAAGTCGAAAAGTTCTCCGTGGTCAAAACCCTGCAAGCGATCAAAGACGCCAACGTGGTGATCTTTGTGATGGACGCCCGCGAAGGTGTGGTCGATCACGACCTCAACCTGCTGGGCTTCGCCATCGAGTCGGGTCGTGCGCTGGTGATCGCGATCAACAAGTGGGACGGCATGACACCGAGCGAGCGCGACTTCGTCAAGGTCGAGCTGCAGCGTCGTCTGTTCTTCGTTGATTACGCCGACATCCACTTCATCTCGGCCCTGCACGGCACCGGCGTGGGCAACCTCTACGCGTCCGTACAGAACTCGTTCAAGTCCGCGGTCACCCGTTGGCCGACCAACCGTCTGACCCAGATTCTGGAAGACGCGGTGGGCGAGCACGCGCCACCGATGGTCAACAACCGCCGGATCAAGCTGCGTTATGCCCACTTGGGTGGGGCTAACCCGCCGATCATCGTGATCCACGGTAACCAGATCGAGAAAGTGCCGAAGTCGTACGTGCGCTATCTGGAGAACACTTACCGTCGTGTGCTGAAGCTGGTCGGTACGCCGATCCGCATCGAGTTCAAGGGCGGCGAGAACCCGTACGAAGGCAACAAAAACACGCTGACCGACCGCCAGGTCAACAGGAAGCGTCGGATGATGTCGCACAGCAAGAAAGCCGACAAAAAGCGCCGCGACAAGAAATAAGGTCGCTGGCTGTTGATCGTTCCCATGCTCCGCGTGGGAACGATCAACATGAGAGAAGGGTGCCTCCGGCGCCCTTTTTTTATGGGCGCCGGATGGGCTATCCTCGGGCTCTCCCGCGCCGTCGTCAGAGCCGGGTGTTGAGCAGGGAACCCCGATGATCACCAGCAAGCTGCCGAATGTCGGCATCACTATTTTCACGCAGATGTCTCAGCTCGCGGCGCAAACCGGCGCGATCAACCTGTCCCAGGGTTTTCCGGATTTCGACGGCCCGCAATCACTGCGCGATGCAGTCGGTCGGCACATCGCCAGTGGCCATAACCAATATTCACCGATGACCGGTTTGCCGGCTTTGCGCGAGCAGATTGCGGCGAAAATCTCCCGCAGCTATGGCGTGCAGGTCAATGCCGACAGCGAAGTGACGGTCACGCCAGGCGCCACCCAGGCGATCTTCTGCGCGATTCAGGCGGTTATCCACAGCGGCGACGAAGTCATCGTGTTCGATCCGTGCTACGACAGCTACGAACCGGCGACGGAGTTGGCGGGCGGTCGTTGCGTGCATGTGCAACTGAACCCGGACGATTTCTCCATCGATTTCGACCAACTCGCCGCGGCCCTCAGCCCGCGTACGAAAATGATCGTCATCAACACCCCGCACAACCCGAGCGGCGCGCTGATCAGTCGTGCCGAGCTGGATCAATTGGCAGCGCTCATCCGTGACCGCGACATCTACCTGATCAGCGACGAAGTCTATGAGCACCTGGTGTTCGACGGCGTGCCGCACATCAGCGTGCTCGCCCACGAAGAGCTGTATCAACGCGCCTTCGTGGTCAGCTCGTTCGGCAAGACTTATCACGTCACCGGCTGGAAAACCGGTTACGTCGTCGCACCGCCAGCGCTGACGGCTGAATTGCGCAAGGTGCACCAGTACGTCAGTTTCTGCGGCGTCACGCCGTTGCAATATGCACTGGCGGATTACATGGCCGAGCATCCGGAACATGTCGAAGAGCTGCCGGGTTTCTATCAGGCCAAACGCGATCTGTTCTGCGATCTGCTGGCACCTTCGCGCTTCAGCTTTACTCGTGTCACCGGCACCTATTTTCAGCTGGTCGATTACTCACAGATCCGTCCTGACCTGAATGACGTCGAGATGGCCATGTGGATGACCCGCGAACACGGCGTGGCGAGTATCCCGGTATCGGTGTTCTACCAGAATCCACCTGAAGGCCAGCGCCTGGTGCGCTTGTGCTTCGCCAAACGCGAGGAGACGCTGCGTGAAGCGGCGGCGAAACTATGCGTGATCTAAGTGCGTTACCCGATCTTAACCTGGCACTGATCCAGACCAGCCTGGCCTGGCATGACCGGCAGGCCAACCTCGAGCATTTCGAGGTGTTGCTGGAGCAGGCGCGGGGGGCTGATCTGATCATCCTGCCGGAAATGTTCACCACCGGATTTTCCATGGAGTCCGAGACCCTCGCCGAAGCCGAGAATGGTCCGACCAGCAAATGGCTGCGGGTTCAGGCGGCCAAACTTAACGCGGTGATCACCGGCAGTGTGATCGTTCAGGCCGTCGATGGCAGCCATCGCAATCGTCTGCTGTGGGCGCGGCCGGACGGCGAAGTCTTGCATTACGACAAGCGTCACTTGTTCCGCATGGCGGGTGAGCATAACCACTACACCCCCGGCGAGCGTCAGGTGCAGTTCGAGCTCAAGGGTTGGCGGGTCCGCCCGCTGATTTGCTACGACCTGCGCTTTCCGGTGTGGAGTCGTGATTCGCAGGATACGGATCTGCTGCTGTACACCGCCAATTGGCCGGGTGCGCGGCGTTTGCACTGGAATCGTCTGTTGCCGGCGCGTGCGATCGAAAACCTTTGTTATGTGGCGGCGGTGAACCGCGTCGGCACCGATGGCAAGGGCTTTGCCTACACCGGCGACAGCCAAGTGCTGGATTTCCAGGGCGAAACCTTGCTGGCGGCGGGGGAGGCGGATGGTGTGTTCAAGGCTGTGCTGGAAGCGGCTCCGCTCGCGGCGTATCGCGAGCGCTTCCCGGCGAATCTTGACGCTGACACCTTTGAGTTCACCTGAAAAGCAAAAGATCGCAGCCTTCGGCAGCTCCTACATGGCGTACGACATCACAATGTAGGAGCTGCCGAAGGCTGCGATCTTTTGATCTTCAACAAAAAGGCCCCGGAGTTCAAACGCCGGGGCCTTTTGCATTTCAGCGGTCGATTACGCCGCTTTCGCCTCAGGCTGGCTCAGCGAGCGGTTCAAGGCGCTGAACAGCGCCTTGAAGCTGGCCGTGGTGATGTTTTCATCGATACCCACGCCATGCACCGCACGCTCGCCATTCACACGCAGTTCGATGTACGCCGCTGCCTTGGCGTTGGTGCCCGCGCCGATCGCGTGTTCGTTGTAGTCCATGATCTCCACCGGAACTGGCAGGCCGGCCACCAGTGCTTCCAGCGCACCGTTGCCCTTGCCGCGCCAGTGCAGGTTGGTTTCGCCCTGACCTTTGCTCGCCACTTCCACTTCAACATTGCTGTTGCCGTTTTCTTCCTGCAGGCGATGGCTGACCAGCGCGTACGGGGTGTTGGCTTGCAGGTATTCGCTGATCAACAGCGAGTGGATCTGCTTGGCGGTCATTTCCAGGCCC
Source organism: Pseudomonas sp. NPDC085632 (assembly GCF_044541255.1). Taxonomy (NCBI): domain Bacteria; kingdom Pseudomonadati; phylum Pseudomonadota; class Gammaproteobacteria; order Pseudomonadales; family Pseudomonadaceae; genus Pseudomonas; species Pseudomonas sp. NPDC085632. The sequence continues at coordinate 148,731 of NZ_JBITSX010000008.1, read as the reverse complement.
AGACGATCGGTTTCACGCTGCACGACCTGGCTGAATTCGATCTGCATGCGACGTGGCAGGCTAATGCCGTATTCCTGCTCCAGCAAGTAAGCGATGCCGCCCTTGCCCGACTGGCTGTTGACGCGAATCACCGCCTCGTAGCTGCGACCAATGTCGGCCGGGTCGATCGGCAAGTACGGGACTTCCCAAAGCGCATCGGGTTTTTGCTGGGAGAAGCCTTTGCGGATCGCATCCTGGTGCGAGCCGGAGAATGCGGTGTGCACCAGGTCGCCAACGTATGGGTGGCGAGGGTGAACCTGAATCTGGTTGCACTCCTCGACCACTTTGCGCACGCCGTCGATGTCGGAGAAATCCAGCTGCGGGTCGAGACCCTGGGTGTACATGTTCAGGGCGACGGTGACGAGGTCGACGTTACCGGTACGCTCGCCGTTGCCGAACAGGCAGCCTTCGACGCGATCGGCGCCCGCCATCAGGCCCAGCTCGGTGGCGGCAACACCAGTGCCACGGTCGTTATGGGTGTGCAGGCTGATGATCACGCTGTCACGACGGTTGATGTTGCGGCCGAACCACTCGATCTGGTCGGCGTAGATGTTCGGCGTTGCGCATTCAACGGTGGCCGGCAGGTTGAGGATCATCTTGTGCTCAGGTGTCGGATTCCACACCTCGATCACCGCATCACAGACTTCCTTGGCGAACTCCAGCTCGGTAGCGCTGAAGGTTTCCGGCGAGTATTCGAAGGTCCACTCGGTGTCCGGTTGCATCGCCGCGTATTTGACGAACAGCTTGGCCGCATTGACCGCGATGGCCTTGATGCCGTCCTTGTCCTGGTTGAAGACGATGCGACGGAAGGACGGCGAAGTGGCGTTGTACAGGTGAACGATGGCTTTCTTCGCCCCGCGCAGGGATTCGAAGGTGCGCTCGATCAGGTCTTCACGGCCCTGGGTCAGCACCTGAATGGTGGTGTCGTCCGGGATGTGGCCTTCTTCGATCAGGGTGCGCACGAAGTCGAAGTCGGTTTGCGAAGCGGCCGGGAACGACGCTTCGATCTCTTTCACACCGACCTGAACGAGGGTTTTCCAGAAGCGCAGTTTCTTCACCGCGTCCATCGGCTCGATCAGCGACTGGTTACCGTCACGCAGGTCGGAGCTGCACCAGATCGGCGCGGTGTCGATGGTTTTCGACGGCCAGGTGCGGTCCGGCAGGTTGATGACAGGAAACGCGCGGTATTTCGAAGACGGATCTTTGAGCATGCTCATCGGGAAATTCCTTATTGTCTGGGCCGAAAAGAGGCGGCCTGCCGGTGTTACGAATGTTCTGGGAAAAGCGTGGGACGAGGTGCCGCGATTCAGCCTGGCAGTCGTGCGCTGACAAGGCACAAGCTGCGGTGCTGGCGAAGCTGAATGAGGGTGTGAGAGGTTTTCATGCCTTCAACCCTAACCGCGAGGGGAGAGGATGGCAAGCAGTCGGAAAAAATTGAGAGGAATACTCGGAAAGCGGGTTTTTGCGGGATTTTATTGCGCTGGAGATCGCTGATCGTTGTGATATTTGCGCGAGGTTTGATAGGCGCGCAATTGAGGTTTATAGCTATTCAGTAAGTGTTGATGTGCTTTATAGGCCGCCTTCGCGAGCAAGCTCGCTCCCACATTGGATTGTGTTCACAACACAAATCCCTGTGGGAGCGAGCTTGCTCGCGAAGGGGCCATCAGCCCATCGATTGTCTTAAGGCTGAAATGCGCCAATAAAAATCGCCGGATCCACCCGCGCATCATTCAGGCTGACATTCCAGTGCATGTGCGGGCCGGTCGCGCGGCCGGTCATGCCAACCTTGCCGACCACCGCACCACGGGCCAGTTGATCGCCGACTTTCACATCTATCTTCGACATATGGCAGAACATGCTGATAAAGCCCTGCCCATGGTCGACAAACACGGTGTTGCCGTTGAAGAAATAGTTGCCAGTGAGGATTACCTTGCCCGCCGCCGGAGTCTTGATGGGCGTGCCCGCCGGCACAGCGAAGTCGAGGCCGGCATGCGGATTGCGTTCTTCACCATTGAAGAAACGACGCACACCAAACTTGCTCGACAGCGGCCCGTTGACCGGTTTATCCAGCAACAGATTACTCGGTGTGTTCGGACTGAAGCTGCGGTAGGCCTTGATCTGCTCGGCCAGTTCGCCTTCGATGCGTTTAAGGTTCGATTGATCCGGATTGACCTGCTGCTTGTTCTTCAGGGTGATGCGCTGTTCCGGGTATTTCTTGTTGCCCACGGTAAACGGCAGATTACGCCCGCCACTGCTGATCTGTTGTGCGCCAGGCTTCACGGTCAACGGCACGCCGACAATCGCCAGCCAGTTGTTCTGTTCCTTGACCACCAGCACCGGTTTGCCCTGATAGGTGGCTTTCGGCGCCTGTGTGGCCACGCCCAGATCAACCACCGCCACGCCACCCGGCACCGGTTTGTTCAGCAGCCGGGTGATGTAACTGTCGGCGTGGGCATTGAAGGTCAGACAGAGCAAAAACAGTGGAGCCAGAAAACGCGGCATGGATCAGTCCAGTAAAGAAAGGGTGACAGGCGTCAGGTGATTGTCCTCGACGCGCACTTGCAGTTCGCCTTCGCCCAGCTTGGCTTTCAAACGCTGGCCGGTGTGGGTTTGCGCAGCGTTGCGGATCGCGTGGCCGCGCTCATCCAGCAGAATGCTGTAACCCCGGCCAAGCGTTGCCAGCGGGCTGACCGCGTGCAGTGTCTGCATCTGGCTGTGCAGTTGCAGACGACGGTTTTTCAGGCCTTCGCGCATGGCGCGGGGCAATCGTTCGGCGAGGCTGTCGAGACGCTGGCGCAACATCGCCAGTTGCCGCCCCGGATGTTGCCCGGCGAGGCGGGTTTCCAGGCGAATCAGGCGTTCACGGCGAGTATTGAGATGGCGCTCGAAAGCGCGGCGCATGCGCATGTCCAGATCGTCCAGGCGTTGCGCTTGCTGACGCAGACGTTCGCCGGGATGACGCAGGCGACGGGCCATGCCTTCCAGACGCAGACGGTCACGCATCAAGCGGTCGCGCATGCGCATCACCAAGCGCCGATGCAGGCTTTCGATCTGGCGGATCAAATGGCTGGAATCGGGAGCGAGCAACTCGGCCGCCGCAGAGGGCGTTGGCGCGCGAACGTCGGCAACAAAGTCGCTGATCGACACATCGGTTTCATGGCCAACGGCGCTGACAATCGGCGTCACACACGCATCAACGGCGCGGGCCACGGCTTCTTCGTTGAAGCACCAGAGGTCTTCCAGCGAACCGCCGCCACGGGCGAGGATCAGCGCGTCGAAGCCACGGGCATCGGCCATTTTCAGTGCGCGGACGATTTGCGCGGTGGCTTCGCGGCCTTGCACGGCGGTTGGAATCAACGTCAGTTGCACTTGCGGCGCACGGCGACGGAACACACTGATGATGTCGCGAATCACTGCGCCGGTTGGCGAACTGATGATGCCGATGCGCTGCGGATGTGCCGGCAACGGCACTTTGCGTTCGGCACTGAACAGGCCTTCGGCACTGAGTTTTTCTTTCAGTGCATCGAACGCAAGGCGTAGCGCGCCGTCACCAGCCGGTTCGACGGTGTCGAGAATCAGCTGATAGTCGCCACGACCTTCGAACAGCGAAACCTTGCCACGCACCTTCACCGCCAGGCCGTCCTTCAACGCCTGACGCACACGCGCGGCGTTTTGCCGGAACAACGCGCAACGCACCTGCGCACCACTGTCCTTGAGGGTGAAATAGATGTGGCCGGACGCCGGGCGGGCGAGGTTGGAGATTTCGCCTTCGACCCAGATGTTGCTGAACACGTCTTCGAGCAACACCCGCGCGCGGCCGTTGAGCTGGCTGACGGTCAGGACTTCACGGTCCAGGCCAAGTCTTGCAAAGGGATCTTTAATCATGGGGCGCAGTTTAAAGGCATTTGCCTGCCAATCACCATGACCCAACACAAAACCCCTGTGGGAGCGAGCTTGCTCGCGAAGGCGGCGTGTCAGTCGATATCTGAATCGCCTGTAACGCCGCTTTCGCGAGCAAGCTCGCTCCCACAGGGATTTGTAAAAGTCTGGATGAAGTGTTGAATCAGGGGCGTGGGGTTCTGTCGGTAGGCGAGGGCGATGGTGCTTTGGCAATCGGGATCGGTCAGCGGTACAAAACGCACGCCAGGCGGGGCGATGTCCTGCATCGATTCCGGTAACAGGGCGATGCCGAAGCCGGCCTGAATCAACTGTAACTGCGTGGTCTTGCGCGACATCACCCGCGCCGCTTTCGGGAAGAAGCCCTGGCGCATGCACAGATCGGCACACAGATAGCTCAGGCCACCGCGCTGTGGATGCGGAATCGAGATGAACGCTTCGTCCTTCAGTTGGGCCAGGTCGACACGCTCAGCTTCGGCCAATCGATGATCCATCGGTACCGCCAACAGCAACCGCTCAGTAAACAGCGGTACGAGTTGAATGCCTTCGCGCTGACGAAGCACGGGCAGGCGCAGCAGGCCGATATCGAGGCGTCCCTCGGCCAGCTCTTCCAATTGCGCCTCGGAAGACAACTTGCCGATATCCAGCGATACGCCGGGTTGTTGCCGCAGATAGGCGCCGATATCAGCGAGCAAGCGGCCGCTGATCGACACGGTGCTGGAGTGGCTCAAGCGCAAGGTGCCGAGTTTGCCATTGCCGACTTCGGTGGCCATCGCGCTAGCCTTGGTCAGTTCGTTTAGCAGATTTCGTGCGCGCGGCAGAAACGCTTCCCCCGCCGCAGTGAGCCGGGGCTGGCGTGCAGTGCGCTCGAACAGCGGCGTTTGCAGGCGCGTTTCCATGTCCTTGATCTGCCGGCTCAGCGCCGATTGCGCAATGAACAGGCGTTCAGCCGCCGCACTGAAACTGCCGCAGTCGGCGATTTCGACGAAGTAACGCAATTGGCGGGTGGAAAGCACGAGTCATGCCTTTTCGAGATGAGTAATCGACTTGGAAGATATTAGTCGCAACCCTCGGCGCTGGCTAAAGTCATCTCAGGCTTATTTAAGGAAGCGCATTGATGAGTGTTGCGGGATTGTTGAGTGAGTGGTCGTGGGGCGTCAGTGGTTGGGCGGTGATTGGGTTGGGTATCGCGCTGGCTTACATCGTGTTCGGGATTGCCGGATTTGGCACGGCGCTGGTGGCGGGGCCGATTCTGATTGTGTTCATGCCGTTGTCGAAAATCGTGCCGTTGCTGGTACTCCTGGATTTTGTCGCGGCATTCGGCAATTTGCTGCCGTCGCGGCGGGATGTGGCCAAGCCCGAGTTGCTGCGGCTGCTGCCGTGTATGGCAGTCGGTTGTACGCTGGGGGTGATTTTCCTGCTCAACCTCAAATCCGATGTGTTGCTGTTGTTGATGGGGCTGTTTATCAGCGCCTATGCGATTTACAGCTTGTGGGTGAAAGCGCGGCCAACGCAATTGTCGGCGGGCTGGGCAGTGCCGATGGGGACGGTGGGCGGGTTGTTCGGTGCGCTGTTCGGCAGTGGCGGCTTTCTCTATGCGATTTATCTCAATAGCCGGCTGCCGAAAGACGCGGCGCGGGCCACGCAAAGTGCGTTGATCAGTTGCAGCACGGTGGTGCGTTTGAGCCTGTTTGCCATCGCCGGTGTATATGCCGAGCTACCCTTGTTGATGCTGGCGCTGTGTCTGTTGCCGGCCATGGCGCTGGGGCTGTGGATCGGGCGGCGGCTGACCATGAAGTTGTCGCGCGAAGCGTTTGTGCGACTGGTGACGTGGCTGGTGCTGGCGAGCGGGCTGGCGTTGATCTGGCGTTACCTCAGCACTTGACCGGATTTTGTCAGGGATTAAGCTGCCGGCCGCACTGACGCCATCGCGGGCAAGCCCGCTCCCACAGGTTTCTCTGGTGTACACAACATTTGTGACCGGCCGAGATCCCTGTGGGAGCGGGCTTGCCCGCGATGGCGGCGGAGTGAGCACCGCAGAACTTCCATTTGACGTCGCAGGCTGCACCATGAATTCGCAAAGCATCATCGTCCCGAAAATCTCCACCCTGCCGGTCCACGAACCCCGGGCCCGGGCGATCGTGCGCTGGCTGGTGCGCAAGAACATCATCAAGGAAGAGCTGACGACCTGTGGCCGCACCGGCAACCGCATGGCTTACGCGATTGCCGATGGCGCCCGCGCCGTGGTCCTGCACCCGCAGGCTTTGCCGTTCGGTGAGCCGATCAACGGGCTGGAGATCGTCACCAAGCGCTGCATCTACACGCCGGCCAAGGGCTTTCTCGAAGAAGCCGGTTGCGCCGAGTGCCGTCGCGAGATCGGCGAGGCGCTGTTCGAAAGCCTCGAAGACTGGATGCCCGGACGCACTGACAATTTCACTTGCCCGGAATGCGGTCACGAAGACGACATCAATGGCTTCCTGTATCTGCAGGCGTGCGGGTTTTCCAATCTTGGTTTCATCTTCAATAACTGGCTGGAAGCGGGCTTCAAGCAAAGCTTTATCGATGAGTTTGCCGATTGGCTTGACCAACCTGTCTCTTGGGTCAAGGTGGAGCTGTAGCGCCGGGGATCTCCGTATATCAGCAACATTGATATTAAGCTGAGTTTTACATTGAACAGCAGGGGGTGTCTGACTATAATGGCGCGCTTCCATTTTCCCGCTCGGGAGCCCCCGCGATGCTGCGTATCAGCCAAGAAGCTCTGACATTCGACGACATTCTCCTAGTGCCTGGTTATTCCGAGGTGCTTCCTAACGAAGTCAGTCTCAAGACCCGCCTAACCCGTGGCATCGAGCTGAATATTCCTCTGGTTTCTGCCGCAATGGACACCGTCACTGAAGCCCGTCTGGCAATCGCCATGGCTCAGGAAGGTGGCATCGGCATTATCCACAAGAACATGACCATCGAGCAGCAAGCTGCCGAAGTTCGCAAGGTCAAGCGTTACGAAGCCGGTGTAGTCAAGGATCCGATCACCATCGAGGCTGATGCCACGGTGCGTGAACTGTTCGAACTGACCCGTCTGCACAACATTTCCGGCGTTCCGGTCCTGCACGATGGCGACCTGGTCGGCATCGTCACTTCCCGTGACGTGCGTTTCGAAAACCGTCTGGAAGCCACTGTCCGTGAAGTGATGACGCCTAAAGAGCGTCTGGTCACGGTCAAGGAAGGCGCCGACAAGAACGACGTTCGCGAGTTGCTGCACAAAAACCGCATCGAACGCGTTCTGATCGTTGACGACAAATTCGCCCTCAAAGGCATGATGACCGTCAACGACATCGAAAAAGCCAAAGCCTACCCGCTGGCCAGCAAGGACGATCAAGGTCGTCTGCGCGTGGGCGCTGCTGTCGGTACCGGTAAAGACACCGGTGACCGCGTCGCCGCTCTGGTCAATGCCGGTGTGGACGTGGTGGTGGTCGACACCGCACACGGTCACTCCAAAGGCGTGATCGACCGCGTTCGTTGGGTCAAACAGAACTTCCCTGAAGTGCAGGTGATTGGCGGCAACATCGCCACCGGCGCCGCTGCCAAGGCGCTGGCCGAAGCAGGCGCTGACGCCGTCAAGGTCGGTATCGGCCCTGGCTCGATCTGCACCACCCGTATCGTCGCCGGTGTCGGCGTCCCGCAAATCAGTGCCATCGCCAACGTCGCCGCTGCCCTCGAAGGCACCGGCGTTCCGTTGATCGCCGACGGCGGCATCCGTTTCTCCGGTGACCTGTCCAAGGCCATCGTTGCCGGTGCTTCCTGCGTGATGATGGGCTCGATGTTCGCCGGTACTGAAGAAGCGCCGGGCGAAATCGAACTGTTCCAGGGTCGTTCGTACAAGGCTTATCGCGGCATGGGTTCGCTGGGCGCCATGTCCCAGGCTCAAGGCTCCTCCGACCGTTACTTCCAGGACTCCTCGGCAGGCGCCGAGAAACTCGTTCCGGAAGGCATCGAAGGCCGTGTGCCTTACAAAGGCACCCTGAGCGCGATTATTCACCAACTGATGGGCGGCCTGCGTTCCTCGATGGGCTACACCGGTAGCGCCAACATCGAAGAAATGCGCACCAAGCCTGAGTTCGTGCGGATCACCGGTGCCGGCATGGCCGAATCCCACGTTCACGACGTGCAGATCACCAAAGAAGCGCCAAACTACCGCGTAGGTTGAGCCTTCAAGCAATAAAGTAAGCAACCGGGGCTGTTTGATTCAGCCCCGAGTTGTTTCTGAATCACGACTGTTTCTGAATGACTTAGACGAGACTGAATCATGGCCCTCGATATTCACGCTCACCGCATCCTGATCCTCGACTTCGGTTCGCAATACACCCAACTGATTGCCCGCCGCGTGCGCGAGATCGGTGTGTACTGCGAACTGCACCCGTTCGACATGGACGAAGATGCGATCCGCGAATTCGCGCCTAAAGGCGTAATTCTCGCCGGCGGCCCCGAGTCCGTGCACGTCGCCGACAGCCCGCGTTGCCCACAGGCAGTGTTCGATCTGGGCGTACCGGTCTTCGGTATCTGCTACGGCATGCAGACCATGGCCGAGCAACTGGGCGGCAAGGTTGAAGGTTCCGAACTGCGTGAGTTCGGTTACGCCCGCGTTGACGTGGTCGGCAAGAGCCGCCTGCTCGACGGCATCGAAGACCACATCGACGCTGACGGCCTGTTCGGCCTCGACGTATGGATGAGCCACGGTGACAAAGTCACCAGGATGCCGGAAGACTTCCATATCCTCGCCAGCACCCCGAGCTGCCCGATTGCCGGTATGTTCAACGACGACCGTGGCTACTACGGCGTGCAGTTCCACCCGGAAGTGACCCACACCAAACAGGGCGGTCGCATCCTGTCGCGCTTCGTTCTCGACATCTGCGGCTGTGAAGCCCTGTGGACGCCGTCGAAGATCGCTGAAGACGCCATCGCCAACATCCGCGCACAAGTCGGCACCGACAACGTGCTGCTGGGTCTGTCCGGCGGCGTTGACTCCTCGGTCGTTGCCGCGCTGCTGCACAAAGCCATCGGCGACCAACTGACCTGCGTCTTCGTCGACAACGGCCTGCTGCGTCTGCACGAAGGCGAGCAAGTGATGGCCATGTTCGCCGAGAACATGGGCGTCAAAGTGATCCGCGCCAACGCTGAAGATCAGTTCCTCAACAACCTGGCCGGTGAAGCCGACCCGGAGAAGAAGCGCAAGATCATCGGTCGCACCTTTATCGACGTCTTCGATGCCCAGTCCAATAAACTGGACAACATCAAATACCTCGCTCAGGGCACCATCTACCCGGACGTGATCGAGTCGGCTGGCGCGAAAAGCGGCAAGGCTCATGTGATCAAGTCGCACCACAACGTGGGCGGCCTGCCGGAAGAGATGAACCTGAAACTGGTCGAGCCACTGCGCGAACTGTTCAAGGACGAAGTCCGTCGTCTGGGCCTGGAACTGGGCCTGCCGTACGACATGGTCTACCGTCACCCGTTCCCGGGCCCGGGCCTGGGCGTGCGCATCCTCGGTGAAGTGAAAAAGGAATACGCCGACCTGCTGCGTCGTGCCGACCACATCTTCATCGAAGAACTGCGCAAAGCCGACTGGTACCACAAAGTCAGCCAGGCTTTCGTCGTGTTCCAGCCAGTGAAGTCGGTTGGCGTGGTGGGCGATGGCCGTCGTTACGCCTGGGTGGTTGCCCTGCGTGCCGTAGAAACCATCGACTTCATGACCGCGCGTTGGGCTCACCTGCCTTACGAACTGCTGGAAACCGTCTCCGGCCGCATCATCAATGAAATCGAAGGCATCTCTCGCGTCACCTACGACGTGTCGAGCAAGCCGCCGGCGACCATTGAGTGGGAGTGATCCCGCTGCCAGTTGCTTAACGAAAAACCCTTGGCCTGAAGCCAAGGGTTTTTTCGTTTCATGCCCTGAAAACAGTTAGCTGGGCAAGCGACTTTGCAGGGTCAAGCCGATCTCTATCAGGCGCTGGGATAACGCGCCGATGTCACGGAACATAATGCCGCTGATCCGCGGCATCGACTGTGCCCAGATGTAAACCTGACCATCCCTTCTGCAATTCACCACTGTTCGCACAATATTGCTGGAGCTGTCGCGCCGCAGGAGCGTGTAGGCATTCTGGGTTTTTTCGAACATGAACATGCCGTTGCGATTCAGCAGTGTATTCACCGTTGCTTCAGTCCACTGCGGCACAGGTGTTTCGATCTGCACGCGCAGATCCGCGAATAGAAAGTCGGATGAGTTGCGCGTCGTTGCCCCGTTATCAAACGGGCCCCGAGCGACTTCCAGACCCGGGTCAATTCCGATGCCGGCCACTTCGGTGGACACCGCTTCTTCGATCCGCAAACCGATGGCGCCCCTGAGTTCGCTGATGCCTGGCAGATTTCTGAAGGTATTGGTGTTCGTTGCCTCGACCAGGGCAACCCATTTACCTGGTCTGTTGAGGAGCTCGTCACCCCACATGATTTGCGAGGCGAGCCGGGCGTGGATCATCTGCTCTTCGATCGAAGTCAGCGGTACCTTCAGTTTGTAACTGTGCGCGAGTTCAAGACCTTGGGTGCGGATGCCATTGGCCTGGGCCGTCTTGATCAGTTCGAGGATGTTGAATCGGTCATCAGGGTCGGTACCGAGGCTGGACAAGTAGCCTCGAAGATCCTCTGACATCTCTCCCGACAGGTAAAAGTCGTTGAGATCTGCCTGGGCAAAATCACTCAGCAAGCCCCGTACGTAGAGTGTGTCGATATGCCGTGCGAACGCCGGCATGTTGTCGATCATGAAACGCATGCTGGCGATGCGATCAAGGGTTTCGCCGACGACCAGCCCATCGGTATTGGCGAAGATGCGATCAATCAACTCAGCCGTCTGCATCTCGGGATCGATTGGCGGGATGACTGGCCGGGGGGGCAGGTTGGTCCAGTTCAGCTCTGAGTAATACTCTTTGGCCTCGTTCATCAGAGACGTGCGTCTGTCGCGGAAATAGGCCGCATACGTGTCGGCAGTTGATGGTTTACTGCGGTTTGCACTGGAGAGTTCTGCGAAAGTCTCGGGCAGATTCATAGCCCACCTTTTCATTTTCGCCATGTCCATTCCGGCGATGTCGTTGAGTTGTGTAATCAGACGCAGCGGTCGCGCAACCGGTGAAACCGGTTCGACGAGGGGAAGCTCCGCTGACGGGGTTGATGACGCCGGGGCCGAGGACGGGGCGGGGTCCAGGAAGCAGGCCTTGCCCACGCATTGGCCGCCTCCCCTGAGACGCAGCGCGGGTATGCGTTCCCACTTGCCGCTGCTACTGAAGCGTACTGGCAACGAGTACGCAAACTGATTGGGTCGCTCGGGATCGACGATGGCCCAGTTGCCAGCGTCTTCGGAGTCGGCAAAGTAGCGCACGTAGTACGCCGCATCCTCCATTTCGATGGCGTAGCCTGGCTCCTTGTCCAAGCGATAGACGCCCTCATATTTGCCTGGCGCTGCCTCTACAGGACGGTGGGCAAGTAACTCGTTGCATCGATATTTGCCAGGAATACTTGGAAAGGACGAACCTTGGCCCGCTGTAGCCGTGGCCAACTGCCGGGTGGATGCGATGGGCGTCTCGGTGGGGATTTCGTTTGCCAGCTCAACGGACGCTTCAGGATCAACCGCCGTGACTGGCGGTTGATCCTGAAGCGGCAAGAACTGCGCGTCAGGCGAAGTGAACTCGATCAACCCGCGCATTTCTTCAGCTTCGGCAAACTCCACCTGCGGGCCCACTTCAAGTTGCGCGCCAGTGCTGATCAGAAACGGAATGTTGAAGACAATGTCGATCGCATTGAGCACCGCGCCGGTGACCCCGGCTTTGCGTTCGGTTGGCGTAGTGCCGTTGATGGCCTGATCGATGTTCAATCCCATGTTCGCGATGCTGGCGCCAATCAAAGGCAACGCCACAGGCCAGCCCACCGCTGCCATCGGTCCGAATACTTTCAGACCGGCACTCAAATAACCGATCCAGAGTTTTTTGCGCAGGTCACTGTTGGACGTGAGCACCAGGTTCGCTTCGGCAACCATCCGCCTGCGTGTCGACTCGCTCAACCAAGTGAATGCGTCACCGCTGATCGCGACGTTGCTGCGATTGATCATTCGGTGATCGCTGTGGCCCCAGGTGCTCACCAGGCGGTTCATCAGATCGGTGAGGTTTTCGGTCAGGTGATGGCGGTCAGCCAACGGGAAATGCTTGAGAAACGCCGTACGCTTGTCGTCTGAATTCATCTGCTCAAGCAGCCACCAATGCAGATCCGCTTCATTGTCCATCAAGAGGAATGCCTGGGCTTCGCCCGGCAAGTACAAAGTCTGGCGGCCACTGCCTTCCACCAGACGCAGCACATTGGAAGCTACGTGGCCGTCGAGATCCAGCGCTCGCACTTCAGCACCGACCGGGTGTAACGCTTGCAGCATTTGCAGGGTAACGGGCCAGGTGACGGCCCCGATTACCGAGCCGACAATGCGCTGAAAATCAGTGCCATCAAGGTCCCCCTGTTGCAGCGCCTGCACCGCCAGACTGAGAAAGTTGCACTTTGCCAGGGCGCGGAAGTTATCCGACGAGGTTTGCCAGAATGTCGTCAGCTGACCTGTGTAGCGCGTACTGAAGTCGACGTCCCAGAATGCGTTCAGCACATCGCTGCCAAGCAACCGCACTTCATTGCGCTGATTGAAGTTTTCCGCCTCCGGGCCATCCGAGTAGAAGCCACAGTAAAGGCCAAGCAGATCTGCGTTGTCCTGATCGGTCGCGCGAAAGCGATGGATTACCAACTGCGTGAGGGTCAGCGTTTCGTAAGGTTTTTCCAGCGAATGTTCCCAACCCGTGAAGGTCAGCGTACTGCTCTGCGCCGTTTTGAAACGGTGGAAATAAACCCGGTCGGGATCGAGGTCGGACAGTCCTTTGTCCGCCAGGATTTCGTTGGCGACTTGACGGGCTGCGTCGTCCAGACTCGGGCAGGTCTGCACGATAGTCGTGGCAATGGCTTTGAGGGCGGTTTTGTCCGCCGCGTTTGGCAGGAGACGTCGTTCGGGAGAGGTCATGGGTTCTTCATCCTTGAGAAACAAAGACCGAGCATGACCGATTCGCTCAAGGGCAGTGCAGTAGCCGGCTACCGCAGATTGCCCCTATTGAGCCTCTTTCTGATCGCCACTTCCTGGTGAAACAATTTCGTGTATCTCTTTTGGCCATAATGGCGTGAAGTGATTTTGGTTATGTGAGATCCATACTATTCGGCCTTGCTGACCCAGGAGGGGATGGGAGATCAGTTGGCCGTTATCCAATTTTTGGATCACCCGGATCCGGAGGCCCAGGTCGTTTGCCAATTGTTGTCCCGCCCCCCCATAAATATCGATCATATTCCCGTCCGCGGCATGACCAACGCTCACCAGTCCCTGGCGCATGGTGGCGACCGCTTGCTCATTTTCGACGCGTGTATTGTGGAACAGCTGGTACAGGGTCGATAAAAGACAGTTGTTACCCTCTCCCGACGCCGTGCCTTCATCAAAACCCTCTAGGGTCTCCCTCTGCACCTTATCTATGCTCGGCACCTTCGCGCTCGGTCGTTCAAATTCCTGGGTCGCTTTGGGTTGGGCAGGCGCGAAGAAGCGGGTTTGGTACGCAAGCGTCCGGCTGTCTAACCAAGGCTTCGAGGTGGCTTTCCCATTGATTGGCTGGTAACTGAAAGCGTATTCCCACTCTTTGCGGTGGCCGGAAGTTTGTAGGGTTGCGCCGCGAAAGGTGTACTTCAGATCGGCGGAATTTTTGTTGTACACGCCGATGAGACGGGTTAGGTGGCGCACATCCGATATGTAGGTGGCAAGATGAATCGGGTTGTCGAAAATATTGATACCAGCGTCTTCCATTTGTTCGTACGTGAAAATGGCAGTGGGCTCTTTCCATGCCAGCGCAGGCCTTGTTTCTTCCTGCCGCAATTCGGGTGTCATATTTTCGTGCGCGCAAAATTTATCGATGCGCAGCCAGCCGTTGTCAGTCAGCACTTCGATATCTGCGGGCGGGATTGAGGCTGTGGTATTGAGTGCTTTGCCATCCATGAAGTCATAGTCGGATTTTTCTACGACCTCTTCACTCATCCGAAAACGCAACATTACTGGTCGCAATCCGGCTGGAGCGCCGGAAATCATCTGCCGCCGATCGGCAAATTGGTTGATGTAGGTCCGGAACACCCCGGGGCACAAACCGTACGCTATGACATTGGTCGACGTTTGGATCGACCCATTCAGTTGACTGGCTGTACTCATTGCAACGCTGCCACGGTCGGAAGCACCGGCTTTGGGGCTCAGGCCCGCCTGGGCAATTCCAGCCAGGTTGTCCGCCTTGGTCAGGTGATATCCATATTTCCTTGCCCAATATTCAGCACACGGGTAGTCCGATCTTACGCAGACGCGATTTGCGTCCAGTGTGAACATCTGCAGATGCTCAGTCTGTATGAAGGCGTGGGTTGTCTTTGCAATAGCGTGGATGGCATCGTCCGTCACGGCGTTTTCAACAGATGCAAGCAGACGAATCGCCTCAATATTGGTGGTGGCGTTGTCGATTGTTTGCATCAGCTCATCGAGCTCCTGGACGATCCAGTCCTTCATTCTCTTGTGAAAGATGCCGAATTTGCGCGCCCTTTCCATTTCATCGGCGTCGCGGAAACAGTAGAGCGGAGCCGAGCAGGGCGCGACGGTAGCGACGATCTTTTTACTGCCGCACTGTTCGGTCGGGTGCTTGTGTTGTTTTTTCGGTGGCATCGGTGTTATCCGGCTAGCTGTGCGGAGAGAACGTCGTCAAACCAAGTGAGCGCGGCGTCCTGCAGAGCAGCAGGGCACAATGCTTTGGATAACCATGGATACAGCGGATCATCGAAGCATCCATGGCCACAAACCAGCATCAGGGTAAGCAGTAGCAAATGAGCGTCGGCGTCGACAATGGACCTGGTACGTGCAGTGTTGAGCATGGCTCGAATCAGTACATTGAGGTTGCTTGTGCCCACATAGGCGACCTTCTCCGGCCACACGTGCCGAATCGCTGTACTCAGGCATGACGTGCCCTGCTCAAGGTCGGTTCCGAAACTCGTCAGCATCTGCATTTGCGCTTGCTTCAATGATGCTCCCAGTCGCGTGCCATCCGGCGGAGGCAGGTGTTTCTGATAATCGACGATAGCCCAATACAGTGCGTCGGCACGCTCCATTTGCGGTTTGCCATTGCGCAAAATCGCTCCAGCCCACGGGTATTGCGGATCTGTATCGAAAGACGATCCGCACAACAAACTCATTTCGATGAACAGGCGCACGGGGCCGCGCGCGCTGAGGCCAAAGTTGCCGGCACGTTCCATCGCTGAACGCACGAACAGCCGCAGCTGGTGTTCTCCCACGTTCTCGCATAATTCGGGATAGTATTGCTGGCTGTTTGCTAGCATCTCGTTCTCGAACGAGGTGAGCATGCGCTGGGAGAAAGCGTCCATCTGTTCTGTACGGAGGATCAGCATCGTGCCCTACCGGTCGAAGTGGAAATATATTTTTAGCGTTGACCAGCGCGCTTCAGACATACATGCGTAGCGTGCGATTCACTAAAAAACAGCAACGATAACTTTATACCTTCACCTACGCCCAAGGGCACTTCCCTTGGGCGCATCTTGATTGTGCAAACTGCACTGGGGAAATATAGCCGGTAGTTGATTGTCAGCGTCTGGAATTGTAGACACATTTCGATGTAGTCAAGCACATTGGTGCGTAAGTCGTCCCTGGTTCGGTAGTGTTCATTGCTGAACCGCTCAGATTTGTGTTTGCGGCGTTCATCTATGATCGGCCATCAGGGATCCGGCTACGCAATATCAGCCCGGTATCGGACAAACGTTGAGACATATCCTTCAGGTTGGCGAACTCGATGTCATTCACCCGCTGCCATGCCGGTCGGTGAAGGGAGACCTTGCCGTCACTCAATCGAATGATCGGAGTGCGCTGGAGCATGCCCTGTTTGCTGCGGTGGATCAGCGTGTAGCTGTCGCCCGCTTTTTCAAACAGATACATGCCACGCCTGTACAAAAGATTCTCCAGCGTATCCTCGGTCCAGGTCACTTCGGGGGCCTGAACTTTCAAACGCAAGTCGGCGCGCAGAAGGTCCGGGTTTCCTTGCCTGACAGTGCCACCGGGGGAGCTGCCGCGTGGGACTTCAATGCCCGGATCGACATCCACCCCCAGCTCTGCACCGGCGCCGACTTCATCGATTCGCAGGCCGATTCCTCCCTTCAACTCACTGAGACCCAGCAGTCCTCTGAAGGTGTTGGTGTTATGAGCATCCGTCACGACGATCCATTTCTGCGGGCTGTTGAGGTAGACGTCACCGGTCATGATGTCGTTTGTCAGATAGGTGCTCATCATCTGTTCGTCGACGGAGGGCAGCGGCGTTCGCATTTTATAGCTCGCGGCGCAGTCGATCGCCTGGACCCGAACCCCGTTCGCTCGCGCAACCTGGACCAGTTCCAGAGGGTTGAATCGACCGCCAGGATCGGTGCCGAGACTGGTCAGATAAGTGCGTAAATCCACGGTCATATTGCCGCTGGTGAAGTAACGGTTCAGTTCAACCTGAGCGAAGTCACTGAGCAGCCCGCGCATGTAGAGGGTTTTCGCGTGGCGGGCGAGCGCCGGCATGCTTTCAATCAGAAAACGCAGGCTGGCGATGCGATCAAGGGTTTCTCCCACCACCAGCCCTGAGGCACTTTCGAAAATCCCATCGACGAGATCGGTCAGTGGCATCAAACGGCTGATTTCGGGCATTGCCGGACGCGCGGGCTGGATGACCCACGGCAGGTTCTTGAAAAAGCCCCGGGCCGAAATCTGCAGGAGTTGGCGCTTAACGGCGGCATACAACTCGAACGGGTCGTCCATGCCAAAACCGCCGGCACCGTCGGGCTGCAACTGGGCATGGGTTTCGTTGAGGTTCAACGCCCAGCTTTTAATCGAACGCCGCACGGGCGGATCGATGTCGTAGGCGCTGGTCACCGGACGCGGGGGCCGCGATGTCGACGGTTGCGGTTCGTCCGCCGGCTCAGCGGGTGTCTCGGGTGATGCAGGTTCGAAGGTGTCGAGTTCGATATCCGGTGCGCATTGCTTCCCTATGCACTGGCCGCCTCCCTTGAGGCCCAGTGCGGGCATTCGCTCCCATTCACCTTCGCCATTGAGGCGGATCGGCAAGGCGTGGACGAGCTGGTTGGGACGCTCGGGGTCAACGATTGCCCAGTCGCCACTGCCGCGAGCGTTGGCGAAGTAGCGCACGTAGTACGGCGCGTCATTCATCAGAACGGCGTAGGGCGGGTCAGCGTCGAGACGGTAGATACCCTGGAACCTCCCGGACTCCTCGCCGAGTGCCGTGCCATCGAGCAGCTCGTTGCATTGATAACGTTCGGGCACCGGTGGCGGTGGGGTGTTCTGCGCTGGAACCAGCATTGTTTCATCAAGATTCGGTACGGTGATGTCGATATCGTCCGGCACCATGATCTGCAGTGGGTTGTCGGCCTCGGCGTCAGAACTCAAGGCTTCGCTGTACTCGGCCATTTCTGCGGCCTCTGCCGCCTCGACCTCGGCGCCAATCTCCAGCATCGGCCCGGTGCCGATCAGCAATGGAAGGTTGAATAACAGGTTGATGCCACTCAAGACCGCACCCAGCACGCCGGCCTTGCGTTCGGCGTTGCTCTTGCCGTTTTGTGCCTGATCGATATTCAGCCCCATGCTCGCAACGGTGGCGCCAATCACCGGCAACGCCAGTGGCCAACCGACCGTGGCCATCGGGCCAAACACCTTGAGACCCGCACTCAGATAGCCGATCCAGAGTTTTTTACGCAGATCGCCATTGGACGTCAGGAACAGGTGAGCTTCTGCGAACATCGCCTGACGTGTCGAGTCGCGCAGCCAACTGAATGCATCATCAGTCAGCACCAGGTTCGTACGATTGATCAGGTGATGGTCGGCCCGGCCCCAGGTGCCCACCAGCCGATTCATCAGATCAGTGATGTTCTCAGTCATGTGCTGACGATCGGCGAGGGAAAAATGATCCATAAAGGCTTGGCGGCGTTTCGCATCATTCATTTGATCCAGCAGCCACCAATGCAGGTCGGCTGCGGTTTCCTTGATCACGAACGCATTGGTTTCAGTGGGTATATAGACAATCTGTCGACCGCCGGGGTCGACGATGCGTAGCAGTTGGGTGGCGACATGCCCGTCAATGTCGAAGGCGCAAACATCCCCCGTTGGCGTGTGACTCGCTTGCAGCGTGCTCAGGGTGATCGGCCAGCTGACAGGCCCCACCACCGAGTTCACCAGCCATTGGAAGTCGCGGCCGGTGAGTTGCCCAAGGTCCAGAGCCTGCACCGCACGGCTGAGGAAATTGCATTTGGCCAATGTGCGGAAATCGTCGGCGTGGCTGTTCCAGAAATCCGTCAGGATCGCGGTGTAGTGCCCGCTGAAATCGAGGTTCCAGAACGCCTTCAAGACTTCATCGCCATGCAGGCGCACCTGGTTTTTTTCGTCGAAATTCTCTCCCTGCGGACCTTCGCTGTAGAAGCCGCCGTACAGATCGAGAAGATCGGCGTTGTCCTGGTCGGTGGCACGGAAACGATGAATCACCAACTGTGTCAGAGTCATCGATTCGTAGGGTTTTTCGCGGATGTGCTCCCAGCCAGTAAACGAGCGAGTGCTGCTCTGGGCGGTCTTGAAGCGATGGAAATAAACCTGGTCCGGGTCGAGGCTCGACAGGCCTTTGGCTTCCAGCAGATCACGGGCTGCTTCACGTGCTGCGTCCTGCAGGCCGGGGCAGTTCTGCACGACGGTATAGGCGATTCGTTTCAGAGCCGCCTTGTCTGCCGCGTTCGGTAGAGGGCTTGGTTGGGTGGCGTACATGCTTTCTCCATCCTTGAGAAATGAAGGCCGAGCATGGCCGATTCGCTCAAGGGGAGTGCACTACATATGTACCGCACATGATCGTTGGAAATGTGCCGGGGTCAGCGCCGTGCCACGTCGGAAAAGTAGAACTTGTCGAGGGTGTGCCGCGATTCGGTGTACTCGAACTGACGACCGTCCTGAAGGAAGGTCTGGTTGCTGACCACGATCACATGGCTCTGCCCGTCGAGGTCCAGGTGCAGTTGATCGTCCTTGCTGCGCGGCACCGCTTCGATGGTGCGTTGGGCGTAGGCAATCTGTAATTGCAGGGTCTGTTCGATATGCGCATAGATCGATTGCTCGGCGATATCGAGGGACAGCCCGGGAATCACTTCGCTGACGAAGTGGTTGATGTCGAGGATGACCCGTTTGCCGTCGATCCGCCGCACGCGCTTGATTCGCGTGATAAGGCTGCCGGGTTCGGCATGGATGTGCTCGAGCAGGGCGCCTTCGAGCGGGATCTCGCTCAGTTCGACCACTTCGGTGCTGACGTCGTTGCCCAGGCGCGGGTAGGTCTCCTGGAAACTGACGATGCCGCCGAGCTGAAACTCGATCGGATTGGTGGAAAGCACGAAGGTGCCTTTACCGTGGACCTTCTGTGCAAAGCCGCGTTCCTGAAGCAGTTCGATCGCCTTGCGCACCGTGCCGCGGCTGGCCTGATAGCTGTCCATCAGTTCGGTTTCGGAAGGCAGGCGGGCGCCGCGCTCCAGGCGCTCAGTCGTGATGCTGGCCAGCAGATCGCTATAGATCTGGTTGTATTTGCTCATGGGTAGGCTCGGTGCCGACTGTGCTCAAAGCTTCGAACCTTAAGGCCAGGGTAGGGCTTTGTCCATGTGGACGATGGAAATCACCCTAAGGCAGGGTAGGAAAATTCGTCTTCGGTCTGGCGGGAATATACATAAACAAACTCGTCTGTACGAGTTGTTGCATTAACTCGTACAGACGAGTATTTTTCGCTTCGGCGTGCTGCCAATAACAACAATCCATAGCGGAAGAACTAGCATGAGCCACGACTATCCGAATATCGCGAGGCAGTTGCTGCAAAGCCTCGGCGGCAGTGACAACCTCGAACAGGCCGCCCATTGCGTCACGCGGTTGCGGCTGGCCCTGAAGGACCCAAGCCTGGTCGACAGCGCCACGCTGAACCAGATCGACCTGGTCAAAGGCTCGTTTTTCACCGGCGGTCTGTATCAGGTGGTGATCGGTCCGGGCGAGGTGGAAAAGGTCTATGCCGAATTGCGTCGCCAGACCGGTCTGGCGGCGTCGACCATCGCTGACGTCAAACAGAAAAGCGCCGAAAAGATCAACGCCATGCAGCGTCTGGTGCGAGTGTTTTCCGATGTGTTCATGCCGATCCTGCCCGCGCTGATCATTGCCGGCCTGCTAATGGGCATCAACAATCTGCTGGGTGCCAAAGGCATGTTCATTGACGGGCAGACCCTGCTCGATGCTTACCCGAAACTCGACGGGCTCTGGAGCCTGATCAATCTGATGGCCAACACCTCGTTCGTGTTTCTGCCTGCACTGGTGGGCTGGTCGGCGGCCAAACGCTTTGGCGGCAGCGAGATCCTCGGCATCGTGCTCGGCCTGATGCTGGTGCACCCCGATCTGCTCAACGCCTGGAACTACGGCAAGGCCGTGGCCGGGCTGGACGGGCAGCATCTGCCGTACTTCGACATTCTCGGGTTGTTCCAGGTGGAAAAGGTCGGTTATCAGGGGCAGATCCTGCCGATTCTGCTGGCCGCCTATGTGATGAGCGTCATCGAAAAATGGCTGCGGGCGCGCGTGCCCAACGCCATTCAATTGCTTGTGGTGCCGATCACCACCATCGTCGTTACGGGCGTGCTGGCGCTGGCGGTGATCGGGCCGGTGACCCGCCACATCGGCATCTTCATTACCGAAGGGCTGGTCATGCTGTTTGATCTGGCACCGATGGTGGGTGGCGCGATTTTCGGTCTGCTCTATGCGCCGCTGGTGATCACCGGGATGCATCACATGTTTCTCGCCGTCGACCTGCAATTGATCTCGACCCAGGGCGGCACCTTCATCTGGCCGATGATCGTCATGTCCAACCTCGCTCAGGGCAGTGCTGCTTTGGCGGTGTTCTGGATGACCCGTAATGCGCGGGACAAGAGCATGGCGTCGACCTCGGCGATTTCCGCCTACTTCGGTATCACCGAGCCGGCGATGTTCGGCGTCAACCTGCGTTACAAGTTTCCGTTCTATGCCGCGCTGACTGGCTCGGCGCTGGGCTGTGTGTTCCTGTCGTTGAACAAGGTTCAGGCCTCGGCCATCGGCGTCGGTGGCCTGCCAGGGTTTATCTCGATTATTCCGCAGTACATCCCGATGTTTGTGCTGGGGATGCTGATTGCCATGCTCGTGCCGTTTGTTCTGACCTGTGCATTGAGCATGAAGATTGTCCGGCCCGGTTATCGGGTTGCCTGACATTATTGAAGGAGTTGTGCCATGCAAGACTGGCAACGTTCGGTGATCTACCAGGTCTATCCGAAGAGCTTTCATAGCCACGCCGGCAACCCGACAGGTGATCTGCTCGGTATTGTCGCCAAGCTCGACTACTTGCAATGGCTAGGTGTCGACTGCTTGTGGATCACGCCATTCCTGCGATCGCCGCAACGCGACAACGGCTATGACATCAGCGATTACTACGCCATCGACCCGAGCTACGGCAGCATGGCCGACTGCGAACTGTTGATCGCCGAAGCGGGCAAGCGCGGAATCAAGCTGATGCTCGACATCGTGGTCAATCACACCTCGATCGAACACGTATGGTTCCAGCAGGCGCGCAGCAGCCTCGACAACCCTTACCGTGACTTCTACATCTGGCGAGATCAGCCGAACAACTGGGAATCCAAGTTTGGCGGTTCCGCCTGGGAGTACGAAGCCCAGACCGGTCAGTATTACCTGCACCTGTTCGACCACACTCAGGCTGACCTGAATTGGGACAATCCCGAGGTACGCGCCGAAGTGTTCCGGATGATGCAGTTCTGGCGGGACAAGGGCGTGGGTGGTTTTCGTCTGGACGTGATCAATCTGATCTCCAAGCCAGAGGACTTTCCCGAAGACAGCAGCGATGGCCGACGCTTTTATACCGATGGGCCGAATGTCCACGCGTACTTGCAGCAGATGCACCGCGAAGTCTTCGAAGGGCACGACCTGATCAATGTCGGCGAGATGTCATCGACCAGCCTCGAACACTGCATTCGCTATTCCAATCCGCAGTCGAAAGAACTGTCGATGACCTTCAACTTTCATCACCTGAAAGTCGATTATCCGAACCTGCAGAAGTGGGTGCGCGCCGACTTCGATTTCCTTCAGCTCAAGAAAATCCTGTCCGACTGGCAGACCGGCATGCAGGCCGGTGGCGGCTGGAACGCGCTGTTCTGGTGTAACCACGATCAACCGCGCGTGGTCTCGCGCTTCGGCAACGACGGCGAGTATCGCGAACGCTCGGCGAAGATGCTCGGCACTGCGCTGCATTTTCTGCAGGGCACGCCGTTCGTGTATCAGGGTGAAGAGTTGGGCATGACCAATCCGGGGTTCGAATCGATCGAGCATTATCGCGATGTCGAGACGCTGAACATCTTTCGCCTCAAGCGCGAAGCCGGCAGCAGTGATGCCGACAACATGGCGGCAATCATGCAGAAATCCCGTGATAACGGCCGCACACCGATGCATTGGGACGCTGGACCGAACGCCGGTTTCAGCAGCGTCGAACCGTGGATCGGAGTGCCGGCCAATGCCGCGCAGATCAACGTCGCCAAGCAGTTCGACGACCCGGACTCGGTGCTGCATCACTATCGCAGTCTGATCGCATTGCGTCGCCGCGAGTCGCTGATCACCGAAGGGTTGTACCGACAATTGCTGCCCGAACATCCGCAGGTCTGGGCGTATGTGCGTGAAGGTGTCGCCGAGCGTTTGTTGGTGGTGAACAACTTCTACGGGACAAGCTGTGAGGTGGAATTGCCTTCGACGGTCATCAGCGAGTCGATGCGCCAGCGCCAGTTGATCAGCAATTATCCGGAAGGTCCGTTGCGCACGTGGCAGGTGACGTTGCGGCCTTACGAGTCATTCGTTCTGCACCTGATCGATCCCTGACCTTTAACTAGAAAAACCAGCTTTTAAAAAACACGCAGAGCACTGCGCGGGGGATTTTTGCGCGCCGAATTCATGCAACCAGACAATAAAAACAATGGGGTGGCTTATGAAAACAACAATAAATCGCAGCCTTGCAGTCGCAGGTTTTTGCCTGGCCTTGCCGCCAACGTCCCAAGCGCTGGAGTTTGCCGGCTACTTGCGCAGCGGTGTCGGCACGTCGGTCAACAGCAGCGGTCAGTCGTGCTTCCAGTTACCCGGCGCCCAGACCAAATATCGCTTGGGTAACGAATGCGAGCAGTACGGTGAGCTGGAGTTGCGTCAAGACCTGTACACCCTCGACGACGGTTCCGTCCTGAGTGTCGATGGCATGGCCTCGCTGTATAACCGCTACGACCGCAGCCCCACGTTCAAAGACGACAATGGTTCGATTCGCTTGCCGCAAGCCTACGCACAGTGGTCGGCGATGCCCGCGCTCAATGGTGGCTCTCTGTGGGCCGGGCGTCGTTACTACAAACGTAACGACATCCATATTTCCGATTTCTATTACTGGAACCAGAGCGCCACCGGTGGCGGGGTCGAAGACGTATTGATCGGCGACCTGAAGTACAGCTACGCCTTTTCGCGCAAGGACAACCTGTACCAGAAGGACTACATCAATCGGCATGACTTCAACGTCGCCGGGTTCAAGACCAACCCTGGCGGTGAGCTGGAGTTCGGTTTGAGCTACATCGACAAACCCGACAGCCGCGATGCTCACCGTGGCTGGGCGATCACCACGCAACATGTGCAAAAGGATTTTCTCGGCGGCAAGAACAAACTGGCGCTGCAATACGGTGAAGGGCCGGGCACTGGGCTGGGTTATACCGGTAACGTCAAACTGGACGACAGCAATAAAAGTTACCGGATCGTCGAGTTTTTCGACTGGCAGGTGACGCCGCGCTTTGGCGGTCAGGTCGAGGCGGTGTATCAGAAAGACATTCGCCCGGACGGTGCCGATCAGAACTGGATCTCGTTGGGAGTGCGGCCTGCCTACGCGCTCAGCGAACACTTCAAACTGGTCACCGAACTGGGTCACGATCAAGTCGAAGCGCCGGGCGGCACGCGCAAGCTGAGCAAGTTCACGTTTGCCCCGACCTGGTCGCCTAAAGGCCCCGAGTTCTGGGCGCGTCCCGAAGTGCGTCTGTATTACACGTACGCCACCTGGAACGAAGCGGCCAAACGTGCGGCCAACCAATTGGCCAAAGGCTCGGCTCTTTCCGATACCGGTGCATTCGGCACCGCTCGCCACGGTGCGAATGTCGGATTGCAGGTCGAATACTGGTGGAAATAAGCGATGCTGATGGAGCGTCGCGCTCCATGGGCACTTCAAAGCATAAAACTGCAGGTGACATCATGGCCACACCCCAACCCTTGCAACTGCTGGCTCCCTTGTCCGGTGTCCTGATGGCGCTGGACGAGGTGCCCGATCCGGTGTTTTCCGGGCGCGTGATCGGCGACGGTCTGTGCATCGACCCGACCTCGTCGACCTTATGCGCGCCTTTGGCCGGGGTCATCAGTAACGTGCAGGCCAGCGGGCATGCCGTGAGTATCACCGATGACAATGGCGTGCAGCTGTTGATGCACATCGGCCTCGATACGGTGAACCTCGGCGGGCAAGGTTTCACTCCTCTGATCGAAGAGGGGCAGCGGGTTGCCGCCGGTCAGGCGCTGATCGAGTTCGACGCCGATTACATTGCCCGACATGCGCGCAGCCTGATGACGTTGATGTTGGTGGTCAGCGGTGAGCCGTTTACCTGGCTGGTCGCGTCGAGCGGACGGGTCGAACGCGGCCAGCCGTTGCTTGAACTCGCCAGCGCGCAGGCATTCAGCGAGGAAGCCGTCGCGGCAGAAGGTCAGGTCATTTTCTCACGATCGTTGAAACTGCCTAACCCCAATGGTCTGCACGCGCGCCCGGCGGCAGTGTTCGCGCAAGCGGCGAAGGGTTTCTCGGCAAAGATTTACCTGCATAAACAGCAGACTCAAGCCAACGCCAAATCCCTGGTGGCGATCATGGCGTTGCAGACCGCGTTTGGCGACAGTGTGCAGCTCAGTGCGGTGGGCGAAGACGCTGACGCTGCAATCGACGCACTGACCCGGTTGTTAACCGAGGGCTGCGGTGAAACGGTTACGGCAGTAGCGCCCGCCGAGGTCGTCGTCACGGAGGCGCTGACGCTTCTGCGGGGCATCTGTGCATCACCCGGTTCGGCGTTGGGCCAAGTGCTGCAGATCAGCGAGCCGGTCTTCGACGTCAGCGAATTCGGCGGCGCAGCGGACGTCGAGCGCGAAGCTCTCGCCAATGCCCTGATCGAAGCCGATCTGGCCTTGCAGCATTTGTGTGATACCGCCGTTGGCGAGGCCGAAGCCGAGATCTTCAAGGCCCATCAGCAACTGCTCGAAGATCCGGGACTGCTCGATCAGGCTCAAGCGTTGATCGACGAGGGCAAAAGCGCGGCGTTCGCCTGGCGTGCGGCGACTGAAGAAACAGCGACGATGTTTCGGCAACTGGGCAGTACGCTTCTGGCTGAACGGGCGGCGGATCTGACCGATGTCGGGCGTCGCGTCCTCAAACTGCTGCTGGGTATTGGCGAGCACGCGCTGGAGTTGCCGCATGGATGCATTCTGATCGCCGATCAACTGACGCCGTCGCAGACCGCCGGCATCGATACCAGCAAGGTGCTGGGCTTCGCTACGGTCGGGGGCGGCGCGACCAGTCACGTGGCGATACTCGCCCGTGCCTGTGGTCTGCCGTCGATCTGCGGGGTGCCGGTGCAGATGCTCGCACTGAGCAACGGCACTCCAATATTGCTCGATGCCGACAAGGGGGAGTTGCATGTACATCCCGACCCTGCGGCCGTCGGCCAGTGGCAGGCTCGCCACGCGCAACAGCGCCAACGCCATGAACATGACCTGGCCAACGCAACGCTCGCGGCGCGCACCCGTGACGGCCATCACGTCGAGGTGTCGGCCAACGTCGCCTCTTTGTCTGAAACGGAGCAGGCCATGGCTTCGGGGGGCGCGGGCGTCGGCTTGCTGCGTTCAGAATTTCTCTACCTGGGCCGCAACCACGCGCCGAGCCATGACGAACAGGTCGCCACTTACAGCGCCATCGCTCGCTGTGTCGGACCTGCGCACAATCTGGTGGTGCGCACCCTCGATGTCGGCGGCGACAAACCGCTGGCCTACGTGCCGATGGACAGCGAAACCAACCCGTTCCTTGGCGTGCGCGGCATTCGTTTGTGCCTGGAGCGTCCGCAGCTGTTGCGTGAGCAGTTCCGGGCCATGCTCGGCTGCTGTGATCTGACGCGTTTGCACATCATGTTGCCGATGGTCACGCAGCTGTCGGAGCTGCGTCTGGCGCGGCAGATGCTCGACGAGGAAATCCTCGCGCAGGGGCTAACGCAACGGCCGAAACTGGGGATCATGATCGAAGTGCCGGCGGCGGCGTTGATGGCGGATCTGTTTGCGCCGCTGGTGGATTTCTTCTCGATTGGCACCAATGACCTGACGCAGTACACCCTGGCGATGGATCGCGATCACCCGCGCCTGGCCAGTCAGGCGGACAGTTTTCATCCCTCGGTATTGCGCCTGATCGCCATGACCGTGAAGGCCGCGCACGCCCATGGCAAATGGGTTGGCGTGTGCGGGGCGATGGCCTCTGAACGTCTGGCGGTGCCGCTGTTGTTGGGGTTGGGCGTGGATGAACTGTCGGTGAGCGTGCCGATGATTGCGCCGGTCAAGGCAACGGTGCGCGAACTGGCGCTGGCGGATTGTCAGCGCATCGCGCAACAGGTACTTGGTCTGGAAAGCGCCGGGCAGGTGCGTGAGGCGTTGCAGCGCTTTCATGAGGCCACCGTCGATACTTTACGGGTTCTGGAGAACTGAACATGTTCGATCAATTGCAGAAGGCATTCTGGAAGGCCCTGACTCCGGATCTGGTGGTGGATACTCCCGCAGCAGCGGCCGAGCCGACCAACGGATTGAGCGGCGAAATTGTCGCGGCACTGGGAGGTGTGGATAACCTCGAGTCCCAGCAACCGCTGGCATTGACGAGGGTGCGGGTAGTGTTGCGTGATGTGTCGCACCTGGACCAACACGCGTTGAGCGCCGCCGGTGTCGCGGGTGTGATGCCCTTGGCGGAGGGTGTGGTGCACTTGATTATCGGGCTGCGGCCTTAAGCCGACAGGTGGCGTGCGGCCTCAGGTCGCCCTTACTGTTTCTCAACCGCAGGTGTATCGTATTCGCCTTTTGCAGGCCTTCAGGGCCTGCCGCTGATACGTGAGGTAGTTGAGTTCATGTCCTTTACCCGTCGCCAAATCCTCGGTGGCCTGGCCGGTCTTGTTGTCGTTGGTGTCGGGGCGGGGGGCGCGTCGCGTTATTGGCTTGGAAAAATGGCCGACGCCGAGGCGGGTCACGACTATGAACTGATCGCCGCACCACTGGACGTCGAGCTGGTGCCGGGGCACAAGACCGAGGCCTGGGCCTTCGGCCCGTCGGCGCCGGGCACCGAGTTGCGTGTGCGCCAGGGCGAATGGCTGCGGGTGCGCTTCATCAACCACTTGCCGGTTGCAACGACCATTCACTGGCACGGCATTCGTCTGCCGTTGGAAATGGACGGCGTGCCGTACGTCTCGCAATTGCCGGTGTTGCCGGGTGAATACTTCGATTACAAATTCCGCGTGCCGGACGCCGGCAGCTATTGGTATCACCCGCACGTCAGCAGCAGCGAAGAACTCGGGCGCGGGCTGGTCGGGCCGCTGATCATCGAAGAGCGCGAGCCCACCGGTTTCAAGTACGAAAAAACCTTGAGCCTGAAAAACTGGCACATCGATGACGAAGGCAATTTCGTCGAGTTCAGCATTCCCCGTGAAGCAGCGCGTGGCGGCACGGTGGGGCGGTTGTCGACCATCAACGGCGTGCCATCGCCAGTGATCGAATTGCCGGCTGGGCAGATCACCCGGGTACGGTTGCTCAACCTCGACAACACGCTGACTTACCGCATTAACATTCCCGGCGTCGAAGCGCAGATCTATGCGCTGGACGGCAATCCGGTCGAGCCACGGCCGCTGGGCAAGGAATACTGGCTCGGCCCGGGCATGCGCATTTGTCTGGCGATCAAGGCACCGGCGGCGGGCGAAGAATTGTCGCTGCGCAATGGCCCGGTACGTCTCGGCACGCTGCGTTCGGTGGCCAACAACGATGCACCGACCGACTGGCCGAAAGCCTTACCCGCGAACCCGGTGGCCGAGCCGGATCTGGCCAATGCCGAGAAACTCAACTTCAATTTCGAATGGGTCGGCTCGGTGTCGGTCAACGTCGACAACGGCAGGCCGCCGAGCCTGTGGCAGATCAACGGCAAGGCCTGGGACATCACCGACAAGACTTGCGCCGACCGACCGATTGCCAGTCTGAAACTGGGGCAGAGCTACATCTTCGAATTGAAGAACATGACCCAGTATCAGCACCCGATCCATTTGCACGGCATGAGCTTCAAGGTGATCGCGTCGAACCGGCACAAGATCATTCCGTACTTCACCGACACCTATCTGCTGGGCAAGAACGAGCGCGCGCAAGTGGCGCTGGTGGCCGATAATCCGGGGGTGTGGATGTTCCACTGCCACGTGATCGACCACATGGAAACCGGCCTGATGGCCGCCATCGAGGTGAAGTGATGCGCCAGATTCGCCCCGCGGCAATCATTGATCGCAGCCGAGACCGCGACTTCATGCTTGAAGCCCTGACACTCGCCGCACAAGGCGCAGCGCTCGGCGAAGTGCCGGTGGGCGCAGTGCTGGTGCAGGACGGCGAGATCATCGGTCGTGGCTTCAATTGCCCGATCAGTACCAGCGACCCGAGTGCTCATGCAGAAATGGTCGCCATTCGCGCGGCGGCGCAGGCGGTGGATAACTATCGGCTGCCGGGCAGCACGCTGTATGTGACGCTGGAACCGTGCAGCATGTGCGCGGGCTTGATCGTGCATTCGCGGGTGGCGCGGGTGGTTTATGGCGCGTTGGAGCCCAAAGCGGGGATTGTGCAGAGTCAGGGGCAGTTTTTTACCCAGGGCTTTTTGAATCACCGGGTGTTGTATGAAGGCGGGGTGTTGGCGGAGGAGTGTGGCGCGGTGTTGACCGAATTCTTCCGCGCCCGAAGAGCGAAAAGCCCCTCACCCTAACCCTCTCCCAAAGGGAGAGGGGACTGACCGGATTGGATGGGCGAGGTCCGCCGACCTGAGTTATCGAGTTGAACTCAAGTTTAGAAAAGCCCAAAGATCGGCTCTCATCCCTGCGAAAGGGGACTGACGGAGGTGATGTGGCGACCAGGATATCGAGCCGAACTCAAGTTTTGAAAAGCCCAAAGATCAGCTCCCTCTCCCTGGGGAGAGGGCCGGGGTGAGGGGTGGCCTCACCGCGATGCCTGCGAGGCTGGATTACTTTCTGGCGACAATCACCGCGCGCATCGGCGCTGGCAATCCTTCGATGGTTTTGCTGTGATCCTCGGGATCAAGAAAGTCGCTCAGCGACTGATACTTCATCCACTCCGTACCACGCTGCTCTTCAACCGTGGTTGTGCTCACATCCACGCAACGAATATCGCTGAACCCCGCACGACGCAACCACAATTCCAGCGCCGGCACCGACGGCAGGAACCACACGTTACGCATCTGCGCATAACGATCTTCCGGCACCAGCACCTGATGCTTGTCGCCTTCCACCACCAGCGTTTCCAGCACCAGTTCACCGCCCTTGACCAGGCAATCCTTCAGCGCCAGCAAATGTTCGATCGGCGAGCGACGGTGATAGAACACGCCCATGGAAAACACCGTGTCGAACCCTTCCAGATTCGGCGGCAGGTCTTCAAACGGGAATGGCAAATGCCACGCGTTCGGCTCTGACAGATAACGCTGTACCGCCTGGAACTGGCAGAAAAACAGCCAGTTTGGATCAACGCCAATCACGCTGTTCGCGCCGGCACCGAGCATGCGCCACATGTAGTAACCGTTGCCGCAGCCGACATCGAGGATGCGTTTGCCCTTCAGATCCAGATGCGGAGCGACGCGCGACCATTTCCAGTCCGAACGCCATTCGGTGTCAACGTGCACGCCAAACAGATCGAACGGACCTTTGCGCCACGGCGACAGGCCCATCAACGCGGTGTGCATCTGCGCGCGGGTTTCATCGTCGCACTCGGTGTCGAGTTTCAGGCCATTGAGCAGGTCGACTTCGCTCGGCTGGATCTTCGGCAGCGCGTCGAGCGCACTTTGCCAGCGCTCCAGATCGCCGTGGCCCTTCTCCATTTTCTTGTCGAGTTGACGCTGCAGGGTATTGGCCCATTCGGCCAGCGGTGTGCCGGCCAGACGGCGGGCGAGGGGGGACAGATCAATCATGGCAAGGCAATCAACGAGGCAAAGTTAAGACACTGGAACCACGGCACGACTTTCGAGAACCCGGCGGCCAACAGGCGTTCGCGGTGTTCTTCGAGGCTGTCGGGCTTCATGACGTTTTCGATGGCGCTGCGCTTCTGGGCGATTTCCAGTTCGCTGTAGCCGTTGGCGCGTTTGAAGGCGACGTGCAGGTCGGTGAGCAATTCGTGTTCTTCGGCATCGTTGAAGCGCAGCTTCTCCGACAGAATCAGCGCGCCGCCCGGCAGCAGCGATTGGCGAATGCGCGCGAGCAACGCGGTGCGCTGATCCGGGGCGATGAATTGCAGGGTGAAGTTCAGCGCCACCACCGAGGCTGGCTGAAACTCAAGGGCAAGGATGTCGCCTTCGATCACGTCCACCGGCAGCAACTCCTGGGACATCGAGTCCTGACCGTTGAGGTATTCGCGGCAGCGCTCGACCATCGCAGCAGAGTTATCCACAGCGATCACCCGGCAGCCGTCGGTGCGCACGTGACGGCGCAACGCTTGAGTCACCGCGCCCAAGGATGAGCCAAGATCGTAGAGCACGCTGTTCGGCTGAGCGAACTGCGCGGCGAGCACGCCGAGGTTTTCGACGATGGTCGGGTAACCCGGCACCGAGCGCTTGATCATGTCCGGGAACACCCGCACCACGTCTTCGTTGAAGGCGAAGTCGGGTACCTGGGCCAAAGGCTTGGCGAAAATGCGATCGGGTTCTTTGCTCACGGCGGTTCCGGCGGTGTCGGTGGAAAAGGCCGGCATTTTAGCCAAAGTGGCGCGGGGATGCGCGGGTTGTCAGATAAAGCGGCGCAACGGTGCTGGAATCATCGCTGTCAGGGATATTGCTTTCGCGAGCAGGCTCGCTCCCACAGGTGATCGCGGTGTCCTTGTGGGAGCGAGCTCCCTCGCCACAAGGGTTAGCGTTTGGTCTGGGAGAACGCGGAGGCGGCGATGCCCCACTGGCCTAGCCAGTAGCTGAGAATGATGACGTACGGTGCGGCGTGGAATGGCGATACAAAGCGATCAATGCCGATCACGCTGTCAGAGAACACGAATGCCAGCGCACCGCCCGCCGCCAGCAACGCCGAACGCTTGGGCACGTCGGTGCCGAGGCGTGCGAGTGCGCGCCAGAGCATCGCGCTGATGGCCGTGCCGTAGACGATCACTGGCACCAGCAACGGCCCCAGACCGCTGGATATCAGCAGCCCCAGCAGCACCGCACCGACGGCGAGGGCAAGCACCAGCGGCAATATCGCCAGACGCTTGCAGTCACTCAGATAAGCCTTCAGATAAGCCAGATGTGCGACCAGAAACGCGCCGAGGCCGAATACAAACAGGTCGCCCGGCCACGCCAGCAACACATCACCCAGCAGCGAGAAAATCAGCCCGAGACTGATCCAGCGCCGGTATTCGCTGGGTGGCGCATCATGCAGCCAGCCAAGCAACGCGAGCACCGGCAACGGCTTAACCAACAAGCACAGCAGCGCCGCATGCGTGCTGACGCCGTAGAGAAACGTCACCGCGCCCATCAGCGCCAGAATCAGCCAGCCCACGATCAATT
Source organism: Pseudomonas sp. NPDC085632 (assembly GCF_044541255.1). Taxonomy (NCBI): domain Bacteria; kingdom Pseudomonadati; phylum Pseudomonadota; class Gammaproteobacteria; order Pseudomonadales; family Pseudomonadaceae; genus Pseudomonas; species Pseudomonas sp. NPDC085632. Next base: position 116,701 of record NZ_JBITSX010000008.1, on the reverse strand, counting down.
CACCGAAATGGCGCAGTCAAAGGTTTCCACTGGCAACACTTCCGGTGCCCACGGCTGTTGCGAAGTCAGACGCAGGCGCCCGGTGCCGGGGGCAAAGGCCTGAAAGCGCCAGGTCGACAAACCCGCTGCGCCGACCACGCCGGCATCTTCCGGATTGCTGTAGACCTCGGGGCTGAGTGCGCGGAGTACGCCGCCAGCGGAATCCTGAATGGCCCAGCGATAACCCGTGGTCGGGTTGCTTGGCAGCATGATGATGAGGTTTTGCCCGTTCGTGAGCCGGACGGGGCATTCGCTTTGTTTTTCCACGGTCACGTTGTGTTTTGGTTGCGTGGCACACGCGGCCAGCAACGAAAGGGCGAGGGGGAGAAACAGGCGAGTGGGGGACATAAGGTCAGCGGCTCCGGGTGTTCACGACGAACGGCGAGCATAACTGAAGATGAGACAAAGTGTGACAGTCAGGGAGTCCAGTGTTGTCGGCACTGACGCCATCGCTGGCAAGCCAGCTCCCACAAGGTTCTGTGGTGATCACAGGATTTGTGAACACATCGGACACTGTGGGAGCTGGCTTGCCAGCGATTGCGGTACAGCAGGCACTACATGATTGTTAGAAGAGCACTTTCGCCACATCCGCAAACTTCTTGGCAAAGTGCACAGTAATCCCTTCCTTCAGATAATCCGGCAATTCCTCGAAGTTACCCCGATTCGGCTCCGGCAAAATCAGCTCGAAAATCTTCTGCCGTCTTGCCGCTATCACCTTCTCGCGCACCCCGCCAATCGGCAGCACATGCCCGGTCAGCGTCAGCTCGCCGGTCATCGCCACGCCTTTTTTCGGCGGCTGATTACGTGCGAGCGAGAGCAGGGCGCTGGCCATGGTCACGCCGGCGCTCGGGCCGTCCTTCGGTGTCGCGCCTTCCGGTACGTGCAGGTGGACGAAGGCTTCGTCGAAGAACTTCGCATCGCCGCCGAATTGTTTCAGGTGCGAGCTGACGTAGCTGTAGGCGATCTCCGCCGATTCCTTCATCACATCGCCAAGTTGCCCGGTGAGTTTGAAACCGCGATTGAGCGTGTGGATTCGCGTCGCTTCGATCGGCAGAGTCGCGCCGCCCATGCTGGTCCAGGCCAGACCGGTGATGACGCCGGTACCGGAGAGCACTTGCTCGTTGCGGAATACCGGATGACCCAGTGACGCTTCGAGGTCTTTCGGCCCGAGTTTGATCAGCGCTTTCGGCTCGTCGATCAGCTTCATCACCGCTTTGCGCACCAGTTTACCCATCTGTTTTTCCAGCTGGCGCACGCCGGCTTCACGGGCATAACCGTCGATCAGGGCTTTGAGCGCGCTGTCGCTGATGCTCAGGCTGCCCTTGGACACACCGGCCTTTTCCAGCAGTTTCGGCCACAGGTGGCGCTTGGCGATGGCGACTTTTTCTTCAGTGATATAGCCCGACAGGCGAATCACTTCCATCCGGTCCAGCAGTGGGCCCGGGATCGAATCGAGTGTGTTGGCGGTGCAGACGAACAGGACTTTCGACAAGTCCATGCGCAGGTCGAGGTAGTGGTCGAGGAATTCGACGTTCTGCTCTGGATCGAGGGTTTCCAGCAGCGCCGAGGCCGGGTCGCCCTGGTAGCTTTGGCCCATTTTGTCGATCTCGTCGAGCATGATCACCGGGTTCATCACCTCGACATCTTTCAACGCCTGCACGAGTTTGCCCGGCTGCGCGCCGATGTAGGTGCGGCGGTGGCCCTTGATCTCGGCTTCGTCGCGCATGCCGCCGAGACTAAAGCGATAGAACGGCCGGCCGAGGGATTCGGCGATGGATTTGCCGACGCTGGTTTTACCCACGCCCGGCGGGCCGACCAACAGCACGATGGAACCGCTGATCTCACCTTTATAAGCACCGACGGCGAGGAATTCGAGGATGCGATCCTTGATGTCATCGAGGCCGGCGTGGTGTTTGTCGAGGATTTTGCGCGCGTGCTTGAGGTCGAGTTTGTCCTCGCCATACACGCCCCACGGCACCGACGTCGCCCAGTCGAGGTAGTTGCGGGTGACCGCGTACTCCGGCGAGCCGGTCTCGAGGATCGACAGTTTGTTCATTTCCTCATCGAGGCGTTTCTGCACCTGCGCCGGCAGGACTTTGCCTTCCAGGCGTTGTTCGAACTGTTCGAGGTCGGCGCTGCGGTCGTCCTTGGTCAGGCCGAGTTCCTGCTGGATGACCTTGAGTTGCTCTTTAAGGAAGAACTCGCGTTGATGCTCGCCGATCTTGCGGTTAACTTCCGCAGAAATCTCTTTTTGCAGGCGCGCGACTTCGACTTCCTTGCGCAGCATCGGCAGGACTTTTTCCATGCGCTTGAGCATCGGCACGCAGTCGAGCACGCCTTGCAGCTCGGGGCCGGTGGCGGAGGTCAGGGCGGCGGCGAAGTCGGTCAGTGGCGACGGGTCGTTGGGGCTGAAGCGGTTGAGGTAGTTTTTCAGCTCTTCGCTGTACAGCGGGTTGAGCGGCAGCAGCTCTTTGATCGCGTTGATCAGTGCCATGCCGTAGGCCTTGACCTCGTCGGTCGGCTCGGTGGGCTGGTGCGGGTATTCGACTTCGACCAGGTATGGTGGGCGGTGGTGTTTCAGCCAGGTTTTGATGCGTACGCGGCTGAGGCCTTGGGCGACGAATTGCAGTTTGCCGTTTTCGCGACTGGCGTGGTGGACTTTGACCAGGGTGCCGTATTGCGGCAGGGCGCCGGTATCGAAGTGGCGCGGGTCTTCCTGGGGCGTGTCCATGAAGAACAGGGCCAGGGAGTGGTGTTCGGATTTGCTGACCAGTTCGAGGGTTTCGGCCCAGGGTTCTTCGTTGACGATGACCGGCAGGACCTGGGCCGGGAAGAACGGGCGGTTGTGGATCGGGATGATGTAAACCTTGTCCGGCAGGTTCTGGCCGGGCAGGGCGAGGCCTTTGCCGGAGGAGGTGTGTTCGATGTGTTCGGCTTCGGTGTAGTCGTCGGGGTTTTCCGGGAATTCTTGCTGGTCGCTCATGGGGCACCTGCGCAATGGGGTATGGGTCTTAGATGGGGCAGGGTTGGGGTGGTTTCAATGGCGGGGGATGTTTCTGCTTGTGTGTTCAGGGTTTTGACAGGGTTCACGCTTTGGGCTTGGCGGCCTTTGGGCCGACCATGTTGGGGGTGTTCGGTGTGTATATCCGTTATTTAGGTAACGGCGGCTTAGGGTTTCGCCCTGACGGCGACTCACTTTTTTGACAAACGCCTCAAAAAAGTAAGCAAAAAAACGCTTGCTCATGCGTGCGGCCCGCTCGCTGGGGCTCGGGGTTCCTTCGCTGCGGGATTGATCCGGGCGCAGCGTCTCCGGTTTGCTTCGCTGCACCTCCTCTCGCTGTGTTTGGCTTCGCCAAACGGTCGCTGCGCTCCCACGCCCGGATCAATCCCTCCACTCAGCCTTCCGACGTCGCCCGTGGATCAAGATCAAGATCAAAAGCAGGCGAGCTGACACTCGGCCTATTGAGTGGTGAAGAGCGGGGCGCGCACGGCTTTGGTTTTTGTGGTGCTTTTGCCCCTCACCCCAGCCCTCTCCCGAGGGAGAGGGGGCCGATTTGTGTGCTTTTCAGAATCAGAGTTCAACTCGGTCTTTCACGTCGGCGTATCTCTCCCAAACACCTCACCCTAGCCCTCTCCCTCCGGGAGAGGGCTAGGGTGAGGGGCTTTTGATCTGATTCAGAATGTGAATTCGACTCGGTATTGCACGTCGGCGTACCTCCCCCAGACACCTCGATCAGTCCCCTCTCCCTCCGGGAGAGGGCTAGGGTGAGGGGCTTTTGATCTGTTTCAGAATCTGAGTTCAACGCGGCAATTGCACGTCTGCATATCTCTCCCAAACACCTCGGTCAGTCCCCTCTCCCTCCGGGAGAGGGCTAGGGTGAGGGGCTTTTAGCTGTGTGGGGGAGGTTGGGGGATTTCGTGGTTATCCAGCACGCGGTTCACGGCCAGTTCGGCGAGCATGATGATTTGCTGGATCGCCAGAATCGTCCGCCGCTGTGGCAGGTCGATGTAGGCGGCGATGTCGCTGCTCATCACGCTGGCCTGGGCCAGTGATTCGCAGGCGTGGACCAGCAGGCTTTCGCTGTCCTGCTCGGGGGCGACCTGGAACATGGTGCTGGGTTTGTGGAAGCGCAGGGTTAAGGCATTGGGTTTGAGGTAGTGGTCGAGGGCGCGTTCGGCGGCTTCGTGGAATTTCTTGGAATCGGGGGATTCGTAGGGCGAGGTGTCGTCGGTTTCTGGTGGATTGGGTGTTGGCTTTTTCATTTATTGCTCCTCAGGAATTGGGCCATTCCTCTAATTGCCGCGACGCAAAAAGAGGGGTGGCAGCTGTACGCGGGTTCGCGGACCGACCTGAGGCATTCGGCATACCCGAAGGTATCCCGCGTACAGCCACCATAAAACAAGCACTCGGGGTGCTGCTGTTAAGCGGCGGCAATTATGCCCCAGAAGTCGGGCCGCGACGCCCGTTCGCTGAATTTGCAGCGACCCCCCGAGCCTATCCAGCTGATTTCCGAGGCACAACCGACGCGACTTGTCGGAAAACTCCGCGCAATTAGCGGCGTCTGTAGGACGAGCAATATTCCTACTACCCACGCTGATCAAACTGTGGGAGCTGGCTTGCCATCGATTGCGGTCTATCAGCCGGCCTATTTGCTGACTGACCCACCGCTATCGCTGGCAAGCCAGCTCCCACAGGTTTCTTTGGTGGACTCAGAAGTTGCGTGCACAAAAAAGGCGATGTCCCTTGCGGGACATCGCCTTCATTTTCTCCGCCGCTAAAACTTACTCCGGCAGTTTGTACGCAATCACATAGTCACCCATCTTGGTGCCCAGCGAGCCGTGACCACCTACAACCAACAGAACGTATTGCTTGCCGTCCTTGCCGGTGTAAGTCATTGGGGTCGCTTGACCGCCAGCCGGCAGACGCGATTTCCACAGCTCTTTACCGCTGTTCACGTCGTACGCGCGCAGGTACTGGTCGAGGGTGCCGCTGAGGAAGCCGACGCCGCCAGCGGTCACCATCGAGCCGCCCATGCTAGGCACACCGAGAGTGAAGCCGATCGGGATTGGCGAGCTGTCGCGGCTGGTGCCGTTTTTGCGTTTCCACACGACTTTGCCGGTGGTCAGGTCGATACCGGCGACGTAGCCCCAGGCCGGGGCCTGGCACGGTACGCCCAGTGGCGACATGAACGGGTGCATGATCACGGCGTATGGCGCGCCGGTGTTCGGTTGCACGCCAGCGGTTTCGCTTTCGCGTTTGCTGCCGGCGGCGACTTGCTCGCGTGGCACCATTTTCGACACGAAGGCCATGTAGTTCGGGCTGGTGAACAGGATCTGACGAACCGGATCGACCGAGACGCCGCCCCAGTTGAACACACCCACGTTACCCGGGTAGATCAGGCTGCCCTGTTCCGACGGCGGGGTGTACTGGCCTTCGTAACGCAGTTCCTTGAACTGGATGCGGCACAGCATCTGGTCGAACGGGCTCGCGCCCCACATGGCTTTTTCGGTCAGTTCCGGGGCCAGCAGGTTGAGGTCCGAACGGGCCTGGGTCGGTGCGGTGTGGTCGCCTTTCACGGCGCCTTGCGGTACCGGGATTTCCTTGATCGGGATGATCGGCGTGCCGTCACGACGGTCGAGGACGTACAGGCTGCCCTGTTTGGTCGGAGCGATCAGTGCCGGTTTCACGCCGTCGGCGGTTTTCATGTCGAGCAGGGTTGGCTGGCTGCCAACGTCCATGTCCCACAGGTCGTGGTGGGTGAACTGGTAGTTCCAGCGCACTTTACCGGTGGCCAGGTCCAGGGCGACGACGCCGGCGCTGAATTTCTCGGCGCCCGGGGTGCGGTCAGCGCCCCACTGGTCTGGGGTCTGGTTGCCCAGTGGCAGGTACACCATGCCGAGTTTTTCGTCGACGCTGGCCAACGACCACATGTTCGCCGAGTTGCGGCTGTAGGTTTCGCCCGGTGCCAACGGCTCGGTGGCGTCTGGCTTGTCGCTGTCCCAGTTCCACACAAGGTGACCGTCGCGCACGTCGAAAGCGCGGATCACGCCCGAGGGCTCGTTGGTCGATTCGTTGTCGGTGACGTGACCGCCCATGATCACCAGATCACGGGTAATCGCCGCTGGCGAGGTGGAGTAGTAGCCACCAGCGGTGAACGGGCCGATGCCTTGGGTCAGGTCAACCACACCGTTTTTGCCGAAGCCTTCGCAGATCTTGCCGGTGTCGGCGTTCAGGGCGATCAGGCGGGCATCAGCGGTTGGCAGGTACAGACGACGCGGGCAAGCCTGAGCAACGGCTTTGCCGGCTTCGGAAATCACCGCCGAGGCTGCGTTTTCGGACTTGGCGTACGCGGCTTCGTCGTAATACGACACGCCACGGCAAGTCATGTGGGCGAAGCCTTTGAAGCCGACCGGGCTCTTGATCTGTGGGTCGAAGCGCCACAGTTCTTTGCCGGTGTCCGGGTCCAGGGCCAACACTTTGCTGTGCGCGGTGCAGGCGTAGATCATGCCGTTGGCTTTCAGCGGGGTGTTTTCGTTGGTCAGCTCAACCGGGTCATCTGCGGTCGGCAGGTCGCCGGTCTGGATGCGCCAGGCTTCTTGCAGCTTGCCGACGTTGGCCGGGGTGATCTGCTTCAGCGGCGAGTAACGGTCACCGAATTCGGTGCGGCCGTAAGCTTGCCAGTCGCCATCCGGCATCGCTGGTGCGGTGCTGGTGGTGTCGGCGGTGTCGCGACCCAGTTCGCCGAAGGTTTCGCCCGGATGGGTGAACAGGCTGATCAGCGCAGTGAGGCCGGCCAGCACCACGGCCACGGTCAGGCCGCGAGTGCCCATCGGCGCCGGGCCGTCAAGCAGCAGTGGACGACGGAACCACGGCAGCAGCATCACGAAGCCGAGGACAAACCACAGGGCCAGACGTGGCACCAGTTGCCACCAGTCCAGACCGACTTCCCACAGCGCCCAAACGGTGCTGGCAAACAGAACGATGGCGTACAGGCCCAGCGCCGCGCGACGGCGCATCAGCATCAGGATGCCGCTCAGCGCAATGCCGATACCGGCCAGCAGGTAGTACAGCGAGCCGCCGAGCATGCTCAGCTTGACCCCACCGGCCAACATGGCCAGGCCCATCAGTAGAAGCAGAATGCCGAGCAGGCTCGGTAGCAGACGGCCCCGACTCGAAGCACTTTCGGTGCTCATAGTGTGATTCTCCGTGACGTTTTATGTAGTCCCGCGCTGTAGTCACTGTAGATGACGATTTGGCGTGGGCATGGTTCAGATAAAAACTTGTCTAGCTAACGAAATTTTCCCGATCCCTGTGGGAGCTGCGGTGCGACGATTCGACTTGCCAGCGATGGCGGCGTGTCAGCCGACGAAGATGTCGACTGTGAAATCGCATCGCTGGCAAGCCAGCTCCCACAGGTTTTTGCGGTGTCGGTTAGAACGAGGACTGGATCTTGATCCCGCCGATCAGGGCGTCGTCGACGTTGTTCACGCCACCGGGGTGGCGGATGTATTGCAGGTTCGGGCGTACGGTCAGCCAGTTGGTCACGTGCACGCCGTAATACAGCTCGGCGCTGTATTCGGTGTCTTGCGGCGGCAGGAACGACGGATCGTCGTAGTCGTAGACCGCGTTGGCACGGTTGCTCGCTTCGGCGTTTTTGCGGAAGGCCGGGTTGACGTGGACGCGGGCGAGGGCGAAACCGATGTCATCCTTGGCGCGCGCGTCGAACGGGCCTTTGTAAGTAATGCCGGCCTGCACGTAGTTGTCGATGGCGTTGGTTTTCTTGTCGTGCATCGTGCCGTTGGCGAACACGCTCAGGCCGCGCGAGTTGTCGCTGGCGACGCTGGTGATCTGCTGCTGAATACCCAGCCACACGCCGTGTTTGCTTGAGGCGCTGCGATAGGCTTCACCGCTCAGCGCTGCCGGCTGGCCTTGGCTGTCCTTATAGACGTCGCTGGCCTTGGCGTTGCTGTAGTAGTAACCGGCACGGTATTCGCCGGGCAGGCCGTTGAGCTTCGGTGTCCACACCAGTTCGACCGGCAGAATCGCGCCCTGGGTGCCGCTGCCGCTGAGTTTGAAGCCGTTGCCGCGATCGAGGTTCGACGGGTTCTGCTCGTAGGCGCCAACCTGTGCGTACAACTCAGGGGTCAGGTGATATTTGACGCGCAGCGCCCACTGGCTGACCGGCCAGTTGTACCAGATGCCGCCGACCCAGTTGCCGACCTGCGAACCGCAGAACGCGAGGTTCTGGAAGTCGCACGGGAAGCTGTTGAAGTCTTCGCCTTCGCCGAAACGGCCGACTTTGATGTCGAGTTTCTGGTCGAAGAATTTTTGCTGATACCACATCTGCGTCAGGCGCGTGGTCTGACCACGGCCCCAGACTTCCTGGGCCGAGGTGAAACCGCCAACGCGCGGATCGTTGATGCGATCGTTGCTGATGTTGTTGCCGCTGCGCTTGGTGATGGTCAGTTGAAACTCGGCGTCGTCCCAGCCGAGGATCTTTTGCAGGTCCAGGTGTGTGCCCAGGCCGAACTGATCGCTGTAACGCGCAGTGCGGTCGTGATCGTAGCCACCGTGCAGGTTGCTGCCCATTTCACCGGTGTAATCGAGTTTGAAGTCGTAGCCTTTTTCCGAGAGTTCTGTACGCGTGCCATTCCAGTCACCGAGCATGTACGGTGATTCACTGTCGAACGCGGGCGCCGCTTGTGCGCAGGTGGCGAGGCCAAGGGCGGTACAGCCGCCAAGGGTGCGCAGGGCTGAGATAGCGCTGTCTCGGGAGAAGGAAAAATCGGGCATGGCTAAGTCTTTTTTTGGTGTTTTCGGGGTGCGGGCTGAGTGCTTCAATAAGTCGCAGGCAGTGAAGCGATTCAGCGGAAGGGCGGCAGGATAATGATCTGTTACAAAAAGACAAAGGCCTTTTGTGAACATGCAGCATTTCGGATTCGGTAACAGTGCGGCAAACGGGCGCATTGTGGGTGGGGTCGTAGCCTGCGATCTTTCCGGGTTGGCCTACATTTGAAGGTAGGCCTTCCACCCAACCAGCCCCTCGGCTAAGGTGCGCGGCTTCTGCATTTTCACTTCGCCCAAAGGTCTGGCATGAACGAACAAACCCCCGATCCGCTGCACGGCGTGACCCTTGAACAGATCCTCAACGCCCTGGTCACTCATTACGAATGGTCGGGCCTGGCCGAGCGCATTGATATTCGCTGCTTCAAGAGCGATCCGAGCATCAAGTCGAGCCTGACGTTTCTGCGCAAAACCCCGTGGGCGCGGGAGAAGGTCGAACGTCTGTACGTGAAGTTGATGCGCACCAAGCGACCGCTCTGAAGTGGACGCCGTGTGGCGGCGACGCCTGATCACCTGTGCTGCCGTATTAGGCTGGGCGGGGTTGGGTATTCAGCTGTACCTGATTTTCTTCGCACGCTTGAGCGTCGGCGCCAGCCTGTTGGGCGGGCTGGTGAGTTTTTTCAGCTACTTCACGATCCTGACCAATACGCTGGTGGCGACGGTGCTGACCTGTGCCGTGACCTCGCGTGAATCCGCTGCGCGCCGCTGGTTTTTGCAGCCGTGGGTGAGTAGCGGGATTGCCGTGAGCATTGCTGTGGTCGGCCTCGCCTACAGCCTTTTGCTGCGGCATTTGTGGCATCCGCAGGGTTGGCAATTTATCGCTGATGAACTGCTGCACGATGTGATGCCATTGCTGTTTCTTGGCTATTGGTGGGTGTGCGTTCCGAAAGGCTCTTTGCGCCTATGGCATCTGCCGTTGTGGCTGATCTATCCGCTGGTGTATTTCATCTACGCCTTGCTGCGCGGGCATTGGCTCGGCGCGTATGCGTACCCGTTCATTGATGTGGCGGTATTGGGTTATCCACAGGTGCTGATCAATGCCGGGGGGATACTGGTGGGGTTTGTGCTGATTGGGTTGTTGGTCATCGGCCTGGACCGCTGGCAAGCTCTACGAAGTTAAAGCACCTGCAGGAGCTGCCGCAGGCTGCGATCTTTTGACTTTGCTTTTTCAAAAACAAGATCAAAAGATCGCAGCCTGCGGCAGCTCCTACAAGGGATCTCATTCCTCTTCGGAGCCTTCGGCGCGCCAGTAGCCGACGGCTTTGATCAGTTGCTCATCCAGCCCGTGCTCATCGATCAGCACCCGGCGGATCTGCCGTGAAACTTTCGTTTCGGTCGCGACCCAGGCATACAGATTGCCCGTGGGCACCTGCAACTGCTTCACCGTACTCAGCAGGTTGTCCTTGCCACCCTCACGCAACACCCAGATCACATTCACCTGAGCCGCGCTTTCCAGCACTTGCTGCTCCGCGCCGTTCTCCACTTCGATCACCACCAGCGCCTTGCGATTCGCCGCGAGGCCTTCGAGGCGGCGGGCGATGGCGGGCAGGGCGGTTTCGTCGCCGATCAGCAAGTAGCTGTCGAAAATATCCGGGACGATCATCGAGCCGCGCGGGCCGCCGATGTGCAGGAATTGCCCGGGTTTGGCTTGTTCAGCCCAGGTCGACGCAGGGCCGTCACCGTGCAGAACAAAATCGATGTCCAGTTCCAGCGCATCGAGGTCGTAGCGACGCGGGGTGTAGTCGCGCATTTCCGGTTTCGGTCCGTCGTCCTTGCCGGCGCCAAGCACCATGGTCTCCAGTGCGGCGGCTTGTTCGGCGTTCTGCGGGAACAACAGTTTGACGTGATCATCGGTGCCGAGGCTGATGAACCCGGCGAGTTCCGGGCCGCCGAGGGTGATGCGGCGCATGCGCGGGGTCAGGTCGACCACGCGCAACACTTCGAGCTTGCGGCGTTTGATTTCGTGCATCACGCGGTGAATGGTTTGGGTATCGACTGCAGTCATTCGCTTTTCTCCGAAACAGGTTGAACGGCGGGGCCGTCGACGATGGCTTTGGCGGTGTCGTTGAGCAGGTCACGCACGCGCAGGATTTCTTCGGCGCTCCAGCGGCCGTGGTGCATTTGCAGGGCGTGACGCAGGTTGTGTACCGCTTCGTGGATTTCCGGCGGACGATCATGGCCGCGCAACGAGCGTTTGCTCACATCAATGCGCATGCGCACGCCATCCAGCGCTACCGCTTGCTCACTGAGAGATAAACGACCGGCCTCGGTGACGCTGTAGCGTTTCTTGCCGCCCTCAGCGTCGCCGGTGATCAGTTCGCTCTCTTCGAGAAAGGTCAGGGTCGGGTAGATCACGCCGGGGCTGGGGCTGTACGCGCCGTCGAACATGCCTTCGATCTGGCGGATCAGGTCGTAGCCGTGGCACGGCTGTTCGGCGACCAGCGCCAACAACAGCAATTTCAAATCACCGGGGGCAAACACCCGTGGGCCACGGCCGCCACGTTCACGGCCGGGGCGTTTCTCGAAGCCGTCACGACCGTCGCCGTGCTCGCGGTGGGGGGAATGATGGTCTCTCATTTCAGTCTTCTCTCGTCATGTTTAGATACAACTTAAGATATATCTTATGACGGGTGCAAGACGTTTTTCCCTGAGCCGTGACCTCGGCTGACGAGCGGCAACCGCCCCACGAATGCAAGCGGTGCTTTTTCAGGCGGATTTCGGCGGCGATAACTTTAAAGTTAAAGTCATCACTCTAATCGCTGTAGAGTATATGTTCTAAATAACTCCGGGCTGCCGTATTTACAGGGTTGATTTGCTGTATGGTTTTTTAACTTAAACTGTCTGTAGGGGATAACTTACAGTTACTGTTTCGAATATCGTTTTTTTGTTCTTTTTTCTTGCGGGTCATAGGGTTGTTTAACTACGCGGTTATCGGAAGTTACTTGCTTACTTTCCAGAGGCAACAGCCGATGATGCCCCGGCATTGAAAGTTCAAGTTGACCTGGCTCAACTCGGGCAGCGACTCGGGCAGTGATTGTCTTGAACTTTCAATGTTCATCCCCCTATCAAGAAAACAGGTACATAACGATGTTCAAGAAATTCGCAATCGCCGCTCCACTGGCTCTTCTGGCACTGGGCTCCACTGGCGCATTCGCCGCTGGTGAAGCGTCGCACTCGATCAGCCTTGTCGCTCATGTGCCGACCAACGGTTTCTATGTTGTGCCAACCGACCCGGATCTGGTCAACAAGGACCAGGACATGAGCTACCAGCCAACCACCGGCAAGATGCGCGACGTCAATGGTTTCTTCGATGTGCGCAACAACAACGGCTCGGTACACGCCAGTCTGGAAAGCCAGCCGAAACTGGTGGCCGGCAACACCACCATCGACTTGCAAGTATTGCTTAACAACAAGGAACTGACCCTGACTCCGCAAATGGTCGTCGGCGAATCGGAGTCTGACGTCAACTACCGCGCTCCGCTGAAAATCACCGCGCGTGGCAGCAACTTCGAGCCGGGCGATTACACCGGTTCGGTGGCCATGATCTTCGATGCCGTGCCACCGGTTGCTGGCAACTGATCATTGATCAGGCACTAAGCGTGCACTTTTACCCGTGGCGCTAACCGACGGGGCAGGCAGCAATGTTTGCCCCGCCGGACTTTCCTTGTTTGTAAATCAGAGTACGAGTTCATGTTCCCGATGACACCCATCGCGGCTGCGCTTGCGCTGTTGTTTTGTGCCAGCGCAGCCGTGGCTTCCAACTCCACCGGTACCACACCGCGCAGTCTGCTGGCGCAGGCCAAGGGTTTGCCGGCGGATTTTGAAGAGCATTTCTTTGATGTGCCTCTGGCGGTACGGGTCGAAGTCGACCAACAACCGCTGGGTGAGGCCATGGTGGTGTTGTCCCGCGATGATCGCATCACCCTGCTCGAATTCACTGACACCAGCGAAAACCGTTTAGGCCCCGCCGAGCGCGAAAAGTGGGCGAGCTTTCTCAAACCCGGCGTGCCACTGGGCGCGTGCAGCGGTTCCTGCCCGGAACAGTTTCTGGCGGTGCACTACAACCTGGAAAACTCGCTGGTCTCGATCCTCACCGAAAATGCCGAGCGTGATGTTGAAGCCAAGCGTTACTACGATCAGCCTGTGGGTGGCAGTCATGGCTTGATGGTGCGTAACCAGCTCAACCTCAATGGCGGTCAGGATCAGGATCTTGGTGGACGTTTCGGTCTCGAAGCCAGTTCGAGTCTGGGCAGCTGGAGCCAGACGCTGAATCTGCAACTGGCCCGTCTCGGCGGTCCGGACGACAAGCTGTATCACGCCATTCAAGAGCTGCACACCCAGCGCGAACTGCAAGGCAGTTTTTTCCGTCTGGGTTATTTCACCCCCAATTCCGAAGGGCTGACGCGCCAACCGCGCACGTTCGGCACCAGCCCCGACACCGCCGTTGGTGTGATGTACGGCAGCTCCGACAGCCTGGCCATCAACAGCCCGATGCCCAGCGTCTATCCGATCTACGTCACCGCCAACCGCCAGGGTTCCGTGGAGATCTGGCGCGATGGCCTGCTGATCAATACCCAGTCGGTGCCGGCCGGTTTGCAGACCCTCGATACCCGACCACTGCCCGGCGGCATTTATGAAGTGGAAGTGCGCCTGATCGAAGACGGCCAGATCACTTCCACCACCCAGGAGCTGGTGTACAAGCCCAACAACTGGCGCAACCTCGACGAGCGCTGGCGCTACAACGTGTTCGCCGGCGAAGAACAGAAACTGCTGAGCAACTGGGACACCCAGGCCAGCGGCAGTCCGACGGCAGGCGCCTCGGTGAATTACCTGGTGCATCCACGGGTGATTCTCGGTCTGTCGGCGCGGCAGATTCGCGAAAAACTGCAATACGGCACGTCCATCGACTGGACGCTGGCCAATCACCTCAGCCTGTATGCCAACGTCTACAAGACCGAGGATTACGGCACCGGTCTCGATCTGCAAAGCCTCTACAACTATGGCGCCGGAAGCATCGTTGTCAGCCACAACCGCAGTTGGCTCGACACCACCAACACCTACGACACCCTGCCCGATGGCACCCGGGTGCGACCGCGCAATGTGTTCATCGGCCAGACCAGCAATTCGTCGCTGGCGCTTAACCATCGCATCAGTAGCAAGAGCTCGGTCAACGCGCGGGTCTCGCACAGCGAGGGCAATGTCGAAGGCATGGGCGTGGATCTCGGCTGGACCCAGCGCACGATGGTGCTGGGCAGCGATGCCAGTTGGCGTTTGTCGATTTTCGATCGGCCGGGCAGTTTCAGCAGCGGCGATGCGCGCAATCGCGGGGTCGACCTGAGTATCAACATGGCGCTCGGCGCACCCGGCCAGCAGATCACCGGCAGCATCGGTTCACGTACGGCCCGCGACGGCACGCGTGACAACAACGCCTCACTCGGCTGGCGCAAGGATTTCAAGGATCACGTCCTGCAGAACGTCTCGCTCACGGCACTCACCGACACTTACGGGGTGGGTGTATCCAGTCTGGCCAACTTCCGCACCGATTCGGTCAGTGGCGACGGCTTTATCCAGCGTTCCTCCTACAACGGCAACTTCACCGGCGGCCTCAACGTCGACAGCACGCTGGTGGTCGGCGGGCAGCAGATGCTCATGACCAGCCAGAGCGAAGTGCGTGGCGCCGGGATGATCGTCGATGTCGAGTCGGACATCGAGGACATCGTTCTGCGCGCCGACGATTACAGCGGTGGCGGGGCGGCGTTGAAGCCGGGGCGCAATTTCATCCCGATCACCGCGTACCAGAACAGCTCGGTGAGTTTCGACTTCGAAGGCAACCACGTGCCGGCTGCCACCATCGAACCGGCGCGCGCCCGATATCACCTGAACAAGGGCGGCGTGGAGTACCGCAAGGTCCGCGTGATGCGAACCCTGACCGTGCTCGGCCGCCTGGTGGATGGCCAGGGGCGGCCGCTCAAGGGCCACCACGTGATCAATCATGCCAGCCGTGGGGTGACCGAAGTCGACGGCTTCTTTTCGATGGAAATGAACGCCGGTTCGCCGACCCTTGAGGTGCGTCAGGGCAACCAGTTGCTCTGCCAGTTCCGTCTCGATGCCGGCAGCCATCGCAGTGAAAACAATGTGTTGATGATCGGCGACCTGCGTTGCACGCCGGACACCCTGGCCGACGTCAATTCCACCGAACAGAAGGCAGGTTGATTCCATGAAGATAATCACAGGCGGGTGTGCATTGGCGCTGGCGCTGGCCATGCCGGCGGCACACGCGATCAATCAGGAAGTCCGCGCGCTGTTTCAACCGGATCCTTCTCAGCCGGGCAAGAACCTGTTCGTCAACCAGACACCCAATAGCGGCTATTGCGCAAATTATCCTGTGCAATGTGCCGGAAGAAACATGTTCAGCATCGAGTTGCCTGTTCGTTATACCTCTCACCGCGCGCTGATACCCGGTGACGGTGTATCGCTGAAAGTCCCCGCGGACTGGCGCCGCTTGACGATCACTAACCAGGATACCCAGGAGTCGGAAGTCGTCGAGGTACGCATTACCGGCATAGGCTCCAACTATATTCTGAGCGATCCAGTGCAGAAAATAACTGGAGCGACAAGTGATCCTGAAGGCCATGACAAACTCTGGACTTCCAGCGGTTGGCTTTATGCACCTTCTCCTTGCCTTGGTAGCGGTCTGGCTGGGTACGGACCGCTCAACTACCGTTTTTTCTGGCTCACGCCTGCGGAAGCGAGCTGCGTCAAGACCACCCCTTACCGCATCCGGATGATGTCGTTCGAGAAGGTCGACTTTTCCTATGAGCTGAAGACCCCCAATCCGTTGAGCATGTCGAGCGGTCTGTACACCGGGTCGATTACTTACACCATGGGTCCAGGGCGCGATTTCCACATGGGCTACATGATGTACCCGGACGACGACAGCCTGACCCTCGATTTTGTGCTGGACGTGCAGCACACCCTCAAAGTCGATCTGCCACCGGGTGGTAATAAAGTCTCGCTGGAGCCGGAAGGCGGATGGGCGCCGTGGATCGACAGCGGGCGCAAGCCGAAGCGGATCTTCCGCGATCAACCGTTCTACATCTCGGCGTCGTCGCGCTTCAAGGTGATGATGCTGTGCAATTCCCAGGGCGGACCCTACTGCAACCTCGGCAGTCCCTTGGGCAACTCCGTTCAGGTCAAGGTCTCGATGAGTTTACCGGCGGGAATCGAAGGCACTGGTGGTCCCGTCAACAGGATTCCATTGAACGTCAATAACTGGTCCACCTCGTTCCAGCCCAGCTTCTACGTCGAGCGCAAGCCCGGCGCGCTGCATTTCGAGCTGGAACCGGGGGCGATCGATTTCCTCCTGCGCCCCGGCCTGAACGACCGGCTGCGCGGCAACATCACCATTATCTGGGACTCGGATGCGTGAGCGCGCCCGTCAGACCCCTTTCGATTTTCATGGAGCTGAACGCGATGAAACGTGGTTTTTTGCTGGGTGTGCTCAGTGTGTTTTGCCTGATGGCGCAGGCCGGTCCGCAAATCAATGTCGGCACCGTCTACGACTATCTCGACGCCGATAAAAGTACCTACCTCAAGCGGGTGTTCAACAGCGGCGATGCGACTGCGTTCGTCAAGATCAACGTGCTGGAAATCATTTACGGCGCCGATGGTGTGCCGCAGGAAGTGCCCGTGACGAATGCCGCCGACGGCGCCTCACGCAACGGCGTGATGGCCAGCCCGGCGCGGTTGATCGTGCCGGCGCAGGGCATGCAGGGTACGCGTTTGCTGTACATGGGCCAGCGTGATCGCGAGCGCTATTTTCGCGTGCGTTTCGTTCCGGTGGTGCCGGAAAAGGAAGACGAGTTCGTGGTCAGCAACGAAGAGCGCGAAGACTACAAAAACTCGCTGTCGGCCGGGGTCAACGTGATGACCGGGTTCGGCACGATCTTCTTCGTGCGGCCCAAGGACGCGCGGTTTGCCACCGTCGTCAATGACACCGACAGCCGCTATGAGCTGCGCAACAACGGCAACACCGTGCTGATCGTCGATGAGTTCAAGAGCTGTTCTCTGAGCAAGGAAAGCGACTGCGGCGCGACCACCAAACACCATGTGCTGGCGGGCAAGAGCTTTGCCTTCGACAAGGAAAAGGGCCGCCAGTACAGCTTCTTCCTGATTGAAGGCAGTGAGAAGAAAGCCATGAAGATCGCCAGTCGCTAGGTTTGTTTTCAATTGACGCATCGGGTAACCAACATGATCAAGCAATGCACTGCCGCCGCGCTGCTGGCCGCTACTGCGCTGGCCAGCACCGGGGCGTGGGGCGCGCGCGAAGAGCATACCTTCGAAGTCTCCCTGACCATTCCCAGCCGGCCGTTTTACATCATTCCATCGGAGCCGGACTGGATTCACCGGCCGCAGCGGCTTGAGTGGGATTACCAGCGTTCGAACCTCAGCGGGTTGCAGAGGAATTTCGATGTGCACCATGACAGCAGCGCGATTGAAGCGCGTCTGGCCTCTGATCCCTTTCTGGAGAATGGCCGGCCCGGCGAAGTGATCGAACTGCGTGTTGCGTTCAATGATGTCGAGTTGAGTTCGCACATCACCCCGCGTCAGGTCTTGTCCGAGGAAGAAGCCGCCAGAGGCAAACGCGTGGCATTGAAAATCGACCCGATCGAACCGGCGGGTGGTTATCGCCCCGGGGATTACCACGGCAATGTGGTGCTGATGTTCACGGCCCGGGCGCCGGGTGCGGAATGAGGCAAAACAGATCAGGCTCATCAGAGGCAGGACTAATAATGAAAAGACTCATTTGGCTGGGGTTGCTGGCGGTGTTGAACATCCCTCAGGCGCAGGCGCTCAATCAGGAGATTCGGGCGCTGTTTCAGCCGGATCCTTCCAAGCCGGACAAGAGAACCTTCATCAACCAGACGCCGAACACCGGTTACTGCGCCAGCTTTCCGAATCAATGCGCCAGCCACAATATGTTCAGCATTGAATTGCCTGTTCGCTTCACTTCTTCGCGCTACCTCGACCTCTTTGACTGGGCCGCAGTGAAAGCGCCGGCCAACTGGCGGCGGTTGAGCGTGATCAACCAACAGACCCAGGAAACGCAACAACTGGAAGTGCGCGTCATCGGTATGGGCTCGAAATATGTGCTCAACCGTCCGGCGGTCGAGATTGCAGGCGGGGCTAATGCTCTCGAAGGCCACCGCAGACTGTGGACCTCGGACAGTTGGGCGCATGGCGTGCCCGCACCTTGCCAGTACAGCGGCGCCGGGGATCACGGCCCGGACTGGTTCCGGTTCTTCTGGAAAACACCCTCGGAGGCCCACTGTTTCAAGGTGCCGGGCCACCACATCAAGTGGATGTATTTCGACAAACTGGACTTCGCCTACGAGCTGCGCACTCCCGACCCGTTCAAGATGTCCACCGGCCGTTACACCGGTTCATTGACTTACAGCCTGGGGCCGGGCGCTGATTTCGACATGGGCAAACTGTTCGAGCCGGACGTAAGCACCCTGACCCTGGATTTTGTGCTCGACGTTCAGCACACCTTGAAAGTGGACATTCCGCCCGGCGGCGACAAGGTCGTGCTGGAACCGCAGGGCGGCTGGCAGCGCTGGCTGGACAGCGGACGCAAGCCTTCGCGTCTTTTCCGCGATCAGATCTTCCATATCTCGGCATCATCGAAATTCACCATGAAACTTGAATGCGAGCACCGCCTGGCGTCGGCGTCGGGCTGCGCCATTGTTGACGGCCTGCAGGGCGCCGGTGGGGTTGACGTCAGTGTCAGCCTGCCCAACGGCTTGACCGACAGCGCCGGGCAGGCGGTCAAACGAATGCGCTTGGGCGTCGAAGCGACCGCGCCGTTTCAACCCGGTTTTTATATCGATCGCAAGCCGGGCACCTTGCATTTCGAAGTGGATGAACAGCAGACCCACTGGATGATCGACAAAGCCCAGGGGCGACCCTACCGGGGCAATATCACGGTGATCTGGGATTCGGAAGTCGGCTGAGCGCGGCAGTCCGGCCGTCCTTGTCGGGGCTGGCCGGGTTGCAAGCCTGCTGTCAGAGCCCCGCGTTTCTCATGGCCTCGCGAGTCAGTTGTCGGGACAGATCATTGCGATGCTGACCGATATCGGTCAGCAGGTCTGCGTAACGTCGCTCTTCCAATGGCGCATCGACGAGTACATCCTCTGCGGAAATGCCCAATAGATTTCCGAGGCGTATCAGTTTCTCCGACAGTGGTTTGAGCAGACTCTTGTCCTTGAGGCCTGCCCATTGCGCCTTCGCCTCCTTCAATTCTTCAAGCCACTCGAGTTTGTTCTCGAAGAGGCGGTCATTGCGCTCGTATTGCATCGGATGAGTCTTGCGCAAATGGCGCTCCCAGAAGTTGTCCGACGTGAGGTTGATCATTCGGTCTATCAGCCCGTCGTTCTGTTCCCGCCGCATGATCATTCGGTGAGCCAATTCGATCGCCTCTTTTGTGACGCCGGAACGAGGCTGGTAGCGCATGCCGTCAGACTGCCAGGGCAGTTCCAGCCGTTCAGCCAGCCCGGTCTCGAATGCCAGATGGATTTCGACCTCATCCGGTGCCGGCTTGTCCGGGTAGATCAGGTTCTGTTGTTCCTGACGGCTGTATTCCACGCGGGCCTCGTCGCTCACCAGGTCCAGCCGTGCCGCGCTGCGCGCCAGGCGCACGAGTCTGTCATCCAGCACCCGGGCGGAAGTCGGCTCGGCGTAGGCTTTGGACACCAGCACTTTCACTCCCAGTGAGTTGAACAGTTGCGCCCCCAGATCGCCACAGTCCTCCGGGGACACGATCTGTCTGAACAGTTTTTCGCGCAGCTCCGAGTCGAGCGTTGCGGCTTCGACCATTTCCCAGACACGCTGGGTCAGTTTTCGGCGAGCGGGATCCGTCCGGTAATCCGCGCTTTCCCTCTGCTTGGCAATCACGCTGAAAAAACCGGCGGAGTCGGGTTCGGCCATCAGGTCGTGCCAGGACTCTTCGCGATACTTTCGGTACGCTATGGACGGGCTGAAACCGGCCCCTTCATCGTAAGGTGCTTGCCAATGGCTGAGCTCGGTTTTGTCCGCCTCCGCATAATCCAGCACAGATCCCAAGCCTGAAGACTTGCGATATTCGTCATAGCGTACCCGTTGCTCATTGGTCAGCTTTTCTGTTTTAAAACGTGCGCGACTTAGGACGAACGCCTGATCAGAGCCCGGCGTGACTTCGGGCAGGGTGTTGATCGGCGTATCCCTCATGTCGAGCATGAAACAGCGTGGTCGGTGCCGATCGATGTTGCCGACCTTGAATAGTCCTTCGGGCCAGCTCTGGATACCGGTATTAGCCAGGCTCAGCTCCTCCAGCCGGTACATTCGCCCGACATCCGGTGGTATGCGCAAGGGATTGCCGTTCAGGTTCAGGGTGCGCAGACGCACCAGGCCATCGAGTTGTTTGCTGGATCTGTAGGTCATGCGGACGCGGTTATCGGTCAGGTCCAGGCCTTCGAGTTGACGCATCTGGCCAACGCTGGAAGGTATCTCCTTCAGGCCGCACTGGCGGACGCTCAATTGCCGCAGATGGGGGAAGCTGCCGAGCAGTCCGTCGGGATCTGCCGAGAGCGATGTCTTGTTGAGCTTCAGTGTAGTGATCTGATCAATGTGCTGCTTCATGCCGGGTTGCTCGCGCATGTCTTTCCACCAGCGCTCGAGATCCTTGCCGCCGAACTCGGTGGTCAGATCCAGCGTGTAGCCTTGCTCGGAATGGACACTTTGCTCATTGAAGCGCTCGCTTTTGCGCTCGAAACACGCAATCAACTTTCTCTCGATGAGCTGTCCGCCATTATGAATGTAATCGTAGGAGGCTCTGAGAATTGGTTGTCCCACGTCATCGTCTCCGGAGGGATGCCTTTCTCGCCATTTCGTTAAAGCCCTGCGTAGTTCCTGGCGTTCGGTCTCCAGTTTGACGATGGCGTCCACCGCATTACCGTCACCTTTGCGCTTCAATATTTCAATGAACGTGTTGACCTCTCTGGTACTCATCTTCGGGTAGAGCTCACTGACGCGTTGTTCCAGAGTCGGCTCAGCCCAAAACCATGGCCAGCCGCGCACCAGGGTTTCGGTCTCAATCGTTGCCACCGGTCGAATCGGCGGTTCTGCCAGCGCGGTGCGGCGCTGCGCAGGGGCGGCGGCCTCATCCATGATCCAGCGTTTCAGCGGGCGACCCTGACCGCGTTGGTAACCCACGGCAGGCAATGTTTCGGCAGGCACTGCATGCAGGATCGACTCGTAGAAATCATCCGCGTCATGCAGCTGGGTATTGTTGATGTCGAGCACTTCATAGCGACCTTGTTCGTCGCGGATCAGGCGCCGGACGGTCGTTGCTTCATCTGGCCCGACGCTACAGCGCAGCGGCCCGTCATAGGTGCCATCGCGTACTTCCAGGCGCAGGTCGGCGAAGGTGTCGGTATTGAGCCTGAGGGTGTTGAGCGCCAGGCGTTCACTCTCTGCGGTCATCAGTTCGTCGTGATAGAAACCCTCGTAAGCGCGGCTGGCAGAGGCTTCGAAATCCAGTTCTCGGGCCTGGGTCTTGAGGCGCAACGGCAGGCGATTTTCGTCGGTGATTCTTTGCAATTCGGCGGCCCTGGCCTGGGCCAGGAGGTTTTCGGCGAGCGGCAGCGGTAGATCCGGAAAGGTCTTTTTGACGATGGTGATGTCGGCTTTGTCTGATCTTTCCAGGGCTTGATAGGTATGACGGGATATGGCGCCACGGCGCTCATCGACGGCATCGGCGAGCTGATTGCGCAAGGCTGCGACGCGTTCGTCATGGGCAACGTTGCGCCCCAGGAGGTTGTTCATTTCTTCGTCGGTGAGAAAGTCCGCCACCCGATCTGGCAAGCGGCCCATGTTCAGATCGGCGAGGCTGATGCTCAAGGTGTCGGCCGGCGAAGCCTGCGGGTTGCCGTATTTGCGCGAATAACCGCTCAGACTGGCATCGGCAAACACCTCCAGCGCTTTGCCGCCGGGCCAGCCCGGCAATGCCGTCATCATCGGCTCCAGCCAGACCGCCTGTGGATCGATCGGACGCCCGCCGCGAATGTCGGCACTCGCCGTGAGCACATCGTCGTAAGCGTTGAAGCGTTTGACCGTATCGGCCAGCAGCGGCGGCGGCGGGCTGTTGTCGAGATGCATCTGGCGTAGCGCCTGGTGATCGGTGCCGCTGCTGATGCGGATTTGCTCAAGCTCGGTAGGGGAAAATCGTTCGACGCTGTGCCCCAGTCGCCGCATCAGATCTTCATTCGACCAGTCGTGCGGGGTTTCCACTTCATGCACCCAGGCGCCGTGGCCGTTGTGTTCGATTTGCGGTCGATAGGCATTGGCGCGGCTCGGGTGTTTGATGCGGTGGGTGTTGGACGTCGCGTCATTCGAGGCTTTTTCGACGACGTACAGCTTGCCTTCGAGCGGCAGGAGGTTTTCGTTGCCGTACTGGTGCAGGCCATGTCGATCGGGTTTGGCGTCCGGCGAGAGCAGTAGATCGTTGCGTTCGTAAGGGCTCAGGTCCGGGTGCCATAAACTGTTTTTGCCATCAGGCAACTTGACCGGTTTCATGCCATCGACCAGCGATGACAGCTTGACGCCAAAGGCTTCGCCGATCTGTGCACCCGCCGCGAAGGCCGCCAACTGAATGAAGTCAGTGACCACGCTGATGACATGCCCGGCGGCTTCCTGCCATAGCCCTTCGGCCATATCGACGATGCCTTCGATGACATCGCTGGTCAGTTGGTAGGCGGTGTAGGCCATCATCAGTTCGCCCAGCCCCGGCACAAACGGGGTGGCGATCAACAGCGCGACATTGAAAATGTCCGAGACGATTTTCTTGAAGTTGTCCCACCACGCCCAGCGCGCCTTGCTGTCGGTGTCGGCGGTGGACACGGCGATTTCCCGGGCGTCGTTGAGAATCTTGTTGAGCTTTTGCTGGTAAGCGTGTTGCCAGTAATTGCCTTGCACTGGCAATTGTTGCATCTGCAGGTTCGGGTTCTCCACGGGGTCCTTGCGCCAGGGCGGCAACTGATCGGTGCGGTCCTCTCGCGGGTGGTACCTGACGATGAAGAGCCGTTGTTCAAGGGAGGCGAAAAAATGACCGCGCTGTTGCTGGTCGACAAACTGGCTGAAAAACTGGCGAAAGGTCTGTTGGGTGGAGGCGCACAGCGCGTCCTCCCGCAGTTGCCGCGCCAGTTCGGTTTTGAAGGCTTTGAGAGAGTTGTATTCCTTCAGCGGGTGATCCGGATCATGAGGGACGTAGACAATCAGCCGTCGCACACCGCGATTGTCTCGTGTTCTGTGCATCAGCAGGAGCACCCCCGTCAGCCGGGTTTCGAGCATTGACAGGTCGCAGCACAGCATCGTTCGGCCATTGAGCAGTAGCGGCTTGTCCTCCGCCAGGTTCAGCAACATTTTGTAGGCGTCGTACTGGATATCGTCCAGGATCAACGCCAGGTGCGCCGCGACGGCGAGGGCGTCTTTCTGACTTTCATTCACTTTGTATTGCAGCACGCTTTCGGCCAGCGGTTCGCCGGGCAGCAGGTAGCTTTGCAGATGTTTCTTGTACTGCGCGCCGATGTCCAGATCACGGCACAGCGTCTGAAACTGACTGATGGGCATTGCACCTTTGATCGGCACCATATCGAACAGACCGCGCTCATCGGGCTGGCTGATGTAGTCCGACCCATGCTCCACCGTTTCACTGCTGGCGAAGTTGTGCAGGGCGGCATCCAGAAGCGAGACCGTGCGGGTAACGACGCCCTTGGAAACATCGATGACGTACCACGGTTTGTCCTTCGGCAGGTACAGGCGCAGAAAAGTGCTTTTGACGTCCGGCTCAATGCCGTGACGCTCCTTGATTTTTGCCTTGAGCAGCGGTTCGGCGAAGGTGTAGAGATCGGTTTTGGCCAACAGATCGTCAACCTGATTCTGCGAACTCCAGGCCTTGAGATTGGCGTCGGTCAGCCCGTCCAGATAGGCGGCGGGTGCGCTGGTGTACCAGGATTCAATCTTCAGCGGTGTGGCCGCTAACGCTTCGCCCCGGCTGACGGTGGCGGTCTTGAAATTGTCGTTGACGGCGGATTTGATGAATTCGTAGTGCCGTCCTTTATCCGCGTTTTCCGCAGGCTGGGGAGAGAGAGACATGGCCAATCATCCTTGATTGTTGAGGAGTGATCAGCCTACTCAGGGCAGGGCAAAACAAAAGTTCAAAGATCGGGAGGCAAACAGCGCTACGGGTCAGCAACCCGACGAAAATTCGAATCTGAAAAATATATGAATACCACCTGCCGAAGCGAAAATTCGTCACCCTGATGCAGAAAGGCCCGACACGATTTGTTACCTCGCTGTAGGGCGCGGCGCCTCCAGCATCGCCACGCTGGCGGTTGGCGCTGGTGTGCATTGTGAGGCGCTGCCCGGTTGCAGATACGGCGTCAGAATCGGTGCCATACCCTTGAGCACCTGCACTGGCAGGGCCGAGGTGAACTTGAAGTTCTCCGCCGAGCGCCCCGGAACGAACGCGGTGAGGGTGCCGAAATGGTGGTCGCCGATGTAGAACACGAAGGTCGCGGTACGGTTGATCGACTTCGAACTGAGGATGCGTCCGCCCGAACCGATGGCTTCGATGCGGTTGTCACCGGTACCCGTTTTGCCACCCATGGCCAGTGGGCTGCCATCAGGCAGTTTGAAACTGCCGGAAACACGTTTTGCCGTACCGGCGTCGACCACTTGCGACAGCGCTTCACGCATGGCCGTGGCGACTTCGGATGGCATCACCCGTTTGCCGACATGCGGGTCGTTGACCAGTTGCGTTTCGTACGGCGTACCGGCAGCAAAATGCAGGCTGTCGATGCGTAGCGTCGGCATGCGCACGCCATCATTGAGGATGGTGCCGATCAACTCGGCCAGGGCGGCAGGGCGGTCACCGGAGCTGCCAATGGCGGTGGCCAGCGACGGCACCAGATGATCGAACGGGTAGCCGACTTTCTGCCAGCGCTGGTGAATCTCAAGGAACGCTTCGATCTCGAGCATGGTGCGAATACGGCTGTCGCGGGCGCCTTTGTGCTTGCTTTTGAACAGCCAGCTGTAGACTTCCTGACGCTCGAAATGGCTGGCCTTGACGATCTCGCTGAAGGTCGCGTCCGGGTGGTTCAGCAGGTAGCCCATCATCCACAAGTCCAGCGGGTGCACCTTGGCGATGAAGCCTTGATCGGGCAAATCGTAACTGCCGGGACCGTAGGAATCGTAGAGACGGATCAGGCGATCATCGGTGAGTTTTTCCGTGAGCTTGGCGCCTTTGAGGTGTGAGCGCACGAAGGTGTTGAAGTCTTCCTGACTGGCATCCGGTAGCAGGTAGCGATGCACGGCGGCCATGCGAATCGGCGTCGGGCGCATGCTGTCGAGGAAGGTATCGAGACGTGCCTGAGTGTCTTTGTTTTTGTACTTTTTCCAGAACTTGAGCTGAAACGCTGTGCCTTCGCGATCGGCGAAATTTGCCAGGTATTCCTGCCGGCGCGGGTCACGATCATCCTTGAGCAATTCGGCACTGCTATTGGGGCCGGAGTAGGTGGTGTAGCGCACCAGATCGCGCATCAGGCGAATGAACGGCAGGTTGATCGATTCCCGCAGTGCATCGCGCAAAGTCGGCATGCGGCCGTTGTCTTCCTTGCGAAAGTTGTGGAACACATGCAAACCGCCGCCGGTGAAAAATGCCTCGCCAGGGCTGGCCGAGTATTTGCGGTCGAGGGCTGCGCCAAGCATCTTCGACAGGTCGTGATCCTTGTTCTGGATCAGGTAGTCGATGACCCACTGGCTCAGGCGATCCTGATCGGGGACGTCGACTTTTTTCAGTTCGGGCACGCTCATGGCGCCGTACTTGTCGTGCAGTTCGGCGATGATTTGCAGGTACGTGGTGAGCACACGCATTTTCGCAGTGGAGCCAAGTTCGAGCTTGCTGCCTTCGTTGATGTCGAACGGCTGGTCGGTGCTGTCGGTCTGCACCCGCACACGGGAACCGTCCGGGGTCAGCTCGAAGAGGGTGAAGCTGTAGCGCACTTGCGTGGTGCTGGTCGGCGTCAGCAAGCGTTCACCGAGCAGGCCGATTTCGGCGGCATAGGCCGGGTCGGCGAGTTTCTTCAGGTACGCAGTGGCCTGGGTTTGCAGGTCGCCCTGCAGGGTGCTGGTGGCCGAGAGGTCGAGGCGGTCGAGATCGTACAGCGGCCGGTTGAGCATGCTCGCCAGACGACTGCGGGCGGCGCTGATGCCTTTGTTGGTTTCGATCGGCTGGAGGGTCGGCTGGGTCTGCCAATCGCGATAAGTGACCTTGCTGGTGAGGGCGGCATCGGCCAGGGCGTTGTCGATCACACCGTTCTGTTTGAGCAGACGCAAATGGCTGTCGGTGAGGTCGGCAAGTTCTTCGCGGCCCTTGGTCAGATAATGCGAAGGGCGGCGCTGGGCGATCATCAGCGACAACATCTCGCGCAGTGCCAGGCCTTTGGCGGCCATGGTTTTTGGATCGGTGGCCGGACTGTTCAGCTGTTCATTGGCCTGGTTGAAGTCACTGCCGTACCAGACGCGCAACCCTTCCGCCATGCCATGCACTTCGCCATGCCCCGGCACCGCCGACAACGGCACGCTGTTGAGATAGTCACGCACGATGTTCTGCCGTGCCCCTAGCGTCTGCGGGCCGGGCTGATAGGCGCGCACGCTGGCGGACATCATCTGCCGCAGTTTTTCCGCGCCCGACACCGTCAGGCCGTCAGGGGAGTGCCGATACTTTTCCAACTGCGTCGCCAATGTACTGCCGCCCGCCGACTGGCCGGGCAGGTGCAGCAGTTTCGCCACTTGCGACCACGCCGCCATGCCGAAGCGCGGCCAGTCCACGGCGGGGTTGGCCAGCGGCTGCTTCGGGTCGAGCAGAAAACGGTTTTCGATGAACAGCAGGCTGCTGACCACCACGGGCGGGATCGCTGCGAAGTCGGCATACAGTTGTTGCGGATAGTTGTACTTGTACAGCGGCGCGGCGCGGCAATCGGTGATCGACAGCCCGGCCTGGATCTTCTCCGAATACGGCACGAACAGGCCTTTGTCGGTGTAGCTGAGCAGCGCCGGGGAAAAGCGCGTCTGCTCGGTGATGACGTAATTGCGTTTAAGCAGGCGTGGCAGGAATTCATCCAGCGAGCTGTAACCCAGACGCAGGTCGAACGGCCCATTGCCCGGATAGCGAATCGCTTCGCTGGGGCCGGGTTCGAGGGTGTACGTCAGTGAAGCTGCGTACTGGCTGAGCTCGCGAGACTGGAAGCGCGAGGTGCGCATTTCCTTGGACGCGGCCAGTCCCACGACAATCGCGATAATCACCAGCAACAACCAGAAAGCCTTCCACCCATGCCGGTTGCGGCGGGGTTTTTCAGGGACAGGCGCTTCATCCACACGGTCAGTCGGAACCACGGCTTTACTCGAATCGGTTTGCCACAAAGCGCCCATAGTCGATTGATCCATTCACGCAGATTGATCGGACTTGTCTGAAGCTTAGACGGTGGTTGGGGCTGGTGAAAAAAATGTGCGGGATGGGGGAGGGGAGTTGCTGAATAAATCTGGAAGGCGGGTGCCGGAGGGAAAATGAGCCTGGAGCAAACTTTTTGGCGAGGGAGATCTGAGCGGCCGCAATAGAACCGTTCAGCAATAAAGTTGACCAAGCGGACACATGACGATGCACCAATGCTGTGCAATACTCGGCGGCTTTTTCGGCGGCGAATAATCCTACGTAAAGCAGGGAATGCCTCTCGGCATACCGGGCTTTTACCGAGAGTTGTCGCTGAATGTTGTGACTTATAGAGTGAAAACTCCTGCCCAAGGCTTTTTATACTGCACGCCCCGCTGATCTTTCAGGTTGCCCTGCAAGACGCGTCTGCCCACAAAGCAGGCGCGGTTTCATATCCAGCCAAGGCTTATCGGCCGACGCTTCGACACTCGGTGGTCATATCCAATAACAAGACGAGGTTGCACCCCTATGCCAGTTGGCAATCACCTGCCTCACGGCGACACCGCTCAGGGCGGTCCGCTCAAACGCGAACTCGGCGAACGGCATATTCGCCTGATGGCGCTCGGTGCCTGTATCGGCGTCGGGCTGTTCCTGGGTTCCGCCAAGGCCATCGAAATGGCCGGCCCGGCGATCATGCTGTCCTACATTCTCGGTGGTCTGGCGATCCTGGTGATCATGCGTGCCCTCGGCGAAATGGCCGTGCACAACCCGGTCGCCGGCTCCTTCAGCCGCTACGCGCAAGACTATCTCGGCCCGTTGGCAGGCTTCCTCACTGGCTGGAATTACTGGTTCCTGTGGCTGGTGACCTGCGTCGCGGAAATCACGGCGGTGGCCGTGTACATGGGCATCTGGTTCCCCGATGTGCCACGCTGGATCTGGGCCCTCGCGGCGCTGATCAGCATGGGCTCGGTCAACCTGATCGCGGTGAAGGCCTTCGGTGAATTCGAGTTCTGGTTCGCCCTGATCAAGATCGTCACCATCATCGCCATGGTCATCGGCGGCGTCGGCATCATCGCCTTTGGTTTCGGCAATGATGGCGTGGCGCTGGGGATTTCCAACCTGTGGGCCCACGGTGGCTTCATGCCCAACGGCGTGACCGGCGTGCTGATGTCCCTGCAAATGGTGATGTTCGCCTACCTCGGCGTCGAGATGATCGGTCTGACCGCCGGTGAAGCGAAGAACCCGCAAAAGACCATTCCTGACGCGATCGGCTCGGTGTTCTGGCGGATTCTGCTGTTCTACGTCGGCGCACTGTTCGTGATCCTGTCGATCTACCCGTGGAATGAAATCGGCACTCAGGGCAGTCCGTTCGTGATGACCTTCGAACGTCTGGGCATCAAGACTGCCGCCGGCATCATCAACTTCGTGGTGATCACGGCGGCGCTGTCGTCGTGCAACGGCGGCATCTTCAGCACCGGGCGCATGCTCTACAGCCTGGCGCAAAATGGTCAGGCGCCGGCCGGTTTTGCCAAGACGTCGAATAATGGTGTGCCGCGTCGTGCATTGTTGTTGTCGATCGCTGCCTTGTTGGTGGGCGTTCTGCTCAACTATCTGGTGCCGGAAAAAGTCTTTGTCTGGGTGACCTCGATTGCCACCTTCGGCGCGATCTGGACCTGGGTGATGATCCTGCTCGCCCAGCTGAAATTCCGCAAAGGCCTGAGTGCCAGCGAACGTGCCGGCCTCAAGTACAAGATGTGGCTGTACCCGGTCAGCTCGTACTTCGCGCTGGCATTTCTGGTGCTGGTGGTGGGCCTGATGGCGTACTTTCCGGACACCCGCGTGGCGCTGTATGTGGGCCCGGCGTTCCTGGTGCTGCTGACGGTGTTGTTTTACGTGTTCAAGCTGCAACCGACCAACGTAGCGCAAGGTGCGGTGCGTTCGGCGTCGTAAGTTGTAAATCACGCCAGCGAAAAAGCAAAAGATCGCAGTCAGCGGCAGCTCCTACAGAGAATCTCACCCTATAGGAGCTGCCGCAGGCTGCGATCTTTTGCCGTTTTACCGCCGGTCAGAAAGAGCGATACAAACCCGACGCTGAGGTTCAAACCTGTACCTGTATCACTTGGCGCGGTAGTGAATAGAGGCGCAGCGATGAGGATCAGCGATTTTGTCGTTCGCGAACTCGGCCCGCGCCAGGTCCTGCTGTTCTTTGTGCTGGCGACCGGGTTGTATGTTCTGCCGTTGATCCTCGCCGACTTTCCCTACATCGACGACAACTGGCGTGCGCTGGCCGCGGGCAATGCGTGGGCCGGGTACGGGCGGCTGTTTGCCGACTGGCTGTATCAAGTATTGACGTTCACCGGCGCTGCGCCGGATATCTTCCCTTTGCCGTTGCTGCTCGCCACGGTGGCGATGAGTCTGGCGCTGACCCGTCTGACGTTTCACTACTTTGCCGAACCGACATTGGCCTGTTGTCTGGTGCCGTTGCCGCTCTGGTACAACCCGTTCCTGCTACAGAATTTCTCCTATCAGTATGACGGGCCGAGCATGGCCTTGAGTCTGGTGGCGATGGTCTGCGCGATCACCTTTCACGGTTCGACGCGGGTGCAACGCTGGCTGGTACCGTCGGCACTGATTGCAGTGGGCATCGGGTTGTACCAGATCAGCGTCAACGTCTTTCTGGGCTTGTGTTGTGTGGAACTGCTCAGGGCGCTGCACCGGCGAGTCTCGAGGACGGAGGGCCTGCATTTGCTTGGCAGCAAGCTTGCGCAGCTCGGTCTTGGCGTCGCAATCTATGGCGTCACCGCGTACCCGTTCATGGCGGCCTCGCGGCAAGCGCAGCTGCTCGACAGGGCAGGGCATCCATTACTGCAAATCATCACCAACATCGGCCGCGTGCTGGAAAAAATCGCGCTGTTATTTCACGGTGGATATCTTTGGGTATTTGCTGCTCTGGTGCTTTTTGCACTCTGGGGACTGACGCGTCTCGCAGGGATGGAGCGGCGCGCGAGCTATGCGATCCTCGGCCTGGCCACTTTCGCGGTGCTGGTATTGCTGGTGCCGGGCATCACGTTGCTGTTTCGCGACTTCAATGAGGGCGCGCGAACATTGATAGGCTTCGGTGTGCTGCTGGTATTTCTGTTCTATCTCGCCCGTCTGGCGCTGGCGCCACATCACCGCTTGTTGCCCTTGCTGCTGATCATCCCGCTGCTGGCGACGTTGTCGCTGTCCTTTGCCTACGGCCGCGTGCTGACGATGCAGAAAACCTTCGCCGCGGCTGCGCTGTACAGCCTCGGTCACGACATCGCCGCTCATCGCGAGCTACGGGAAGCGAAGCGCATTTACCTGTCGATCAACTACTCCGAGCGCTGGCTGGCCAGTGCCGAGGGATCGTTCAGGCAACTGCCGGTTTTGCGTTATCTGCTGAATGTCGATTACTACATGCTCGCGGAAAACCTGCCCTCGGTGGGCATCACCAATGTGGTGGCCGAACGTGAGCGACGCAACGCCACCCACGTTGGCTACCGGGGTTATCCAGCGCTGGTGGAAAGTCTGTATTACCGCATTTATCTGCTTGGCGATTATGGCTTTATCGTGATGAAAGAGCCGCCGCACGGACGGTTGTTGCAGTGGTGAAGCGCTGACCGTTCGTCGCAATCAGCCCTGTACCTGTAATTTCTGACAGTAGACCGCCAGCGCGTGATGACCTAGGTTGGCTGTTCGCCAAAAACGGCTTTGGCAAGGAACCGAGATGAAAGGATTCTCTGCATTGACTGTGATCCGCCTCGCCGATGGACTGATTCACTGGCAGATATTTTTTGTCCTGTGCACCGCAGCGGGGCTGACTCAAGCCGCGAGTAATTTCGCAGCGTTTTGCGTGGCCGCTGCGTTCTCGTTTTACGTGAATGTGCTGTATACCTTCGAGCGCAATACGTCGCTGCTCGGCTATCTGTTATTTATCGGCGGGATGGGCGGGGTGAGTGTTGCCATCGGCTCGATTGCCGATGCACAGCATTGGCATGGATGGGTCACCGTGGCGTCTTTCACGCTGCTCAATCTGTTGGCAGGCTACCTGTTTTTCCGGTTTGTCTTGTTGCGCGAGCATCAGGAGTAACGCGCCAGCCCACTGTGCAGACCGGCGCATTGGCCGTTACGCGGCCGCGACTTCCTGCGGCTCGAAACTGTCCGCCCGCGCCATCTGCCACATCCGCGAATAGAACTCGCCGTTGACTTCCCCGGTGAGCAATTCCCCCGGTTTCAAGAACACGTGCAACTGCGAGAACAGTTTGATCTCAGTCGCCGACATGCGTCGCACCAAGTGCTTGGCCGACAGTTGCGACGGATGTTCAAGCCCGGCCGCCGCGAGCATTTCCGCCAGCGCTTTCAAGGTATTGCGATGGAAGTTGAACACCCGCTGCGCCTTGTCCGGCACCACCAGCGCACGTTGGCGCAAGGCGTCCTGAGTCGCCACGCCGGTCGGGCATTTGTTGGTGTGGCAGCTCTGCGACTGAATGCAGCCGATGGCGAACATGAAGCCGCGCGCGGAGTTGGCCCAGTCGGCACCGATGGCCAGCACGCTGGCGATGTCGAAGGCGCTGACGATCTTGCCGCTGGCGCCGAGTTTGATCTTGTCACGCAAGTTGAGGCCGACCAGGGTGTTGTGGACAAACAACAGACCTTCGCGCATCGGCACACCGATATGGTCGGTGAACTCGACCGGTGCGGCGCCGGTGCCACCTTCCTTGCCGTCGACGACGATGAAGTCGGGAAGGATGCCGGTTTCCAGCATGGCTTTGGCGATGCCCATGAACTCCCACGGATGGCCGAGGCAGAACTTGAAACCCACCGGTTTGCCGCCGGACAGTTCACGCAGTTGCTGGATGAACTGCATCATTTCCAGCGGCGTGGAAAACGCGCTGTGACGGGACGGCGACACGCAGTCTTCGCCCATCATGATCCCGCGGGTTTCGGCGATTTCCTTGGTGACTTTGTGTTTGGGCAGAATGCCGCCGTGGCCGGGTTTGGCGCCCTGGCTCATCTTGATTTCGATCATCCGCACTTGCGGATTCTGCGCCTGGGCAGCGAAGCGTTCCGGGTCGAAGCGGCCGTCACTGGTGCGGCAACCGAAATAGCCACTGCCCAGCTCCCAGGTCAGGTCGCCACCGTGTTCTCGGTGATACGGGCTGATGCTGCCTTCGCCGGTGTCGTGGGCGAAGTTGCCGAGTTTTGCGCCCTGGTTCAACGCGCGAATCGCGTTGGCGCTGAGCGAGCCGAAGCTCATCGCCGAGATGTTGAACACCGACGCCGAGTACGGCTGACTGCACTGCGGGCCGCCGACGGTGACGCGGAAACTGCTCGGGTCGCTCAACGGCGCCGGGCGCATCGAGTGGCCGATGAACTCGAAGCCCGATTGATAGACATCGATCAGCGTGCCGAACGGTTTGTCGGCGGTTTCGTTTTTCGCTCGCGAATAGACCAGCGAACGTTGCGCACGGGAGAAGGGCAGGGCGTCGCTGTCGGACTCCAGCAGGTACTGGCGGATCTCCGGGCGGATGCCTTCGACCAGATAGCGGATGTTGCCGAGGATCGGGTAATTGCGGCGCACCGCGTGCGGGCTTTGCAGCAGGTCGAACAGACCGATCAGGCTCAGGACTCCGGTAACGGCGGTGATCGGCCACAGCCAGTCGTGTTCGAGGAAAGGCAGGCTGGCGAGGGTGAAAATCACGCAGACGGCAAAGAAGGCGTAGCGGCTCAGGAGTGACAGGCTCATACGGTTTCCTTGGTTCGGACTCGGAATAATCAGCGCTGCAGTTCTTTGTGGGAGCGAGCTTGCTCGCGAATACAGTGGATCAGCCAACATGAATGTTGGATGTGATGGCCCCTTCGCGAGCAAGCTCGCTCCCACAAAAAAGCGTAAATCGCGCTGTGTCAGGCGTTTTGCGCCTGAAGAAAAATCGAAAACAGCTCGGACTGGGATTTGATCCCCAGCTTGCTGTACATGTGTTTCTTATGGACTTTCACGGTTTCTACGGAGATTTCCAGCTTACGGGCGATTTCTTTACTGGAGCAACCGCTGAGCATCAAACGCCCGACATCCAGCTCGCGGGCAGTCAACTGCGCGCCCTTGAGTTGTTGCACCGACGCTTCCAGTTGCACCCGCCAGTCTGCCCGGACAGGGGCGGCGGCAAGCGCCACGGTTTCGTTGATTTCATACGGAAGCCGTTGGCGCAGCAGGCCCAGCACCCAAGGCTGGATCAATGACAGCAAGGCGATATGTTCGCCAGTGAAACGTTTTTCACTGCCCAGCGACAGACATAACGTGCGATCGCCTTCGAGCTGACAATTGAACTGGATTTCGTCGGCCACGACATTCAGACGAAAGTATCGCTGGTAATACTCGGTCAGTTCGAAATGCTCGGGCGCCACCTCTGACAGGCGATACAGGCCGGTGCGCGATTGCTCGCGGCAGGCGATGTAGAACGGGTCGAGCAGATACAAGCCGCGCAGATAATCCTGAAACAACTGATCGGGGCTGCCGTCTTCGCCGGGGCATTCGGCGAAGACCTGTGGGTGTTGATCGGCGCTGAACAGCAGTGCCACCCAGCTATCAAACGGCACGTACTGGTCGAGCAGACGCACCAGTTGTGCCCAGAAGTTCGGCTTGTCGAGCGCATCGATGAGTTGCCCGACGGCGCGGTGCCAAGTGATGTCGTCAAACGATAGTGCCATCGATCTACCCCTATCGGGTTACCCCGGCCGCGTAATTCCCTGGCCGGCTGCTTGCTGCGCATACTGGCCCACAGACAGCCACCGGGCAATCTTTCAGCGCCCGACGCTCATCACAAGGAACGCCCATGAAAGTCGAACTCGCCCAACTGGCGGGCCGTGACAATGCCACGGCTTACAACCTCGAACGCGCCTTGGCCGCGATTGCCGCGTGCGCGGCCGACACGCATTTGATCGTGTTCCCGGAAACCCACCTGATGGGTTTCCCTACGGCCGAAACCGTGGCGCAAACCGCCGAATCGCTCGACGGTCCGACTGTCAGCGCCGTGCTGGCGGCCGCGCGCGAACGCAGCATCGCGGTGGTGATCGGCATGGCCGAGAACGACAACGGTCGCTTCTACAACACCACGTTGTTGATCACCCCTGAAGGTATTGCCCTGAAATACCGCAAGACCCACCTGTGGGCGTCGGATCGCGGCGTGTTCGAGGCCGGCGACCGCTACGCCACCTGTGAGTGGAACGGTGTGCGCGTTGGCTTGCTGATTTGCTACGACATCGAGTTTCCGGAGTCGGCACGTGCCTTGGCGCAACTGGGTGCCGAGCTGCTGATCGTGACCAACGGCAACATGGACCCGTACGCGCCGACTCACCGC
Organism: Pseudomonas sp. NPDC085632; assembly: GCF_044541255.1. Taxonomy (NCBI): domain Bacteria; kingdom Pseudomonadati; phylum Pseudomonadota; class Gammaproteobacteria; order Pseudomonadales; family Pseudomonadaceae; genus Pseudomonas; species Pseudomonas sp. NPDC085632. The sequence continues at coordinate 81,918 of NZ_JBITSX010000008.1, read as the reverse complement.
ACCGCGATCATGGCCCGCGCGCAGGAGAATCAAGCGTTTGCGCTGATGGTCAATCGTGTGGAAGCGGGGGATGACGGTTTGATGTTTGCCGGTGGCAGCGCGCTGGTCGATCCGCTGGGGACGTTGCTGTTCGAAGCGGGGCGTGAAGCAGGGACGTTCAGCGTCGAGCTGGATTTCGCTCAACTGGAGATTGCGCGCAGGGATTACCGCTATCTGGATGATCAGCGCTTGAAGTTGCCGGGGGAGGTGGTGGAGCGCGGCGATGGTGTTCGTGAGTTGTTGATTCCACGCCGTTGATCGCTGCCCTCACCCTAGCCCTCTCCCGGGGGGAGAGGGGACTGACCGAGTTGATTGTTCGAGGTACGCCGACCTGAAATACCGAGTCGTATTCCGGGTTTGAACCTGCAAATTCGAGTCGAACTCAGCATTTGAAACCCACGGAGATCGGCTCCCTTTCCCCTCGCCCCCTTGGGGGAGAGGGCTGGGGTGAGGGGGAAAAGATTTCAAGCCGAACAAAAAACTCAAACAACACCAGAACAACAAAGCCACACCCGAAAACATTCGCCGAACCCGGCTCTGCCATAAATCCAATAACATTCGGAGTAAGTCGCCCATGGCTCGTTTGCAACGCACCCTTTCATTAGGGTCGGTGGTGCTGTTCGGCATCGCCTACATGACGCCGATCATTGTCCTCGGCACCTTCGGCATCCTCGCCCAATCCACCGCCGGCATGGTGCCCGCCGCGTATCTGGCGGCGCTGGTGGCGATGTTCTTCACCGCCATGAGCTACGGGCGCATGGCCGCCGCATTCCCCGTCGCCGGTTCCGCCTACAGTTATGTGCGCAAGGCGATCAGCCCGAAACTCGGCTTCATCGCCGGTTGGGCGGTGTTGCTCGATTACCTGTTTCTGCCCATGGCGATCTGGCTGATCGGTGCGGCGTATCTGGCATCGGCGTTCCCGTCGATCCCGCAATGGATCTGGGTGCTGGCGTTCATCGGCATCACCAGCGCAATCAATATCATTGGCCTGAAACTGGCCAACGGCATCAACGCCTTGCTGATGCTGGTGCAATTCCTTGTGCTGATCGCTTTCGTCGCGCTGTGCGTGCACTACATCGGTGGCGATGCGACTACACCGTTGTGGTCGATCAAACCGTTCTTCAACGGCGACATGCACATGCCGCTGATCATGAGCGGCGCGGCGATTGCCTGCTATTCGTTCCTCGGTTTCGATGCGGTCAGCACCTTGACCGAAGAAACCCACGACCCACGCCGCACCATCCCACGCGCGATCATGCTGATCACCTTGATCGGCGGGCTGATCTTCGTCGGCGTTTCATACTTCGTGCAGATTGCGCATCCGTCGTTCCAGTTCGACAGCGTCGATTCGGCGGCCTATGAAATCGCGCGCAACATCGGTGGCGATCTGTTCGTCTCGATCTTTCTGATTGGCTTGATTGTCGGCCAATTCGCCTCGGGGCTGTCGGCGCAGGCCAGCGGCTCGCGGTTGCTGTTTGCCATGGGCCGCGACGGCGTCCTGCCGAAGTCGTTCTTCGGTACGCTGCACGTGCGCTTCGGTACGCCGGTCAACAGCATCCTGCTCTGCGCCGTGGTGGCGTTGTTGGCGCTGAAGCTCGACGTGACCACCTCGACTTCGTTCATCAACTTCGGCGCGTTTCTGGCGTTCAGCCTGGTCAACCTCTCGGTGATCTTCCATTACTGGATCGGCGGCGAGAAAAAAGGCCCGCGTGAGCTGGTGCTGTTTTTGCTCTTCCCGTTCATTGGGCTGGTCGCGGATTTGTGGCTGATGGTCAGCCTCGATCACTTGGCGGTTTATCTGGGCCTGAGCTGGCTGGCGATCGGCGTGGTGTATCTGGCGGTGCTCACCGGTGGTTTCCGCCGGCAGCCGCCGGAGATGGATTTCCAGGAAGCGACGTGAGCCTTGCGGCTTGGCACACCGTTGACCGACATGTGATCCTTGGCGCTTTTGCGCCAAGGATTTTTCGTATGTCGACTTCTTCCACTATTGATATTGCCGCTGCGCTGTTGCTTAACCCTCAAGGGCAGACTTTGCTGGTGCGCAAACGCGGGACCACGGCGTTCATGCAGCCGGGCGGCAAGATCGAAGCGCATGAGTTGCCGGTGCACGCGCTGGCGCGTGAGCTGGAAGAGGAGTTGGGCTTGCAAATCGACCTGACGCAGGCTGCATTTCTGGGGCAGTTTTCCGCCCCCGCGGCCAACGAGCCTGGATTTGTTGTACGAGCCGAAATCTTTCAACTGACGATCGATGGTGAAGTCACTCCGGCGGCGGAAATCGAAGAGGTGATCTGGGTCGATCCGACCACTGATCCAGCAGTCGAGCTGGCGCCATTGACACGCGACCTGATCCTGCCGTTTTATCGCCAATCATTGACGGCCATCGCCTGATCATTCTCGCAAAGGACTTTGCCATGATCCCGCTGCAAGACCTGCTGATTTTCGCCGCTGCTGCCTTGCTGATGGTGCTGACGCCGGGGCCGAACATGATCTACCTGATCTCGCGTTCGATCTGTCAGGGACGCAAGGCCGGGGTGACGTCGTTGCTTGGCGTGGTGGCGGGGTTCTTTGTGCATCTGTTCGCGGCGGCGGCCGGTCTGACCGCTGTGTTTCTTGCCGTGCCGATGGCTTACGAAGTGCTGAAATGGGCCGGCGCGCTCTACTTGCTGTGGCTGGCCTGGCAAGCGCTGAAACCCGGTGCGCGCTCGCCGTTCGAAGCGCAGCAATTGCCGGCGGATTCGTCGCGCAAGCTGATCACCATGGGCTTTCTCACCAGCGCGCTGAACCCGAAAATTGCCGTGTTCTACCTCTCGGTGTTTCCGCAATTCATCACGCCAGAACACGGCTCTGTGTTCACCCAAAGCATCATTCTTGGCCTGACCCAGATCAGCGTCAGTTTTTGCGTCAATTTGCTGATCGCACTGTTCGCGGCGGGCATTGCTTCGTGGTTTGTGCGTAACCCGACATGGCTGGTGCTGCAGCGTTACTTCATGGGATTCGTCTTGGGTGCTCTCGCGGTGCGATTGATGCTTGAACAACGCAGGACGGCTTGAGCATGTGGATCGAACGGCTGGACGCCAGCCACGCCCTGGCTTACCGCGAGCTGATGCTCGAAGCCTACGACCGTCATCCGCAGGCGTTCACTTCCAGCGTACGTGAGCGTGCGGTGATGCCGTTGAGCTGGTGGGAAGGGCGCCTGACCAACAAGCTCGACGTCGTTCTCGGCGCGTTCGAAGCCGGCACGTTGGCCGGGATCGTGGGCCTGGCGTTGGAGCCGCGCGAGAAGGCCCGACACAAAGCCACGTTATTTGGCATGTATGTGTCGGCGGATTTTCGTCAGCACGGTTTGGGTTTTGAACTGGTACAGGCGGCCATCGCCGAAGCGCAAAGCCATCCCTTCCTGAAACTCATCCAATTGACCGTCACCGCCGGTAATAAAGCCGCGTTCAACCTCTACCAGCGCTGCGGCTTCATCCAGTACGGCCTCGAACCGCTGGCGGTGCGAGTGGGCGAAGACTATTTCGACAAGATCCACATGTGGCGCGAGATCTGATATCACCCCGCCCTTGTGGGAGCGAGCTTGCTCGCGAATGCGGTGTGTCAGTCAGCAACGTTGGCAACTGACCCATTGCATTCGCGAGCAAGCTCGCTCCCACAGGGTTCAGCGAACGGCGCTGACACCGTCCAGGGTCGAGAACGACGTGTCTTTCGCCGTCAGCAGAAAATCGCGCATGTACGGTGCATCGAGCATGTCGGTGCGGATCGCCGCGTACAACGTCGCGAACAAGCCTTTTTCCCCCAGCCGTTTACCCTTCACGTAACCGCGTGAGCTGTATTCATGCAATGCCCAGTGCGGCATGCCGCAGACGCCACGGCCGCTGGCAACCAGTTGCATCATCATCACTGTCAGCTCTGAGGTGCGCACTTGCGCCGGCTCGATGTCGGCCGGTTCCAGAAAACGCGTGAAGATATCGAGGCGATCGCGCTCCACCGGATAAGTGATCAGGGTTTCCGTCAGCAGGTCCTCGGGGACGATGTACGGCTTGCTCGCCAGCGCGTGCTGATTGGCCACCGCGAGCATGGCTTCGTAAGTGAACAGGGGGACATAGGTGATGCCGGCGATCTCCAGTGGATCGGAGGTCACCACCAGATCCAGATCACCCCGCGCCAGCGCTGGCAATGGTGCGAAGGCGAAACCCGAAGCAAGGTCGAGTTCGACTTCCGGCCAGGCATCGCGGAATTGGTCGATGGTCGGCATCAGCCACTGAAAGCAGCTGTGGCATTCGATGGCCATGTGCAAACGCCCGGCGGTGCCACCGGCCAGACGGCCGATATCCCGTTCGGCGGCGCGCAGCAGCGGCAGGGTCGCATCCGCCAGTTGCAACAGGCGCAAACCGGCGCTGGTGAATCGCACTGGCTTGGTCTTGCGCACAAAAAGCGCCATGCCCAGCCGTTCTTCCAGCTCCTTGAACTGGTGGGACAGCGCTGACTGTGTCAGGTGCAAACGGTCGGCGGCATCGACGAGGCTATCGGCTTCGCGCAGGGCATGCAGGGTTTTCAGGTGGCGGATTTCAAGCACCGATGGCTCCATGAGGAAAACTTGTGATCAATACGGAAACGTTGAGTCTGTCTCATGTTTGCCGGGCTGTCGATAACGCTGCCTGGTTTTCCTGGAGAACTGCCGGAGGGTGGCTCTGCAGTTCTCCAGGCGACTGGCACGCCTTCTCTTCAGAGTTCTTCGAAATGCTTCAGAACAATCGACTGTTCGGTGATTCTGGAATCGAGCAGGGTCGGGTCGTCAGCGTGAGTCAACAGGCGATTCTCTGGCAGTTTCAAATGGGCTCTTTCGAATTTGCGCAGGGGGCGGCTGGCAGAGCGGTAATGGAAATGCACGTACCAGAGCAATTGCGCAGGCTCCAGGGTGATATCCCAGACCTCATATTCCTGCAGGTAGTTGGGTTTGCCTTCGTAGTCAGCCAGGCGCTGCACAGGAAGGGGTTTGCGGATCTGGACCGCATGCTGACCGATGAGGTCATCGAGCATGCCGTCGGTAGGCTTTCGGCTGGTCAATGAGCGTTGGGTACGGATGGCACGACCTTCGATGATCAGTTCGCTCGCCTGATCGCGCAATCGCTGGATGATCGAGTGTTGGGCAGACTTGGCAGCGATATCGTCGGCGCGAGTGGTGAGTTCCCCCGCCCGACTTTTCATCATGTGTTCCAGGTCGATGGGGAGCATGCCCTTGTTGGCGTTTCTCTGAACTTTCGCACGGTAAGTTGCCACGTCATCCAGACGTTGCTGTGCCTCGTTGACCAGGGTGGTCAGATTCAACCCCGCAGGCGGCCGGGCAGATGCGGGTTGCGGGTTGATCAGACGTAATTTGCCATCGGCGCCCTGTTCATAGATTTCCTCATAGCCCCCCGCCCCGGTGCTTTTATATCGACGGGAATTGGTGACGTTGTCCCATTGCTCCACACCATGATGCAATTGGTTGTCATCAGTGATGAACACGCGCTGCAGAGGTTGCCCGGCGACCCTGGGCTCGGGGGGCTTGTTGAACGCTGCACGCGCCCGATCAGCCAAGCGATCAATGCCTTCCAGCAAGGGCTCGACGACGTCCAGATGAAAGAATTGCGGATAGCTGGCGGTCCAGACGGCCATCTCGCGACGAAACTCGACGCAGGCGTCGATGCTTTCCTGAAGAATGCGATGACGTTCGGCGGTCGTGCTCTGAATGTTTGGCAGGTCGTACTGGCGGTACAGGCGCTCATCGATTTTATTGCGAAGGGGGTCTGCCACTTTTACAAAATAGCGCCACGACGCATCGTCAGGGCTGCCGATTTTTTTGACGATTTCCATGCGTTGGGAAGTTTTCAGGTACAGCAAGAGAGCATCACTGTGGCGGGTGTTGGTGTTATTGACCAATGCCGAAATTTTCGGCCGGTCTTTGACATGCATGCGTTCATACCAGTGATTGACCTGGTCTTTGAGTTCCGCCAACTGTTCGAGCTTGTTGACGATCTCGACACGAAAGGCGCGTATCTCTTCAATGTGTTTCAAACGCTCGACTACTGCATCGCCTGGCAGCGAATTATGTAGCTGCTTCAATCGTTTGATGGCGCGTGTCATGCCGTGAATGTTATGCGACAGGTGGATGGCGCGGCGCCGATAACGGTCAGTCAACAGCCATGCAGTCTTGCTTTGCATTTGGGCGACAGCCTTGCGTTTTCTGCCCTGAGTCAGCGCAGTCAAATCGGTCAACACCTCATACCGCTGTTTGGCCACCTGGATATCGCCAACACAAGCGGCTTCGACAGTTGGCCACATCGCCATGCGCTCCACTTCCGGGGCTTCGCGGTAGGCATTGAGCACCTCGTCGCTTTTTCTCCCCCTGCGCTGCAATCGATCGGCCAGGTCATCAGCGGCGGCGGTCAGTTGATGGTGACGGCGGAAGTTTCGATCCACCAGCCAGCGCGGCAAGCGTTGCCGAATCACCGGCGGCCAGTAAGGGTCGAATGTTTCGACCAGGCGCCCGCCGACATTGCCGCCACCCACCACGCCGCCTTCCAGGGCGGTCCCGTAAACGCCGAACCAGGTGTCCCAGTGCCCGCTTTCATCGAGGGCGATCGGTTGCTTGTAGGTTTTTCGCGAGTTGCCGGACAGGCGCCAGCTGCGCGAATCCCGACTCAGTTCCACTTGGTAGAGGCGGCCCTGACGCTCAATGAAGTCGCCGTCGGCATGCCGGTAGATCCCGCGGTAGAGGCCGTGGCTGGCCGGTTCTGTGCCAGTCAGAGAAATCGGCTTCTCATATTCGTAATCCTTGAAGCGCGTCAGCACATGCCTGGCTTGACGCTGCGACTTGCCGTGCAGCGCCGCCACATTGCCGAGCACCGCGTGGAGCTGCCGGGCCTGTGTCAATGCACGTGTCGTCCGTGAGAGGGTCGAGGCCACCGCTTCGCCCGGAAGCAGATCCATGAGGGCGTCGATCAACGACAGCAGCATGGACTCGATTTCCGCCAGACCGTCAGCCACGTCGCCACGCAAGAACGCGACGACGGCCTGATTCGCAGCCGTCCAGGCCTGATAAAGCGCCAGCACACTGCCGACGAAGGGCACCATGCCCAAGGCCATTTTTATGTAGTTGAAGGCGCGCGGGCCTTTCAGGGTGTAGCGCTCGAAGAACAGCTCATCGTTGGAGCGCGAGGTACCGCGATGGGCTTCGATCAAGCGTCCCATGTGTGCGTCGAGCAGGTGCGCGGCGAACGAAGTAGTCGCGGGCCAGCTCACCCCGACTTCGATGATGGCATCGAAGTTTTTTTCCACGGCCTGACCGATACGGTTGATATGGGCCCGGACATTGCCCTGCAAAGCCCTGTTCGCCAGGTACTCGATCCACTTGTCACTCCCGCACAACGTGAACAGCCCTTTGCGCGCCGCTTCGAGCGTGTCGTAACGGCGGAAAAACTGCCCGTCGTGGCTGTCTGGCAGGTACAACAGGGTGACGCCGCTGATCTGCTCTTCGATCAGGCTGACGCCGGACAGCGTTACCGGGCCTTCGCCGGGGGTGTCCTTGCCGCCGACTTTCAGCGACACCGGCAACAGAACCAGGTGCTTGCCGTTGGCTTGCCACGCCTCGGTGGTGTTGGCATCGATGGCGATGTTCAGCAGCGCGGCTTCATCAGGGCTGAGGTGTTTTTGCAGGCGCGCATTTTCGCTTTGGATTTTCAGCATCAGGCGCCAAGGCTCGATCAGGCTTTCCCGGCGGTGTTGTTTGACGAATTCCGACTCGCTGGTGGCGCCCCTGAAGGCATCGTGGATTTTCTGTTCATAGGCTTTGGGCAGGTCGAGTTCCGGCAGGACTTTGCGCAGGTAGGTCAGGTTGATGCCGTTGAGCAGGCGAGTGCGATCCTTTTTCAGCGTCGCGGTGACCTCCAGCCTCAGGAAAATCAGACGCTGCGAGAGTGAGTCATTGAGCACTGAATGGACGTTGTCGATATTGAGCTGGGCCAGGTCCTCCAGCGACATTTTGCTGCGGTTTTTGCTCGGCACAATGGTCGTGGTCTTGCTGATTCCACCAGGCCCCGACACGGGTACCTGTTCGGTCTTGGTCGAGTCGGGCAGTTCGACCTGGATGGAGAAGTGGCCTTCAAGGGAAAAGTCCTTGCGCAGTCGGGCGTGCAGGTGGCGGCGGGTGAAGTCGTCACGGGGTTCCAGCGCGAGGGTCATGAGCGCGTGGCTTTCGCGCATTGCCGCGATATACGCCTCGATGTTCTGTTTCAGCCCGCTACGCTCGTTTTCCTTCAGTTTGATCAGCCAGCCCGGCAGATGGCCGGCGAGGGTGCCGCTGCGTTCCTGCTCCAGCAGGTGAGCGAAGGCCAGGCTTCTGGCGGCGTGTACTGGCACCTGCAGATTGGCGAGGCAGCTTTGGCGCAGAATTTCCAGCGCGTCAGCCTGTTCGGATTTACCGCGCAGACCTGTGGCTTTCGCGTCGAAGTCGGCAATCAGCTCATTGAGGCAGTGATGCAACGGGTCTGTGGCAAGGGGGCTCAATTGCAGGGTCAGATCGCTGTCCTGGTGCAGAATCCTGAACACCTCGCGCTCCATGGTCCGCTGATCGGCAAAGCGCTGCAGGCCACCGCCGGCGCCCGGCCAGTAGAGCATCAGGCAGGAAGTCGATGTGCTGTCCGAGAGGGCGGCTTGCCTTCCGATGACCAGCGCGCCCTTGAGGGGTTCGCTCTGCGTCGTAGTGATGCCGTCCTTGGTCTCGGTCAGTACCAACGTCAGGCTGGCCGCCGTGATGTGGGTGTCGCGGTCAGCCGCAATGGGAGTGTCCAATACGGCTTTGAGCAGATCGTGTTCGGCACTGTCGAGTTGGCCCAAGGTTGCTTGCAGCTTGCCTTCGGCAGACAAGCCGTCGTGGTGCGCCTTACGAAGGGCCGAAAACGCTGAGTTGAAGGTGCTCACGTCGAGCACGCTGTCGCGGTAAAGCAGCGATGTGGCGGCGGTCTCGCCGGCTTGTTCGGCTGCCTCCAGCGCTTTGAGCGCTTCCTTGCACGCTCGATATCCAGAGCCGTCACCGTCGTTGTCCTGCAAACGTTCGAGCGCATCGCGTTGACGTTTGAGCGTCGCTTGTCGTAGCGCCAGTGGAATGCCGGCCGACAGGCTGCCGAACAGCGGTTTCTCCACCGTTTCGATATCACTGGTGGCGGTGAGCGGTTTTGGCGGGGCGGCCACGATGATCGCGCTGCTGCGCTGATGGTCGATCAGATCGACATGTACCAGTGATCGCGCGCCGTGCGCCCTGATCCCGGTTTTGCCTTTGTTGGTATTGCTCAAGGCGTCGAGTTGCGCGTGGTGGCGGTCGGCGAACAGATCGCTGGCCCCGGTGACCATCGGGTCGAGCGCTGCGCTGTAGTCAACGCGCAGGATCTCCTTGGGCAGTCCGGTGGGGATCTGTATCTGCCGGGCCAGCCAGGTTTGCATTTCTGCGCGAGTGTTGAAGGCCTGGATCGAGGTGGCGTTGCACGGCAGATAGAGCAGTGGCGCCGCCGAGGCCAGATCGCCGACGCTGACGACCCAAGCACCGGGGAGTTTGACTTTGCTGTCGTTGCTCAGCACCAGTGCCAGTTTTTCCGTGTGGATGGCTTGGCCCTCGACTGTCAGCGCGTCCGGCCCTGAGTCGATGATTTGTTGCAGCGTTTTGAGTTGCGCGGCGGTGATGACCCGGTTGGCGAGGGCCGTGTGTGCGGTGGCTTCGAAGTGCGCGCGGTAAAGTTGCGTGGCGCGGGTACGTCGCGACACAGGCGTGCGCGGCGCCCGCGCATCCCAGAACTGTGCCCAGCAAATCTCGTGGCTTTTGCGCGGATCGAGCGATTTGAGCTTTTCAAGGAGTTGCACAGGCTTTAAAGCGTACAGCGCATGATCTGAGCTGATTCCGCTGAGATCACAGTGTTGATCCAGATCGCTTTCCAGCGTCGGCTGTTGAGCGACAAAGGCACAGGCATCGGTAAGGCTGACGGTGTGTGCCGGTTCGTCATCGGTGGCAGCAAAACGCAATCCGCTTGTTTCACCGTCCAGTTGCAGTTGTTGTCGCAGCAACTCATTAATGCTGTCGCGCAGGGCCGGGCTGGCGGCAAACAATTCGCGTAAACCCTCGTGGCTGCCGCGCCAGCGGTGGCTGGCCTGCTGCAACAGGCTGTCATCAATCGTTTCCGGCAGGTGCTCGACGGTCTCGGGCAACGGTGAGGGTGCGGGGAGTTCATCCAGAACAAGGCGATCGGGCATGGTGGCATGGCTCGCATGACGGGGCGGGGAATCCGTCCCTGAGCGCGTCATTGAAGACAAATCACGCAAGGCGATGGCGGTACATAGATATTGTTTGCAGCCAACGACCATGACCGCTCGGCACTCTTCATCAAACTGTCATGGAACTGTGGCAGCGCGCTTGTACAAACTTCATCAGACTCGCGCTCTACTGGGGTTCTGCGTTTCGGTGTTTTTCATGGCTAAGGGTTTTCTATCTGTCGCGGCTTTGTTGGCCGCGATTTTTTTCGGGTCGTCGGCATGGGCGGCAGCGCGTTGCGATGTGAATGTGCCAACTGAACACGTCGATCTGCAGCAGGTGAGCCTGGCTTACCAGAGCATTGGCCGTGCGTCTGATCCGGCGTTGCTGCTGGTCATGGGCCTGGGTGGACAGTTGATCCACTGGCCGGATGAAGTGGTAGTCGCGCTGTGTCAGCAGGGCTTTCGGGTGATTCGCTATGACAACCGCGATGTCGGCTTGTCGACCTGGCGTCAGGCGCCGGCCGAAGCCAACCTGACCTTCGAAGTGTTGCGCTACAAGCTCGGCCTGCCGGTGGCGGCGCCGTATAGCTTGACCGACATGGCTGATGACGCGCTGGGTTTGATGAACGCGTTGCACGTCGAGCAATTCCATGTGCTGGGCGCGAGTATGGGCGGGATGATCGCCCAGCACATGGCCGCGATGGCGCCGCAGCGGGTCGAGAGTCTGACGTTGATCATGACCACTTCGGGCGCCGAAGGATTGCCGGCACCGAGTGCGGCGCTGGTGCAGTTGCTGTCGCGACGCGGTGCACCGAATCGTCAGGTGGCGCTGGAGCAACAGGCTGATCTGCTGGCGGCACTGGGTAGCCCGGCGGTGACGGATGATCGCCAGGCCTTGTTGCATCAGGCGGCGCTGTCTTACGACCGTGCGTTCAACCCCGAAGGCGTGAAGCGGCAGATCATGGCGATTCTTGCCGAGCCGAGCCGGGTGGCGTTGCTCAACCAATTGCGCGTGCCGACGCTGGTGGTGCATGGCACGGCGGACCCGTTGTTGCCGGTGATGCACGGCGTGCATCTGGCGGCGCACATTCGCGGCAGTCAGTTGAAGCTGATTCCGGGGCTGGCGCATCGGTTTCAGGAGGCGTTCAAGGAGCCGTTGCTGGCGGCGGTGCTGCCGTATCTGCAGGCGCATCGTGAAGACACTTCGCACTGGGCGCAGATTGAGCCGGTGGTGGGCGCGAATCTGCTGTAACCGGGAAATCTGCTGTGTCCCCATCGCTGGCAAGCCAGCTCCCACAAGGATCACACCGAACCTGTGGGAGCTGGCGTGCCAGCGATGGGGACATCACGGTCGCCACATAATCCGGAGCAGGTGTATCGTGCAAACTTTCCCGCACGATTCCCCCGCGAGGTGTGTGATGAGTTCCGCCCTGAAAATCGACTTTGTCAGCGACGTCTCCTGCCCCTGGTGCGTCGTCGGTTTGTATGGCTTGCTTGAAGCGCTGGAAATCCTGCGCAACGAAGTGCAGGCCGAGATCCGTTTCCAGCCGTTCGAGCTGAATCCGAAAATGGGTGCCGAAGGGCAGAACATTGCCGAGCACATCCACGAAAAATACGGCTCTACTCCCGAGCAATCGCAGAAAAATCGTGAAGCCATTCGTGCCCGTGGCGCTGAACTCGGGTTCGCCTTTCGCACTGATGGCAACAGCCGTATCTACAACACTTTCGATGCGCACCGCTTGTTGTATTGGGCCGGGCTTGAAGGGGAGCAGTTGGCTTTGAAAGAGGCGCTGTTCAAGGCTTATTTCGGTGAGGGCGGCAATCCGTCGGATCATCGCCAGCTTGTGCAGATTGCTGCAAGTGTCGGGCTGGATCGTCAGCGGGCCGAGGCCATTCTGGCGTCTGACGAATTTGCCGATGAGGTGCGTGAAGAAGAACAGCTGTGGCTGCAACGCGGGGTGAGTTCGGTGCCGACGGTGGTGTTCAACGGGCAGTATGCGGTCACCGGTGGGCAGCCGGTGGAGACGTTTGTCGGGGCGATTCGGCAGATTATGGCTGACACCCGGGGTGGTGCCGTCAACTGAAAAGCTAAAAGCCCCTCACCCTAGCCCTCTCCCGGAGGGAGAGGGGACTGATTGGGGGATGCTGGAGTGATACGCCGACGTGAACGTGATGTACCGAATCCATGGTCGACTGGATCTTTCAGGTCGATGTCAGACGCAAGACGCCTCGGTCGGCCCCCTCTCCCTACGGGAGAGGGCTGGGGTGAGGGTCAGCTGTGCAGGCGTACCCAAACAGTCACCAACACAGTGGCGGCCATCAACCATGCTACTGCCGCGACGGCCAGCGACGCCTCCAGTCGCATCCGGTCCACCATCACATACAACGTCGCCAGATACACAAAATACGGAATGATCGACCACATCCCGAACACGATCGTGGTCTTCAGATCCTCAATCGAACGCCCCTTGCCGACGATGTAATGCGCGATCAGCGCAAACGTCGGAAACAGCGGCACCAGCCCGGCGATGTAGTAGTTTTTGGTCTTCGACAGCGCCGCGATGATCAGCACCACCGCGGCGCCCAACAGGGCTTTGAAAAACAGGTCCACGTCGTTCTCGCTTAATGGCTCAGGCCGTATTTTTTCACTTTATCGAACAGCGTGGTCTTGGCCATGCCCAGCTCAAGACTGGCCTGAGTCAGGTTGCCGCCGCTGCGTTGCAGGGCATCGCTGAGCAGGTTGCGCTCGAACGCTTCCACCGCTTCGGCAAACGCCAGCCCTTGTCCGCCACTGTTGGCGCCAGACTTCTTGAACGCCGGCAAGCCGAGGGCGAAGCGCTCGGCGACGTTGCGCAGTTCACGCACGTTGCCTGGCCAGTCATGGCTCATCAGGTTCGACAGGGTCTGGTTATCCAGCTCCGGCAATGCGCGATCAAAGCGCAGGGCCGACTGTTGGGTGAAGTGTTCGAACAGTTGCAGGATGTCTTCGCGACGCTCGCGCAATGGCGGCAGCTCCAGCGTCACCACGTTGAGGCGGTAGTACAAGTCGCTGCGAAATTCCCCGGCTTTGCTCGATTCATCGAGGTCGGACTTGGTCGCCGCAATCACCCGGCAATCGACCGCCACGCTCTGGTTTGAACCGAGGCGTTCGAGGGTCCGCTCCTGCAGCACGCGCAGCAGTTTGATCTGCAAGGGCAGGGGCATGCTTTCCACTTCGTCGAGGAACAGCGTGCCGCCATCCGCGTGTTCGATCTTGCCGATGCGCCGTTTGCCAGCGCCGGTGAAGGCGTTCGCCTCGTGACCGAAGATTTCGCTTTCGAAGAGGTTTTCCGGCAGGCCGCCGCAGTTCAGTGCGACGAATTGCTTGCTGTGACGACGACTGAAGTCGTGCAGGCAACGGGCGACCAGTTCTTTACCGGTGCCGGTCTCGCCTTCGATCAACACGTTGGCCGAGGTATCGGCGACGTTGGCGATCAGTTCTCGCAGGTTCTGCATCGCCGGCGAGCGACCGATGATCCGTCCTTCGAGGGAATCTCGTTCGGCCAGTTGGCGGCGCAGCGACGACACTTCGCGGGCGAGGCTGCGTTGCTCCAGCGCCCGACGCGCGACATCCACCAGACGTTCCGGCGAGAACGGTTTTTCCATGAAGTCGTAGGCGCCTTTCTGCATCGCGCCGACGGCCATGGAAATATCGCCGTGGCCGGTGATCAACACCACCGGCAGGCTGCGATCGCGTTGTTTGAGGCGGGTCAGCAGTTCCAGACCATCGATGCCCGGCAGGCGAATGTCGCTGATGACGATGCCGGCAAAGTTGTCGCCGACCCGCTCCAGCGCTTCCTCGGCACTGCCGACGCCCACGCAGGGAATGTCTTCCAGGGTCAGCGCCTGCTGGCAACCGAGCAGCACATGGGGGTCGTCTTCGACGATCAGTACACTGAGTTCGGGGTTCATATTGGCTCGGCAGGAGTTGGGCTTACCAACGGTAAACTGAGGACGAAGGTGGCGCCACCGCTGGCCGGGTGTTCGACACCCAGGTGACCACCGGTGGCAGCCGCGAGGCTGGCGGAAAGCGTCAGTCCCAGACCCAGGCCTTGTTCGCCGGGTTTGGTGGTGAAGAACGGTTCGAACAGATGCTTGCGCGCTTCGGCGTCGACGCCGTGGCCGTTATCGCGCACGCGCAGGCGATATTTACCGTTGAACTCTTCACCCTCCAGCCACAGTTCGGGCTGTGGTTGCGCCTGCATGGCGTCGAGGGCATTGCCGATCAGGTTGACCAGAATCTGTTCAAGGCGGGTCTGGTCGATCTGCACCTGCACATCGATGAACTGCCGGTGTATGTCCAGCGTTGAATTCTCCACGCGCGCACCGAGCAATTGCAGCGCTGCCTCCACGGCTTTGCCGAGGCTGGCCTGGCCTTGGTTGTCACCGCGGCGGGCGAACGAACGCAGGCTGGCGGTGATCCGGCCCATGCGGTCGATCAGCTCGTTGATGGTTTTCAGATTGGTGCTGGCGACATCCAGTTGACCCCGTTCGAGGAAGCGCACGGTGTTGCCCGACAGCGTACGCATCGCTGCCAGCGGCTGGTTCAATTCGTGGGCGATGCTGGTCGACATCTGGCCAATGGCAGCGAGTTTTCCGGCCTGCACCAGCTCATCCTGCGCACGGCGCAGGGTCTCTTCGGCCTGACGGCGTTCGCGGATCTGGCTCTTCAGACGCTCGTTGCTGGCGCGCAGGTCGGTGGTGCGTTCGGTAATCCGACGCTCAAGCTGATTGTTGGCTTCCTGCAAGGCTTCGCGGGCGGCGAGGCGGGTGGCGATGACCTTGCGCCGTTCGTTCCAGGCGATCAGCAAGAAGGCGACCAACGCGAAGGCGACCGCGACCAGAATCCCTTGATTGATTGCTTCACGGCGCAGGTCCTGCAACGGTGTGAGCAGGGTGAAATTCCACGGCGTGTCGGTCAGTGGCCGGGTCTGCGCGAGATAGCTGATGTCGTCATCGTCGGAGCGCACTTCGCTGTTGGCGGGAAAGGTGAGTTTTTCCACGCCTTCGGACAGGGTTTCACGGGCCAGCGGTTGCAGTTCGTTGAGCGGGAACCAGTAGTACTGCAGGCTGCGGGCGAGTTTCTCTTTGATTTCGTCAGTGAGCGGGATCACTGACTTGAGGCGTCGGGCCGGATCACTGGAGAGAATGATGATGCCGTTTTCATCGCTGACAAAGGCTTCCAGACGTGCGCGTTGCCAGCGTTCTTCCATGGCTTCAAGGCGCACCTTGACCACGGCGACGCCGATGATCTTGCCGTGTTCTTCGAGGCCGTGGGCGAGGTAGTAACCCGGTTCGCCGTTGGTGCTGCCGATACCGTAGAAACGTCCGGGTTCGCCACGGATGGCTCTCTGGAAGTAGGCACGAAAGGACAGGTCTTCACCGAGGTAACTGTCGACATCGCGCCAGTTGCTGGTGGCCATGACACGGCCGGTGGTGTCCATGACGTAGATGGCCCGACTGCGGCTGCGTCGGTTCAGGCCTTCGAGGTAATCGTTGACCTTTTGCCGGTGCTCCGGGGTCGGCTCGGCGAGCAGTTGCGACACACTCGTTTCGAGTTCCAGCAGGCTGGGCAGGTAGGTGTATTTACTGATCTCGCTCTCGACCGCACGGGCGTGCAGTTCCAGCTGGCGCTGGCCATTTTCGCCGAGGCTGCGAATGCCGAAATGTTCACTGGTCCAGAAGCCGATGAAACCCAGGCCGATCATCAGGGCGATGATCAGCGGCGGCAGGAACAAATGACGAATCAGACGGGGTTTCACGGCAAGTGATGGCGGCGCGGCGCGATAGAGATTGGGGTCGCATTTCATCACAGTTGCCTTGGGTCAACCACCACAACAGACTTCACCAATCCCCTGTAGGAGCTGCCGCAGGCTGCGATCTTTTGATCTTTAAAAACAAAGTCAAGAGATCGCAGCCTGCGGCAGCTCCTACAGGGGGAGGCGGTGTTGCTTTTAGTGCTGCAGGATTTTCTCGAGGAAGTGCTGCGCACGTTCGGAACGGGCGCTGATGTCGCCGAAAAATTCCTCTTTCGGGCAGTCTTCGATGATCTTGCCGGCGTCCATGAAGATCACTCGGTCGGCCACTTTGCGCGCAAAGCCCATTTCGTGGGTCACGCACATCATCGTCATGCCTTCGTGGGCCAGTTGCACCATCACGTCGAGCACTTCGTTGACCATTTCCGGGTCGAGCGCCGAGGTCGGTTCGTCGAACAGCATGACGATCGGGTCCATCGCCAGCGCACGGGCAATCGCCACACGCTGTTGCTGACCGCCGGACAGTTGTCCCGGATGCTTGTGGGCATGTGCCGACAGACCGACGCGCTCGAGCAGTTGCAGACCTTTTTTTGTCGCCTCTTCCTTGCTGCGGCCCAACACCTTGATCTGCGCGATGGTCAGGTTTTCGGTGATGGTCAGGTGCGGGAACAGTTCGAAATGCTGGAACACCATGCCGACGCGCGAACGCAGTTTCGGCAGGTTGGTCTTCGAGTCGGCAATCGAGGTGCCGTCGACGACGATGTCGCCTTTCTGGAACGGCTCCAGCGCGTTGACGCATTTGATCAGGGTCGACTTGCCGGACCCCGACGGGCCGCAGACCACGATCACTTCGCCTTTTTTGACCTCGGTGCTGCAATCAGTCAGCACCTGGAAGTCGCCATACCACTTGTTGATGTTCTTGATAGAGATCATACGGCAAACCTTTTTTGCAGACGCTTGACCAGCAGCGAGGCGGAAAAGCTGATGATGAAGTAGACGACACCGGCGAAGATCAGAAACTCGTTGGAACGACCGATGATGTCGCCGCTGGAGCGGGCGGAGTTAAGGAAGTCCACCAGGCCCACGGTGTAGACCAGCGAGGTGTCCTGAAACAGGATGATCGACTGTTGCAGCAACAACGGGGTCATCTTGCGGAACGCCTGGGGCAGGATGATCAGACGCATGGTCTGGCCATAGGTCATGCCCATCGCCTGCGCGGCGGCCATCTGACCTTTGGGGATCGACTGCACACCGGCCCGGACAATTTCGCAGAAGTACGCGGCTTCGAACATCATGAACGCCACGACGCAGGAAGTGAACGCGCCAATCGGCGTGTCTTCGCCAGTGATCCAGCGCAGCACGAACGGTACCGCCAGGTAGAACCAGGTGATCACCAACAGCAGCGGGATCGAACGAAAGTAGTTCACATAAGCGCCAGCAACGCGCGACAGCAGTTTGCTGGATGACAAGCGCATCAGCGCGAGGATCGTCCCCAGCACGATGCCGCCGACCACGCCCATGACCATCAACTGCAAGGTCATGACCATGCCGTTCCACAGGCCCGGGATGGCGGGGATGATGCCGCTGAAATCGAAGTCCATTATTTACCCCCCACGGAGATCAGGCCGGGCACCGCGACTTTCTTCTCGACCATGCGCATCAGCAACATCAGGCTCATGTTCAGGGTGAAGTAAATCAGCGTGGCCAGGGTGAAGGCTTCAAACAGGTTGGCCGAGAATTCGGCGGTCTGTTTGGTTTGCGCCAGCAGTTCCATCAGGCCGAGCAGGGACGCCACGCAGGAGTTCTTGAAGACGTTGAGGAATTCCGAGGTGAGCGGCGGAATGATGATGCGGTAAGCCTGGGGCAGCAGCACGTTCCAGTAGATCTGCGGCAGCTTGAAGCCCATGGCGCGGGCGGCGGATTCCTGGCCGCGTGGCAGCGCCTGGATGCCGGTGCGCACTTGTTCGCAAACGCGGGCAGCGGTGAACAGGCCCAGGCACACGACAACGCTCAGGTAAGCCGAGGTGGTCGGGTTGAGGTCCTGTTTGTACCAGTCCTGCAGGTTTTGCGGCAGCAGGTCGGGTACCAGGAAGTACCAGATGAACAGCTGAACCAGCAGTGGCACGTTGCGAAACAGTTCCACGTAGCAGGTGGCGATGCCCGATACGATGCGGTTCGGCACCGTGCGCATGACCCCCAGAATGGAGCCCAGCAGCAAGGCGATGATCCACGCCACGATGGCGATGGCAATGGTCCAGCCCAAACCGGTGACGTACCAGTCGAGATAAGTCTCGCTGCCGACGCCGGTGGACTTGAAGAACACGCCCCAGTCCCAGTTGTAATTCATTAGGGTCTCCCCTCGAGATCGATCGATGTACAAGCACCCGCTTGGGGAAGATCCTTTCCCGCCTGACGTTGAACGTCAGGCACACGCGATCGGCTCGAAAACCGCCAGGTCGAGTGTTCCACAGTAAAGCCCGCAGGTAGTAACAGACGCCTGAGGGAGAGTGGCCCCCTCAGGCAATAAGGTTAGTCAGGAATCAGATTTTTACGTCAGGCGCCGGCTTGTCGCTCGGGTTGGCGATCAGATCTTTAACCTTGTCGCTCATCGGGAAGTTCAGGTTCAGGCCTTTTGGTGGGACCGGGCTTTCGAACCACTTGCTGTAGATCTTGTTGATCTCGCCAGACTTGTACAGGGCGACGATGGCGTCATCGACAGCCTTCTTGAAGGCCGGGTCGTCTTTACGAACCATGCACGCGTAGGCTTCGAAGGACTGTGGAGTACCGGTGATGATCCAGTCAGCCGGTTTCTTGGCCTTGGCTTCTTCGCCGGCCAGCAGCGCGTCGTCCATCATGAAGGCCACGGCGCGGCCGCTTTCCAGCATGTTGAAGGATTCGCCGTGGTCTTTGGCGGAGATGATGTTCATGCCCATCTGCTTGTCGGCGTTCATCGCTTTGATGATGCGCTCGGACGTGGTGCCGGCGGTGGTCACGACGTTTTTGCCTTTCAGGTCGGCGAAGTCAGCGTAGGACGGCTTGCCATCCTTGTCTTTCTTGACCAGCAGTCGGGTGCCGATTTCGAAGATGTTGACGGTGAAGTCGACTTGTTGAGCGCGCTCGGCGTTGTTGGTGGTGGAGCCGCACTCGATATCCGCGGTGCCGTTCTGGATCAGCGGGATACGGGTTTGCGAGGTCACCAGGTTGTATTTGACCTGCAGGTCTGGCTTGTTCAGGTCTTTTTTCAGGGCCTCGACGATGGCCACTTGAATGTCGTGGGAGTAGCCCACGGGTTTGCCGGAAGCGTCCGCGATGTAGGAAAACGGAATGGAGCTGTCGCGGTGAGCGAGCGTGATGGTGCCCGAATCGTTGATTTTCTTCAGGGTGCCGGTGAGTTCGGCGGCGAAAACTGGCGTGCTGATCAGAGCGGCCGCAATGGCTGCGCCCAGGATGTGGGGAACGATGCGCATCAAATTTTCCTCGACATTGTTTTTTTTATGGAGCCAGTTTGTCGGCCCTTTTGTGCTTCGAATGCCTGACGGCTCCTGAAGTGTTGGCGCAACAGGCATTCGTCGAGAGAGTGTAGAGCATGAGTCGTGCCAGACCAGTCGCAGATAGCTAACCTGATGATTTATAACGTTATTAAAGTTTTGTGGCAGTATTTTTCAGCTTGGCTGATCCGGTTAACCGAATCGACCGTGAAGTCGCGTTCGGAAAACCGAACGCGACGCCTCAGCGCCATACCGGCAGACAATCAAACACGAACAGTACATGGGACGTCGCACAGATCGCCCCGAAAAACAGCACCAGAACGATCATCGGCGTGCCGCCCCACACGCGATAGCGCGGGCTGCCAAAGCGCTTGCGCGACGCGCGTGCCAGCAGCGCCGGGGTGATCACCGCCCACAACGTTGCCGCCAACCCGGCGAAACCGATGGCATGCAGAAAGCCTTCCGGCCAGAGAAAACCACCGAGCATCGGTGGCCCGAACGTCACGGCCGCCGTCTGCAGGCGACCGACGGGGCTGTCGTCGAACTTGAGCACATCGGCCAGGTAATCGAACAAACCCAGGGTTACCCCGAGAAACGAACAGGCCACGGCGAAATTGGAGAAAAACGTCAGCAGCAGATCGACGTTGGCGCTGTTGAGCCGTGCCCCCAGGGCGCTGATCAGCACATCGATGTTGCCGCCGCGCTGCGCAATGTCCCTGAACGCGTCGCGGGGAATGTTGCCCATGCTGCACAGCATCCACACCAGATACAGCGCCAGTGCGATCAAGGTGCCGCCGACCAGACAGGCGCGAATCCGCTGTGGATCCTTGCCGTAGTGCTTCATCAGGCTCGGCACGTTGCCGTGAAAACCGAACGAAGTCAGGCAGAAGGGCAGGGTCACCAGCAAATAGGGCCAGTAGTGGCTGTCGCCGCTGTTCAGATCAAGCAGCGTGGTGCTTTGCACATGGCCCAGCAAACCGCCGAAGGTCAGAAAGAATGCGAGGATTTTTGCGCCGAACACCAGCGTAGTCATGCGACTCACCGCCGTGGTACTCAGCCAGACAATGAACGCCACCAGCAGCGTGAACCCCAAACCGCCCGCGCGCGATGACAATTCAAGCCCGAAGGATTGCGCGGTGTGGTGAATCACTGAGCCGCTGGCGGAAATGTAGGCGTACGTCAGGGTGTAGAGGACAAACACAATGCTCAAGCCGTTCAAACGGCTCCAGCTACGGCCGAGCAGATCGCCGGTGATCGTGGAGAAACTCGCGCCTTCGCGGTAGTTGAGGTTAGCTTCGAGAATCATCAGGCCTGAGTGCAAGGTGCAGAACCAGGCAAACAGCAGCACGGCGACCGAGCCGTAGAACCAAAGGCCGGACATGATCACCGGCAGCGAGAACATGCCGGCACCGACGATGGTGCCGCCGATGATCATGGCGCCGCCAAGGATCGACGGCGAGCGTTCGACAGCGGGAACGGAGGATATTGAGGTGACGCGCATGGCAAGGCCCGCAATTTGAATTGTTATAGGTGCATCGACGCAAGGTCCCCCTGTGGGAGCGAGCCTGCTCGCGAATGCGGTCTGGCAGACGAAGTTGATGTCGACTGACACGACGCCTTCGCGAGCAGGCTCGCTCCCACAGGGATCGTGGTTTAGGCGATGTTGAGCAAACGAGCTAACCGTTGAACATTCGCCAGCAAAAAGCTGTCCTGCCCCGGCAGCGCATCAAACGACAGGCCCACTGGCAGCTCACCCGCCGCCGCCACCGGAACGCTGATGCTCGGCGCCGCCAGGTTGCTCGCCGGATCGGTATTGCGCACGAAAGTTTCAAAGTTGCTTTCATCCGAACAATCGCTGAGCAATGGCGCGCTGCAAGTGACGGTCGGGTAAGCCAGCAGATCCAGTTGATGGCGGCTGAACAGGGCGCGGTACTCCTTCTCCAGACGCAGCTTGCTCATCAGCGCCTGCACGTAGTCGGTGTAGGAAATCGCCGGGCTTTCCAGTTGGGCGGTGAGGATTTTCTTGATCGCCGGATCGCGAATCTGCGCGAGGATGTCGAGGAACTGTTCGCCGCGCCCTGCTTTCATCAGGAAGCGTGGAAAGTCGATGAAGAACTCATAGATCGGCAGGGGAAACTGAATGCTCTCGTTGATCTCGCCAATCACGGCATCGTCGACCGGCACGATGATCACGCCGCGCTCGGCCAAGGTATCGATGGCCGCGCGGCAAGCGCGTTGCACGTTGTCAGCGAGGTCGGTCCAGAGAAAACGCTCGGGAATGCCAATGCGCAACGGTCGGGTTTCAGCCTGATGCAGGCTGCCGCTCAGTTGCGCGTGAACGAACTGGCAATCTTCCACCGTGCGGGTCAGCAGGCCCGGGGTGTCTTTGGTTTGTGACACCGGGACGATGCCATCGGCGGGGTACACGCCCGTAGTCGGACGAAACCCGACGATGCCGCAGAACGCCGCCGGTATCCGTACCGAACCGCCGGTGTCGGTGCCGACCGCGCAGGGCACCAGCCCAGCGGCGACTGCCGCCGCGCAACCGCCGCTGCTGCCGCCGGCACTGTGGCGCTCGTTGGCGGGGTTGATCACGGCGCCATGAGAGTGGTTGGCCGAGGTCACGCCGAACGACAATTCGTGCATGTTGTTCTTGCCCACAACCTGCGCGCCCAATTGCCGAAAGCGCTGAACGATGTCGGCATCGTTCTGCGGCACATAGTCGGCCAGCCCGGGCGTGCCGGCGGTGGTCGGCAGGCCGCTGACGTTGATGTTGTCCTTGAACGACACCGGCAGTCCATACAGTGCGCTGTCGGGCCCGGCGGCATTTGCCTTGAACGCTGACGGGTCGAAGGTGATGAAACTGTTCAGGTGTTGCATCTGCACATGACGCTCGCGCAAGGCGTGCTGCCAGGTGTCCGGGCAGTGTTGGCCACTGCGAAAACCGTTGACGAGCTGTTCAATTGAAAGCTGGCTGTACATGGATTGTTCTCGGCGTGGATAGGGACTGGGTCAGCAGTAGCGGTACTGCGAGTGCAAGTCGTCGAGCGGGTTGCCGGCAATCAGGTCGCCGCCCAGGCTGCTGATCACCGCGCACGCGCCATTCAGCGCGGTCTGGATCGCGCCCTCGGCCCAGCCGCCGGTGAACGAGGCGCCGCAACCGGCCAGATACAAACCGGTGTCCTGTTTCGGATCGAGTGCGGTGCGGAACTGATAAAACAGGCGCTCGGAGTAAATGTCGTCGCCGGGGAAATTCAGCTTGAAAGCGCCGAGTGCGTGCTTGTCGGTCAGCCAGTCGTATTCCAGAACGTAACGCTGATAGTCACCGTCCAGCGGGAGCAGATGGCTGGCAAATTCCGGTGCGCTCATCGCCAGTTCATCGACCAGACGCAGGCAACGCTGCACTTTGTCGGTCATCGAAACCATCTTGTGCGAGTCGTCTTCCCAGGTGTAACTGATCAGCACCACGCCCCAGGAATCCGGATCGTGAGGCGCGTAGTCGAGGCAATACACGCCCTTGACCAGGGTGTCGGTCTGGATGTTCTGGGCCAAGCCATGTTTGAGCCAGAACTTGTCCTTGGTCAGGATGAACAGCTTGGATGAGCCGACCATATGCGTTTCGTTGATCGCCCGCGCGACGTCGCGATTGACGAAGGCCTGGTTCTGCGTGAGCTTGAGGTTCACTTGCAGGGCGCGGGTCGTGGTGGTGGTGATGACGCGGTCGCAGGCGTAGGTTTCGCCATTGCTGCCGGCCAGCAGAATTTCGCCGTGCGCACCCTTGTTGATCGATTCGATGCGTGTGCGGCAGATCATGTCGCGCACCTGAATACCGTTGAATTCGGTGTCGGCAATCCGCTCGGCCAGCGAGGAAATGCCGTTGGGTACCAGACGCTGATTGACCTCCAGCGCATTCACCACCAGACGCAGGATCTCGGTGAACGAGGCGCGGTACACCGACTGGAAACCGCCCGAGCCAATGCCCAGCGAGCCGAACAGATGGAAGTCTTCGGGCTTGCGCCACGGCTTGCCGCCCGGCGGCTTTTTGCCGGTGAAGATGCGCACCATCGCCGAGTAAAAGGAGCTGTCACCGAAGCAGTCCAGATAGCGTTGCCACTCGGGCTGTACTTCGCAGTAATTGTGCTGCTTGAGCAATTCGGTGATCAGCAGCGGCGGTGCCAGGCACGTACCGTCATCAAGGGTGACACCTTCGCTGAGAAACGCGATCCAGCCCTGGTGCACGGTGCTGAACAATGCCGGCGGTGGTTGCATCGCCGCCCAGTGATGGGCCTCGCCCCGGTAGTGGATTTCAGTGTCGACAACACCCGGGTCGGGAAACGCTTCGGTGGTCTGGATGCCGAATCGGTTGAGGTAATGAAACAGACCGACCTCACTCGGCGGAAAGCGCATGGCGCCCATTTCCGCGATGAATTGTGGCTGTTCCTCGTCAAAGCACTGCGTCAGCAGGCGCCCGCCGACATGCTCAGGTTCGGCTTCAAACAACGTCACGCGACGCGCACCGGCGCGCAGCAATTCGTAAGCGGCGACCAGCCCGCTGAGGCCGGCGCCGACGATGCCGATGTGTTTCTCGGCAGTTTCCGCCGGCAGGTAACCAATGGCTTCCTCGGCACTGCGCAGAAACTGGCCATAGTCATACAGTAGATCGACGTAGGGAAAAGACAGGCACGCGGACGCCTGACTGACATCATGGGAAATAGCTTTCACAGGGGGACTTCTCGATCGATCAGATAATGAGCTGCAGGCTTTCAAGGGCGCGTGCGGGGTTGAGCAACAGGATCTTCTTGCCGTGAATCTTCCACGTGCCATCGATGTTGATCAGTTGATGTTCGACGGTCACCGGGTAGTGCCATTCGTTGTCGCCGCGGGCTTCGCAATAAAGCATGTTGGAGCTGGCGAAGGCGCTGAACGAGGCTGCGTCGAGGCTGATGCGCGGGCGCTGGGCGATGTGCAGGCTGCGACTCTTCGGTTGCTGGGAAAAGTTGCGTGCATTGGCCAGTCGGTTGATCCGCAGCGTGGTCAGAAAACGGTCTTCGTACACCAGCGATGATTCGTGCAACGGGCTGACCTGCTCACGGGTCATCGGGATCCAGTAGTGGTAGTCATCGCTGAGCAGCTGTTGCCAGGCGTCGAAATCCTGCTGGTCGAGCAAGTTCAGTTCGGTTTCGATCAGTTGCTCGATGGCATGGTGATTAGATTGATCGTGTTGCATGGTCGTCCCGCATCAAGTGCTGCCAACTGTTATAGAAATTACGCATGGCCATTTCGCTGGTGCCGGACACCACTTGGCTCTGCGCATAAGATTCGTTCGGGCTGAACAAGCGGGCGACGTTGACCCATTCGTTGGCGTCGCTGCCCAGGCCTTCCATGGCCCGTTCGTACATTTCCACGTCGTCGTGGGCGACCATCGAGCACGGCGAGTTGATCAGGTTGTTGTACTGCACGGTTCTTTCCAGCAACTGCACGGGCGCGCCTTGCAGTTCGAAGATCCACGACTCGACGATGGTTTCGCGGGCGCTGACCGGTTTGATCACACGCAAGGTCTGGATCGGTCCCTTGACCATCAGGTTGGGGAAATACACGGTGTTGTGGCGGGTGTCGTCGAGGATCGCCCGGGCCTGTTCTTCACCGTAGCTTTCGACCATCAATTCCCAGTAACCGGGGATGTCGGTGTACGCCTTGTGGATCGAATTGCTGACCCCTGTGTGCCCGTGGCCATTGGGCCAGACCCGAATACCCATGCCGGCGAAAAACTCGTAGGAGGCCATGAACGGCGAGAACAGTTCGACCGCCATCGGTGGCTTGCCCTGATTGCCGGTTTCCTGCCACAGGCGTATGGCTTCGCCGGCCGAAGACTCGTGGGCGATCATCGGGTGGCAGGTGTCGGTCTGGTTGTCGACGACCATTTTCCAGTTGCAGCGATGCCGGTGCAGCAGTGGCTGGCCGATCACTTTCAACTGGCCCTGCGGTGAGCGCATGACCATGTTGTCGAGTGTCGACAGCGACTCGCCGAAAAACGCCTCGAAGCCGATGCCTTCTTCTGTCAAACGGACAAACACGAAGCCGCGATAGTTGTGCACCGCGTTCACCGGGCGCATGCCTTTGTGCGCGGAACAACTGCTGAGGTCGCAGTCGTCGTATTCCTTTTTTACCGGAATGCTCAGCAGCTCGCCGTCAGTCTTGAACGTCCAGGCGTGGTATGGGCAGCGCATGAAGCGGCCGACATTGCCTCGCGCTTCAGCGAGGACTTTCACGCCTTTGTGCGGGCAGCGATTGTGCAGGACGACGATGGCGCCGTTCTTTTGCCGCACCATCGCCAGCGGCTGTTGCGCGAGGGTGGTGGTGAAGTAGTCGCCGGTCTCGGGGATCAGGCTGTCGTGACCCAGGTAACACCAACTCGCAGCGAATACGCGCTGCTGTTCCTGTTCGAAAAGCGCCTGATCAAGGAACAGAGATTTATGCACTTCTCTGCCATTGAAATAGTTGTCCAACGGGGTGTCCTCTCTCAGATCGCCAGTTTCAGGCGCGGGCTTTTGGCGCGGGAGACGCAGGGGTAGATTCGCGCACTGCACGCCGCTTCCTGTTCGCTCATGATGAAATCGCGGTGATCGACTTCGCCTTCCAGTACGTCCAGCGCACAGACGCCGCATTCACCACGACGGCAGTCGTACAGCGGATCGAGTCCTGCCGCCTCCAAAGCTTCGAGCAGCGACTGTTGCGGGCCGACATTGACGCTGACGCCGGAGTCGGCCGCCTCGATGACAAAGCCTTGCGCGGCGTCATCGCGGGCAACGTTGAAGACTTCCAGATGGATCTGCTCACGCGCCAGGCCGACGCTCTCGGCGTGGCTGAGCACTGCGTTGAGCATCGCCGCCGGGCCGCAGACATACAGACGGTCATCGGCGCGCAGATCGGCGAGCACTTCGCTGATCGCCGGACGACTGCCGGAGAGGTGCAGTTGCATGCGCTCTTTCAGGTGTTCTTGCAGGTGCCGGGCGTAGACCGCGTCGTCGGCGCTCTTGGCGAAGTAATGCAGGTGCGCAGGGCGGTTCAACGCGTCGAGATGGCGCAGGATGCCGGTCAGCGGCGTGATGCCGATGCCGCCGGCAATCGCGATGTCACGCCCGCTGTCAGCGTCGATCGGGTAGTTGAAGGTGTTCAACGGACCTTCAAGTTCCACGCTGTCATTGACGGCCAAGGTGTCGATGTACTGGCTGCTGGCGGAGTCCGGCGAGAGGCGAATGGCGAAGGTGAACTGACCATCCTCACCCTCGTTCACATGCACCGTCGAGTAATGCCGACCATCTTCCAGCCCCGGGATCAGCCATTTGAAATGTGTCCCGGCATGGCTCATGTCGATCAGGGAAGGCGGGCCGCTGACGGTGACTTCCTTGATCGACGCCGAGAGCATCCGGCAGTGGGTGACGGTGTATTTCATGCAGGATTTTCCTGGCTCAGCGGTGTTTCGTGCAGGTACAACCACTGCACGTCGTGGTGCTGGACACGCAGGATCGCCAGCGAAATACGCGAGGTTTCGCTTTGGTTCAGGCGATGGGTTTCCTTGTAGCGCAGGGCCACGGTCGTGCCTTCGTGCCAGACCGTGTGCAGCTCGCTGATCAGGATCTCCAGACCTTTGCGGGCACCGACGGCGCCGCTGAACAGTTGCTCGACTTGTGCCCGACCGACCACGGCGGCCGAGGTGGTGACCATGCTGAAGTGCTCGGCGAACACGTCCATCAGCGGCGCGATGGCGTCTGCGCCGGCACCGTCGGCATCGGTGAAGACGCGATGAATCAGTTCGTGCACGTGGTGAATACTGTGTTGCGCTCGTTCAACCAGGTTGTTGTTCATGGCATTCCTTTGGAGGGTTCAATTGACTCATCTGAAACAGCGGGAACAGCCCGACCAGAGCGGCAATCGCGAAGGTCGCGTGGTAAGCCTGTGTGGTATCGAACTGCTTGAGCAGCACATTGAAGATCATCAGAAACAACGCGGCACCGAGGCTGAACGACATCTGCCGATTGATGTTCCAGATCACGCTGGCCTTGTGCGTATCGCCGCCGGCAAAGTCCATCAGCGAGGTGGTCTGCGCGGTGTTGGCGCCGATGCCACCGCCGATGCCCATCAAGCTGTAAGCGATGACGATCACCCACAGGTCCGTTGGCGCGCTGACCAGCATCAGCGTGGCGATGCCGGCGCTGTGCAGGAGCATGCCGAGGGTGAACAGGCGTTTCGCGCCGACGCGGTTGTAGACCCGGCCGCAAATCGTCATCGCAATGAAGGCGCCGATGGCATAGAGGATCATGAACATCCCGGTCAGTCGGGCGCTGAAGTGCAGGGTGTTCTGCAGGAAGAAAATGCTCATCAGGTTGACCCCGGTGAACACGCCGGGAATCGCGTAATAGATGAGGATCGAGGTGCTGAGTTTTTTGCTTTTAAGCAGGCTCAATTCGATGATCGCGTTGTTGCAGCGGCGGTAGTGCCGCAGGTACAGCACGATGAACAGCAAGCCCGCCGCGACACAGCTCAACGCGGCCAGCGCCGGGTAGTCGCCGCCGTACAGCGACATGCCCATCAGCAGGCTGGCGAGCGCGGCACTGACCAACAGCAGGCCTTTGATGTCAGGGCGTGGCAGATCGGCCGGTTTGCTTTCCTTGATCCAGAACCACGACAGCCCGGCGGCGATCAACGAGAACGGAATGTTGCTGTAGAACACCCAACGCCATGAACTGCTGTCGACAATGATGCCGCCGACCGTCGGTGAAATGGCCGGGGCAATCAGCGCGACGGCCATCACCAGTGTGGATATCTTCGCCCGCTGCTCGCCCTGAAACAGATTGAAGGTCAGCGCCTGACCGACCGGAATCAGCAGCCCGCCACCGACGCCCTGAACGAAGCGCCAGATCACCAGTTCGTGGAAACTGTCGGCCATGCCGCACATCCACACAGAGCCGGTGAACACCAGCATCGAAGCGGTGAGAATTTCGCGACTGCCAAAACGCCCGGCCAGCCAGGTGCTGACCGGAATAATCAGGGTCAGGCCAAGAATATAAGCATTGGCGACCCACGCCACCGATGAAGTACTGACCTGTAAAGTTGCCGATATACTGGGCAGTGCCACCGCCGACATAAATATGTTTATACAGTCAATAAAAAAGCCGATCAGAAAGATCAGCGCGATCTTATAGCGATAGTTCATGTTGAATCCCCTTTGCCGCGCAGCATAGGGGCGATGGACTTGAAGTGTCGATACGACTATGCTTAAAACAATGTTTGACAGGATTTAACAGTGAGCCATAGCGCCATGCACTCTCATCTTAATCGGGTTCAGACGTTCCTTGCGGTGGTGGATTTTGGTTCTTATACCAAGGCTGCAAACTATCTGAGTATCAGCAAAGCCATGGCCAGCCTGCATGTCAAGGCGCTGGAAGAAGTTTTGTCGGCGACGCTGTTGATCCGCAATACCCGCAATATATCGCTGACCGAAATAGGTCAGGAGTTTTATGAAGAGTTCAAGGGCATTGTCGCAGACATCGACAATGCGTTTGATAATGTCCTGAAAGGTAATAATCGGGTGTCCGGAAAGTTACGAATTAGTTCAACCAGTGAATACGGTGAAAAGTATATTCTGCCGTTGATCCCTCTGTTCTCCGAGCGTTATCCGGAAATTCGCCTGTGCTACAACTTCAACTCTTCGTTGAATGATCTGGTCGCGGAAAAACTTGATCTGGTGATCCGTCTGGGCAACTTGGCGGATTCGGCATTCAAGAGCCGCAAGTTGGCCGATTATGAAATCGTGCTGGTGGCCACCGAGCAATTCCTGGTCCGACATCCGGTGCGTGAGCCGCAGGACCTGAACAGCGTGCCGTGGATTGCCAACAGCAATTTGCAGGCGCCGACCCATTGGACATTGCGTCATGGCCAAGGGCAGGGCGTCGAGGTTGGCGGTACCAGCCACTTCGAGTCGAACTCGTCGACGGCGATTCGCTCGATGACGTTGTCGTCGCTGGGGGTGTCGGTTCTGCCGGCCTGGGTGGTGGCCGATGACATTGCTGCCGGGCATCTGGTGCGCTTGCTGCCGGAGTATTCGTTGCCTTCGCAGTCGATCAATGTGGTATTTCCGAACACCCCGCATCTGCCACACAAGTCACGGGCGTTCATTGATTTTCTGTTGTTGCACCTGGCGCAGTGATGCTGGCCCAAAAGCCCCTCACCCTAGCCCTCTCCCAGGGGGAGAGGGGACTGACCGCGTTGCCCTTGCGAGTATGCCGACCTGAAATATCGAGTCGACCTCAGGATTGGAAATCTTCGCCGATCTGCTCCCTTTTCCCCTCGCCCCCCTTGGGGGGAGAGGGTTGGGGTGAGGGGGGCTGGATCTCATTGGCACAACAAAAAGCCCCTGAATCTCTCAATTCAGGGGCTTTCGTTTAAGCGTTGATCCGAAAATCAGGCCGCTTCGATCTTGCGGTTCTGTTCAACCTTACCCAGATAGGTTGCGAGTTTTTCCTGCTCTGCCGGCGTGGTAAACAAGCCGAGTTTGCTGCGGCGCCACAGAATGTCGTGGGCAGTGGTCGCCCATTCTTCGCTGCACAGGTAATCGACTTCACGGGTGTAGAGTCCGCCGCCCAGGTGCTCGCCCATGTCGGCCAGGGTTTCCACGCCTTCAAGCATGCGCCAGGTGCGGCTGCCGTAAGTGGTGGACCAGCGACGGGCGATCTCGGTCGGCACGAAGTCGAACTTGTCGCGAATCTGCGCGCACAGAGCCTGTGGCGTGGTCATGTCTTCGCCGCCGGGCAGGGTGGCGGTGGCTGTCCAGCTCGGGCGCATCTGGGTGAAAAACGGCAGCAACTGCGCCATCGCCGACTCGGCGAGTTTGCGGTAGGTGGTCAGCTTGCCGCCGAACACCGACAGCAGTGGCGCTTCTTCGCCGCCAGCCGACAGGGCCAGGGTGTAATCGCGGGTGACGGCCGACGGGTTGTCGGATTCGTCGTTGCACAGTGGGCGTACACCCGAGTAGCTGTGCTGGATGTCGTCGCGGCTGATCTGCTGTTTGAAGTGCGCGTTGACCACTTTCAGCAGGTAATCAGTTTCGCCTTCAGTGATGGCGACTTTCGCCGGATCGCCGGTGTATTCACGGTCGGTGGTGCCGATCAGGGTGAAGTGGTTCAGGTAAGGAATGGTGAAAACGATGCGCTGATCTTCGTTTTGCAGGATGTGCGCATGATCGCCTTCGTACAGCTTTGGCACGATGATGTGGCTGCCCTGAATAAGACGGATGCCGTACGGCGATTCCATCTTCAAGTCATCACGAATGAACTTGGCGACCCACGGGCCCGCGGCGTTTACCAGCGCTTTGGCAGTGATCGAGAACAGGCTGCCGTCGGCACGTTCCAGGTTCAGGTGCCACAGGCCCTTGGTACGGCGAGCGCTGACGCAGCGAGTCTGGGTGTGCACGTGGGCGCCTTTTTCGCGGGCGGCCATGGCGTTCAGAACCACGAGGCGGGCGTCGTCGACCCAGCAGTCGGAGTATTCGAAGCCTTTCTTGATTTCGCTTTTCAACGCGCTGTCGGCGCCGAACTTCAGGCTTTTCGAACCTGGGAGTTTTTCGCGCTTGCCGAGGTTGTCATACAGGAACAGGCCTGCACGAATCATCCACGCCGGGCGCAGGTGCGGACGGTGCGGCAACACGAAGCGCATCGGTTTGACGATGTGCGGCGCTTTGGCCAGCAGTACTTCGCGTTCAGCCAGCGCCTCGCGCACCAGACGGAATTCGTAATGTTCGAGGTAGCGCAGGCCACCGTGGATCAGCTTGCTGCTGGCCGACGAGGTGTGGCTGGCCAGATCGTCCTTTTCGCAAAGGAACACCGAAAGCCCGCGACCGGCGGCATCCGCTGCGATTCCCACGCCATTGATCCCGCCACCGATCACGGCGATGTCGTAGATCTCGGAGATTGGGGGCGTACGCAAGGTAGAGGTGGACATCGGCTGGCCTCGGGTTCTTTTGATTTTCTATATTGGAAATCGAACATGAATGTTCATTTGCGAAAATGGTAGCCCATAAAGACGCGCGCAGCCAGTCGCGTTCGATTGAAAAAACTCATCGAAGGGCGGTTAAAAGAAAATTTTCGAACATTAAATGCAAAAGATCGCAGCCTTCGGCAGCTCCTACAGGTCAAGTGAACCCATGTAGGAGCTGCCGAAGGCTGCGATCTTTTGATCTTGGGGGGGTTAAACCACTTCCAGGCGAATCTTGTGCTGGCTCAACAACTGCGCCAACGCCGGCACCGGCTGCTGATCGGTCACCAGGCAATCGATCAGACTGATCGGCCCCAACCGGATCATCGCGTTACGCCCGAACTTGCTCGAGTCCGCGGCCAGAATCACCTGCCGTGCATTGGCAATGATCGCCTGCGAAACCCGCACTTCCTGATAATCAAAATCCAGCAAACTGCCGTCTTCATCGATCCCGCTGATCCCGACCAGGGCGAAATCAACCTTGAACTGATTGATGAAATCCACACTCGCCTGACCGACCACACCGCCATCACGACGGACATTGCCGCCAGTCAGCAGCACATCGAAATCATCCTTGGCACTGAGCATCGACGCTACGTGCAGGTTGTTGGTGATGATCTTCAGGTGATTGTGATTGAGCAGGGCGCGAGCAATCGATTCGGTGGTCGTGCCGATATTGATGAACAGCGAGGCGTGATCGGGAATCTGTGCGGCGATGGCTTCACCGATGCGTTGTTTTTCGTCGCGCATCTGATCGGCGCGCATCGCATAGGCAGTGTTTTCGACGCTGGAGTCGTAAGCGGCGCCGCCATGGTAGCGACGCAACAGATTGGCTTCCGCGAGCTGATTGATGTCGCGGCGGATGGTTTGCGGGGTAACAACGAACAGCGTGGCCATTTCCTCGATGCTCACATAGCCGCGTTCGCGGACCAGCTCGAGGATTTGCTGCTGACGGGGAGGCAGATTCATGGGGCTTCCTTTGGGCTGCCGTGCAAAATTTGCCCATGATGCCGCAGGAATCTCCTCCCGACCAGTTAGTTACCTATCAGTCTCTGCAGGTTGGCTTATTCAGCGTCCTCACGCGCCCAGTCACGGGTACGGCTGACGGCTTTCTTCCAGCCTTTGTACAGCTTCTCTTTCTCCACTTCGTCCAGGCTTGGCTCGAACTCACGCTCGATCACCGCTTTACCACGCAGTTCGTCCAGGCTGCCCCAGAAACCGCACGCCAGACCGGCCAGATACGCCGCACCCAGCGCCGTGGTTTCGCGCATTTGCGGGCGCTCGACCTGAGTGCCGAGGATATCGGCCTGGAACTGCATGAGGAAGTTGTTCGCCACCGCACCGCCATCCACGCGCAGGGCCTTGAGGCGTTCGCCGGAGTCCTGTTGCATGGCGTCGAGCACGTCGCGGGTCTGGTAGGCGATCGATTCCAGCGCAGCGCGGATGATGTGATCCACACGCACACCGCGCGTCAGCCCGAACAGCGCGCCACGGGCATACGGGTCCCAGTACGGAGCACCCAGACCTGTGAATGCCGGTACCAGGTACACGCCGTTGCTGTCCTTCACTTTATTGGCGAAGTATTCGGTGTCGTGGGCGTCGTTGATGATCTTCAGTTCATCACGCAGCCACTGTACGGTCGAACCGCCGTTGAACACCGCGCCTTCCAGTGCGTAAGCGACTTCGCCACGCGGACCGCAAGCGATGGTGGTGAGCATGCCGTGCTGGGATTTCACCGCTTTGTCGCCGGTGTTCATCAGCAGGAAGCAGCCAGTGCCGTAGGTGTTTTTCGCCTGGCCCGGCTCAACGCACATCTGACCGAACAGTGCCGCTTGCTGGTCGCCGGCGATACCGCCGATGGCGATGCCGCTTTTGGTGCGACCGTAGATTTCCGAGGAAGCCTTCACTTCCGGGAGCATTTCGCGCGGGATGTCGAGGATCTCAAGCATCTTCGAATCCCATTCCAGCGAATGGATGTTGAAGAGCATGGTGCGCGAGGCGTTGGTGTAGTCGGTGACGTGCACCTTGCCGCCAGTGAATTTCCAGATCAGCCAGCTATCGACGGTGCCGAACAGCAGTTCGCCGTTGCGTGCACGCTCGCGGCTGCCTTCGACGTTGTCGAGGATCCACTTCAGTTTGGTGCCGGAGAAGTACGGGTCGGTGACCAGACCGGTGTTGTCGCGGATGTACTCTTCGTGGCCGTCACGCTTGAGTTGCTGGCAGATCTCGGTGCTGCGGCGGCACTGCCAGACGATGGCGTTGTACACCGGGCGACCGGTGGTCTTGTCCCAGACCACGGTGGTTTCGCGCTGGTTGGTGATACCGATGGCTGCGACCTGGTCGTGGTGCAGACCGGCCTGGGCCAGCGCTTCAACCATCACCGCGCTCTGGGTGGCGAAGATTTCCATCGGATCGTGTTCGACCCAACCGGCCTGCGGGTAATGCTGAGCGAATTCGCGCTGCGCGGTGCAGACCACGTTCGCATCGCGGTCGAAAATGATCGCGCGGGAGCTGGTCGTACCCTGATCGAGGGCAATGATGTAGTTCTTATTCTGAATGTCGGTCATGTCGATTGCCTTGGACGAAATAAGGGAGAGTGGGCCGTGGCGCAGGCTCTATTGGGCAGGAGCCGGCGCCGACTGTTTCAAGAAGTTCTTGGTTTGCCGTCAATGGCCGGTTCTGCATCCTTTGTAGCAGGTGTGGCGCCGGTCAGGTGACGAGCGATAAGCCCGCGATACCCGGCAGCGCCGAGGCAGGCACCGACAATCGGTGCAAAAATCGGAATCAGGAAGTACGGAATATCGCGGCCGCCAGTGAAGGAAATTTCACCCCAGCCGGTGAAGAAAGTCATCAGTTTCGGACCGAAGTCACGTGCCGGGTTCATCGCGAAACCGGTCAGCGGGCCCATCGAACTGCCGATCACGGCAATCAGCAAACCGATCAGCAGCGGCGCCAGTGGGCCTTTCGGCAGGCCGTTGTTGTCGTCGGTGAGGGACATGATCACGCCCATCAGGATGGCGGTGATGATCATCTCGACCAGGAACGCCTGAGCAGTCGACAGCACCGGGTTCGGGAAGGTCGAGAACACGGAGGCCAACTCAAGGCTGGCAGCCGAACCGCGAACCATTTGGTGAGTTTGTTCGTAATCGAAGAATAGATTGCTGTACAGCGTGTAAACCAGCAGCGCTCCGCAGAAGGCGCCGGCGATCTGGGCAAGAATGTAGAACGGCAGTTTGCGCTTTTCGAAGTCAGCGAAGATCGCGAGCGCGATGCTGACCGCCGGGTTCAGGTGTGCGCCGGAAACCCCGGCGGTGAGGTAGATCGCCATGCTCACGCCGACGCCCCAGATGATGCTGATTTCCCACAGGCCGAAGCTGGCGCCCGCGACTTTGAGCGCGGCAACACAACCAGTGCCGAAAAAGATCAGCAGTGCAGTACCCAGAAGTTCGGCCATGCATTGGCTCGAGAGCGATGGTTGCTGTAAAGCAGTTGTCATTGAAAACCTCGGTTTTTGTTGTTGTCTGGCGTCTTGCCGATAGGGCAGGGCGCGATTTTCCCCGGTCAGAAATCCCCATTCCTTTCCCGGTTTACTGCGGGGTGCTGCGATGACGATAATTCTTACATTATTCAGATTCGAAAAAATATAGACAAGAAACAAACCTGTCAAAGGTCG
Source organism: Pseudomonas sp. NPDC085632 (assembly GCF_044541255.1). Taxonomy (NCBI): domain Bacteria; kingdom Pseudomonadati; phylum Pseudomonadota; class Gammaproteobacteria; order Pseudomonadales; family Pseudomonadaceae; genus Pseudomonas; species Pseudomonas sp. NPDC085632. The sequence goes on along the minus strand of NZ_JBITSX010000008.1, from coordinate 46,612 downwards.
AAAGTGAACCATCGGTCACAATAAAACTATTCGCTGTGTGAATGATCCTTTGCCGTCGATGCAGAACGGCGCGCTCAGAGTGTCTGCAAGTCACGGGAATCACGGCTTGGGATAGAGCCTTTTAGGGGCTGATCACCTAGAATCCGGCACAGTGTTTTTCCGTCACTGCCGAGCCCGGAGCTGCCATGACCCCTGCGTTGGACTTGTTGAAAAAAGTTCGTGCCGAACATCGCGTGCACAGTTACGAACATGACCCCAAAGCCGCGTCCTATGGGTTGGAGGCCGCAGAAAAACTGGCACTTGAGCCGACGCAGGTGTTCAAGACCTTGCTTGCCGCCAGCGAAAAAGGTGAATTGCTGGTTGCAGTAGTGCCGGTCGTCGGAAGCCTCGACCTCAAGGGGCTGGCGCATGCCGCCGGTGTGAAAAAAGTCGAGATGGCCGACCCGGCAGCAGCACAGCGTTCCACCGGATATCTGTTGGGTGGCATCAGCCCGTTGGGGCAGAAGAAGCGACTGCGCACCTTCATCGATCACTCGGCTCAGGGTTTTGCGACTATTTATGTCAGCGCCGGCCGGCGTGGGCTGGAAGTGGAATTGGCACCCGCCGTGCTCGCCGAACATACCCAGGCGAAATTTGCCGACATCGGCCGTCCATAGCCGTTATTGCTGTATGTGGAAAATTGGCCGGTTCTGTCACTGGCGCTGATCGCCTCGTGGTTGCATGCTCGGGCGACTGACTTAAGGAGAAGGTTATGCAGCTCGAGTTTCATCAGGTCGACGCATTCAGTGATCGGCCGTTCAGTGGTAATCCGGCGATGATTTATCGGCTGGATGCCTGGCTCGCGGATGAGCTGATGCAGAACATCGCCGCGGAACACAATCTGGCGGAAACCGCGTTTCTGGTCCGCGAAGGTCAGGCGTGGCACATCCGTTGGTTCACCCCGACCACTGAAGTGCCGCTGTGCGGGCACGCTACGCTGGCCAGTGCTTATGTGCTGTTCGAGATCTACAAGGAAACCGTCGAGCGTATCGACTTCACCTCTAAATCCGGCCCGTTGAGCGTCACTCGGGAAGGTGATCGGTTGTGGCTGGATTTTCCTTGCATCGTGCCGTCAGAGATTGGTGTGACGCTGGATGTCGAACGAGCATTGGGCGTTGAAGCCGTTGATGTGCTCGGCTCAAACGAACTGTTTGTGGTGCTGGAATCGGAGCAGGCGGTGCTTGATTGCAAGCCGGACATGGTCGCGTTGGCCAAGCTGCCTTGGCTGGGCGCGATCGTCACGGCGCGCGGCAATCAACATGACTTCGTCTCGCGCTATTTCGCACCGGCAATTGGCATCAATGAGGATCCGGTGACCGGCTCGACACATTGCAGCCTGATTCCGTATTGGTCGAAGCGACTGGGCAAATCGAGCCTGACTGCGTGCCAGCGTTCGGCGCGGGGTGGGGAGTTGTTCTGTCGATTGGAGGGCGAGCGGGTGAAGATTGGCGGCAATGCGACGCTGGTTGCCAGCGGCACCCTGATCCTCGGTTAAAAGCGAAAAGATCGCAGCCTTCGGCAGCTCCTACATTGATCCCTGTAGGAGCTGCCGAAGGCTGCGATCTTTTGATCTTTAAAGCGCGGTGCTATAGCGGCGGACGCCGTTTTCCACTGCCGGGATTTGTGCAGCGGTGCTGCCCGAAGCCTGGAAAAGTACGAGGTGTTCAGCGGCGACACGAATCCCCACTTCCGCCCCCACCTGATGATCAGCGTGGCTCGGGAAAATCGATTCCAGCTGCGCACCCGTCGGCAGTTGCAAACGATACAGCGTCGACGCCCCAAGGAACGTCTTGCCGACAATCCGCGCTTTCAACGCACTGTCCGGCGCATAAACAATGTCATCCGGACGCAACAACACATCCACCGCGCCGCCAATCGGCCAGGTGTAAGCCCGATTGCCGCGCAGCTCGCCCAGTTCAGTCTGCACCGATTCCGGGCTGCCGAGCTGGCCGCGAATGAAGTAACCCTGTCCGATAAAACTCGCTACAAACGGCGTGGCCGGTTCGTGATACAGGTTGTACGGCGTGTCCCACTGTTCGAGTCGACCTTCCTTGAACACGCCAACGTGATCGCTGACGGCAAAGGCTTCCTCCTGATCGTGGGTCACCAGAATCGCGCTGGTGCCACGGGCCTTGAGGATGTCGCGCACTTCGTGGCTGAGCTTGCGGCGCAACTCGCCATCGAGGTTTGAGAACGGCTCGTCGAGCAGCAGCAATTGTGGCTCCGGCGCCAAGGCGCGGGCGAGGGCGACGCGCTGTTGCTGGCCGCCGGACAACTCGTGCGGGAAGCGTTTGCCGAGGTTTTTCAGGTTGACCAGTTCGAGCAGCTCTTCGGTGACGCGCTCCTTGTTCGGGTGCTTGCGAATACCGAAGGCGATGTTGTCGGCGACGCTCAGGTGCGGGAACAGCGCGTAGTCCTGGAACACCATGCCGATCCGGCGCTTCTCCGGCGCCAAGGTGAAACCGGCGCTGGAAATGGTTTCGCCACCGAGGGTGATTTCACCTTCGTGCACCGGTTCGAAACCGGCGATGGCGCGCAGGGTGGTGGTCTTGCCGCAGCCGGACGAGCCCAGCAGGCAGCCGATGTCACCGGCGTTGAGGTGCAGATTGAGGTTCTGCACCACACGTTGATCTTGATAGCCGCAAGCTAGGTTGCGCAGGTTCAGCAGTAATTCATGGCTCATGCGTGGTGATATGCCGGTTCGACGAGGAACTCGAGCAGGGCCTTCTGTGCGTGGAGACGGTTTTCTGCCTGATCCCAGGCGACGGAGCGCGGGTCATCAAGCAGGTCGAGGCTGATTTCTTCGCCACGGTGCGCAGGCAAGCAGTGCATGAACAGCACGTCCTCGGCAGCGAGGTCGAGCAGGGCACGGTTGACCTGGAACGGCGCGAACAGCTTGAGGCGCTTGGCAGTTTCCTCTTCCTGGCCCATCGAAGTCCAGACATCGGTGCTCACCAGGTGCGCGCCGCGCACGGCGTCCTGCGGGTCGCGGACGATGGTCACACGATCGCCAGCCTTGGCCACGAACTCTGGGTTGGGCTCGTAGCCTTCCGGGCAGGCGACGCGCAACTGGAAGTCGAACTGGATCGCCGCCTCTATATAGCTGTTGCACATGTTATTGCCGTCGCCGATCCAGGCCACGGTCTTGCCCTGAATCGAGCCACGGTGTTCAAGGAAGGTCTGCATGTCTGCCAGCAACTGGCACGGGTGCAGGTCATCGGACAGGCCGTTGATCACCGGGACGCGCGAGTTGGCGGCGAATTCGGTCAGAGTGCTGTGGGCGAAGGTGCGGATCATCACCGCATCGAGCATGCTCGACATGACGATGGCGCAGTCGCCGATCGGTTCGCCACGGCCCAGTTGGGTGTCGCGCGGCGAGAGGAAGATCGCCTGGCCGCCGAGCTGGATCATGCCGGCCTCGAACGAGATCCGGGTACGGGTCGATGACTTCTCGAAGATCATACCCAGCACGCGGTTTTTCAGAGGCTCGAACAGTACGCCGCGGTTACGCAGGTCCTTGAGCTCAACGCCTCGACGGATCACGCTGACCAGCTCTTCGGGCGTGCAATCCATCAGGGAGAGAAAGTGCCTTGCGCTCATCATTGACTACCTTTTTGCTACAAACCGCAGATGCTCAAAGCCTTGTTTATCGGAACAACGGGCGAGACCTGCGGCGTAAGCCGCACGGGGCGACGAAATAGGGGGAGGCGCGATATTGACACTAAATGTCGCGTTTTTCCAATAGACTACGGTTTTTGCGAGAATCGAAGGGCACACCGGATGTTGCAGTCGCGCATTTGAAGCCGGGTTCAGGGCAGCAGCGAGTCCCTTTGTACACTGGCCTCGCAAGGGTTGGCAATGCGGGGTGGCGGGGATCGGGCAGGCTGAGTCGGTTTCCGGTCGTGGCGCCATGCCATCACTTGGTCGGATGTTCAGCCTGAAACATTTGCTAAAGCAAAGTGCTGGGTTATAAATAAGTTTCGAGCGACGCAGGAAGCCTCCGCATGGAATCGAAAGAAAAACTGTTAATGGAATTGCTGGGCCACACGGCTCGCTCACTGACCCATCTCACCGCGTCGGTCACCTCAATGTCCTTCGAACTGCTGCGTAGCGAAGACGAAGTGGTCAAGACGGCCGGCCGCCACATGATTGATCGCATGGCCACCATCAGCGCCGGGCTCGACGAGCATTGGCGATTGATTGGCGAACTGACCGGCGTACATGTCGCCCACGAGCAGATTGAAACCATTCAGGAAATCCAGTTGGCGGCGCCGCCTCAGCTCCCTTCCAGTTAAACGTGGCGATCTATCGGCTCACCTGATAGTCGTCGATTCACAAGACGAACGTCGCTGGCGCCTGGACGGCGGCGGGGCCATAGTTTTGTTCCCGCGGGCGTGATTGTCCGCCCAGAACAAGACAGAGACTGGCCATGACCAAGACTCTCCATCACCGTGCCTGCCACCTGTGCGAAGCCATTTGTGGTCTGACCATCGAGACCACCGAAACTGATGGCCATGTTGCTATCACCTCGATCAAGGGTGATGCCCTCGACACCTTCAGCCGTGGCCACATCTGCCCCAAAGCCGTAGCCCTGCAAGACATCCAGAACGATCCGGACCGCCTGCGCCAGCCAATGCGCCGCGTTGGTAGCGAGTGGCTGCCGATCGAGTGGGATGAAGCGTTTGCGCTGGTGGCCGAGAAACTGGCGACGATTCAGGAACGTCATGGCCAGAACGCCGTTGCGGTTTATCAGGGCAACCCGAGCGTCCACAACTACGGGCTGATGACCCACAGCAATTATTTTCTGGGTCTGTTGAAGACGCGCAACCGCTTTTCAGCGACGTCGGTCGATCAGTTGCCGCATCACCTGAGCAGCTATTTGATGTATGGCCACGGTCTGCTGCTGCCGATTCCGGACATCGATCACACCGATTTCATGCTGATCCTCGGCGGGAACCCGTTGGCGTCCAACGGCAGCATCATGACCGTGCCGGATGTTGAAAAACGCTTGAAAGCGATTCAGGCGCGCGGCGGTAAAGTGGTGGTGGTCGATCCACGGCGCAGTGAGACGGCGGCGATGGCTGATCAGCATTTGTTCGTGCGTCCGGGGGGCGACGCGGCGTTGTTGTTTGGCCTGCTCAACACGTTGTTCAGCGAAGGGCTGACCCGCGACAGTCATTTGCCGATTGATGGCCTGGACGACGTACGCGCGGCGGTGGCGGCGTTCACGGCTGAGGCGATGAGTCCGCTGTGCGCCGTGCCTGCCGAGCAGATCCGTCAGCTGGCGCGTGACTTCGCTGCTGCGTCGAGTGCGGTATGTTACGGGCGTATGGGCGTTTCAACACAGGCCTTCGGCACCTTGTGCCACTGGGTCGTGCAATTGATCAATCTGGTCACCGGTAATCTCGACCGGGTTGGCGGCGCTTTGTGCACTGAGCCGGCCGTGGATCTGGTGGCGTCGACCTCGGGCGGGCATTTCAACAAATGGCAGAGCCGTGTCTCGGGTCGTCCTGAATACGGCGGAGAGTTGCCGGTCTCGGCGCTGGCTGAAGAGATGCTTACCGACGGTGAAGGCCAGATTCGCGCGCTGATCACCGTTGCGGGCAACCCGGTGCTGTCGACGCCGAACGGGCGTCAACTGGAACAGGCGCTGGACGGTCTGGAGTTCATGGTCAGCATCGACCTTTACATCAATGAAACCACGCGCTACGCCGATCTGATCCTGCCGTCGACCTCGGCGCTGGAGAACGATCACTACGACACCACCTTCAATCTGTTCGCGGTGCGCAACGTCACCCGCTTCAACCGCGCGATCCTCGCCAAGCCTGAGGGCGCTTTACATGACTGGGAGATCTTCGTCGGTCTGGCCAAGGCGTTTGCCGAGAAGACCGGCAAAGAACTGAAACCGACCATGCCGCCGGCGAAGATGATCGACATGGGCCTGCGTATGGGTCTGTACGGTGACGGGTCTGAGCGAAAGCTGTCACTGGCGACGTTGTTCGATCATCCGCACGGGATCGATCTGGGGGCGCTGAAAGCGAATCTGGCGTCGCGGCTGAAAACGCCGAATCAGCGAGTGCAGGCCGCGCCGCCAGAGATTCTTGCTGACCTCACACGTTTCGCTGCCTTGCAGGCGCCGGTCGCCGATGAACTGTTGATGATTGGCCGCCGCCACGTACGCAGCAACAACTCGTGGATGCACAACTATCACCGTCTGGTGAAGGGCAAGCCGCGTCATCAGTTGCTGATGCACCCGGACGATCTCGCCAGTCGTGGGCTTAACGATGGTCAACGGGTGCGCGTCAGTTCGCGGGTCGGCCAGATCGAGGTGGAGGTACTCGGCAGTCTGGACATGATGAAAGGCGTGGTCAGTTTGCCGCACGGCTGGGGCCATGCGCGCCCGGGTGTGCAGATGGCGATTGCCAGTGGCCAGCCGGGTTCGAGTGCCAATGATCTGACCGATGAATGCCAGCTCGATGAATTGTCGGGTAATGCGGCCCTTAATGGTGTGCCAGTGACGGTGGCGGCCGCTTGAACGTGACTGTCGGGGAGACCGAGCATGGCGCTCGGGATTCCGTTACAATGCGTCACCGTGCCGACCCATGAGTCGGAAAGTTCAGCCGAGGTGCTCCATGGATATCATCGAAACGATTAAAGAGCAGATTGCCAACAACACCATTCTGCTTTACATGAAAGGCTCGCCGAATGCCCCACAGTGTGGCTTCTCCGCGAAAGCTGCGCAGGCTGTGATGGCATGTGGCGAAAAGTTTGCGTACGTGGACATCCTGCAGAACCCGGAAATCCGCGCCAACCTGCCTAAGTACGCCAACTGGCCGACTTTTCCGCAACTGTGGGTCGGCGGTGAGCTGGTCGGCGGTAGCGACATCATGACCGAGATGGCTGCAGACGGTTCGCTGCAAACCACCATCAAGTCGGCTGTTGAAGCGGCAACTGCGAACAAGTCCGAAGCTTGATAAGGCTGGGTTTCACCCGACACCTCCTGCTTGTGTAGGAGCTGTCGAGTGAAACGAGGCTGCGATCTTTTGATCTTCAGCCAATAAAAAGCCCCGCACCTCGAAAGAGGGCGGGGCTTTTTAGTGCGTCCGAAACGTTACTGCAAGGTGCCGGTGCAATCTGAAAAGATCGCAGCCTTCGGCAGCTCCTACTCTTCGCCCATCTGCGATTGCAGATAGTTCTCAAGACCGACTTTATCGATCAGGCCCAGTTGGGTTTCCAGCCAGTCGATATGTTCTTCTTCGGATTCGAGAATGTCTTCCAGCAGCTCACGGCTGCCGAAGTCGCCAACGGTTTCGCAATGTGCGATCGCGGTCTTCAGGTCAGCGTGGCCGGTCTTCTCGATACGCAGGTCGCACTCCAGCATTTCCTTGGTGTGCTCGCCGATGTGCAGCTTGCCCAGGTCCTGCACGTTCGGCAGGCCTTCGAGAAACAGGATGCGCTTGATCAGCTTGTCGGCGTGTTTCATCTCGTCGATGGATTCTTTGTACTCGTGTTTGCCGAGCTTGTTCAGACCCCAATCTTCATACATGCGCGCATGCAGGAAGTACTGATTGATCGCGACCAGCTCATTGGCAAGGATCTTGTTGAGATGCTGGATGACTGTAATGTCGCCTTTCATGATCGGAGTCCTGCCCTGTATTCGTTGTATATACGGCAGAGTTTGAGCTTCGTATTTATAAGTGTCAAACCTAAGTTATTGAATAATATATGAAAATTAATCGGAATAAGAATGTTTGTGTTCCGCGTCTGGAGCCTAACCAATTGATTTACAGGCATAAAAAAACCGGACATAAGTCCGGTTCTTTGAAATGGGGTGTTATTACGCGGCAGTAAATTCTACCGGATAGGGGATCGCGGCCTGAGCGGTTTGCAGCTTGGTCAGGGTTTCGCGGACCACTTCCTTGGCAAGGCAGGCACATTTGCCGCATTGGCTGGCCACGCCGGTAGCCTGGCGAACTTCTTTATAGCTGCAGCAACCTTCATAGATCGCTTCGCGGATCTGTCCGTCGGTGACGCCAGTGCAGAGACAAACATACATAAGTGAGAACCGTCGCTGGTTGTGACTCAATTGCGATGGATCTTAATGTTAACGAGAATGATTGTCAAAGTGCTTTCGGAACGCTTCAGCTGATTAACAGGCATGACTGACGAACGGTATTTGCTGGCGATTTGCCTGGCCCCGTAAATGCAGCGCCGTTCTGCGTCTGCTTTGAAAAACCGTTAAGGACAGGCCAAATTCGCAGTGTATGATGGTCGGCCCTTGCGAAGGGGGTTCGTGTCACAGGGCTGTCGCCTGAGGGTGGCAGGCTGGCGCGGACCCTGAACTTCAAGTTTTTACACCAGGAGATATCAATGAGCGTACTCGTAGGCAAACAAGCCCCTGACTTCACCGTCCCGGCCGTACTCGGCACTGGCGAGATCGTTGACAGCTTCACCCTGTCCTCGGCCATCAAAGGCAAATACGGCCTGGTGTTCTTCTACCCACTGGACTTCACCTTCGTCTGCCCGTCCGAGCTGATCGCTCTGGACAACCGCATGGCCGACTTCAAGGCACGCAACGTTGAAGTGATCGCTGTGTCGATCGATTCGCACTTCACTCACAACGCATGGCGCAACACCCCAGTGAACAATGGCGGCATCGGCCAGGTGAAATACACCATGGCTGCCGACATGAAGCACGACATCGCCAAGGCGTACGACGTTGAATCCGAAGGCGGCGTAGCTTTCCGTGGCGCGTTCCTGATCGACGACAAAGGCGTTGTCCGTTCGCAGATCATCAACGACCTGCCGCTGGGCCGTAACATGGAAGAGCTGATCCGCCTGGTCGACGCTCTGCAATTCCACGAAGAGCACGGCGAAGTCTGCCCTGCCAACTGGAAAAAAGGCGACAAAGGCATGAACGCTTCGCCAGAAGGCGTTGCTGCATACCTGACCGAGAACGCTGCCGCCCTGTAAGGCGCAACGTCGAGGTACAAAAAAACCGGCCCATGTGGCCGGTTTTTTTGTGCGTGGGATTGTGAGGAACAATCTCTCGGCATTATTTGTTTCAAAAGCTCGGGAAAAAACACTGGATGACTGAACAGTGGCTGGATAGGGTGGTGGTCAAGCGATAACGGGTCACGAGGGCGGTTGCCTTAGCCTCGATCGCGCCTCACTTCAGTAAGGACGGTGCAATGGATTGCATGATGCAGAAGGGGATTCAAATGCCGAGTAGCTTGGACGTTGCGGATTATTTCCTCTGCCTGGAAGGGCATGAGGGCGAGATCTCCAATCTCAAGATTCAAAAAATGGTTTATTACGCTCAAGGGTTCAGTCTGGCCGTCCATGGTGAGGCTCTCTTCCCTGAAAAGCTGGAAGCGTGGATGCACGGGCCAGTGGTCCCGGATCTGTATCGAAGATTCAGCCAATTTGGATCGAGTGCCATTCCTCCTCCAAGTGATTTCAATCCAGATGTTTTCAGTGCCAAACAACAACGTCTGCTCCACGAAGTGTTCGACGTTTATGGCCAGTTCTCGGCGTGGAAACTACGTCAGTTGACGCATGAAGAAGCCCCTTGGCGTAGGAACTACAAGGAAGGGGAGTTCAGCCGAGAAATTCCCGCCGGTGAGATGCAGGAGTATTTTCGGGAGCATTTGGTGAACTGAAAATGGCCAGGTTCAAGCGCAGGGAGCGCGAAGCGACGGTTACAGTAACGGCACGGACGTCCACCATCGAAAAGGATTCATCGGAAGCGCGACCTTCGGTTTTCTCATTTGAGTATTTGCAGAATGGCTGGTGCATTCAAGATTGCGAGGCCGTCGAGCGGTCGAAAATGCTTGAGCGTCTCAGGATCCTGGGAAAGATGCCTTGGAGAGAATTGCGCAAGGAGCATAGGCATCGCTATGGGTGTGAAACAATTGAGAGAAACAGCCTGAAAGTGGGGATTCCTGCTTTTTTAACAGGTGATGTCAGATTGTTGGTGTTTCGGGCTTTCGAACGTGTAGCGATGGTGGGTTACAAGAACCATCGGGTTTTTTACGTCGTGTGGATTGATCGAGAATTTAAGCTCTACAAGCATTAAACAAAAAACCGGCCCACGTGGCCGGTTTTTTATGCGCGGGATTCACTCAACGAGGATCAGTCGTCGAAGTCTTCCCAGCCGCCCATCTGTTTCCAGCGGTTGACGATGCCGCAGAACAGTTCAGCGGTCTTCTCGGTGTCGTAACGCGCCGAGTGTGCCTCACGGCCGTCGAAATCGATGTCGGCGGCCTGGCAGGCTTTCGCCAGTACGGTTTGACCGTACGCCAGACCGGCCAGCGTCGCGGTGTCGAAGCTGGAGAATGGGTGAAACGGGTTGCGCTTCATGTCCAGGCGCGCAACCGCAGCGTTGAGGAAGCCAAGATCGAAGCTGCTGTTGTGCCCGACCAGAATCGCACGCTTGCAGCCGTTGGCCTTCAGCGCCTTGCGAATGCCACGGAAGATGTCGGTCAACGCGGTTTCTTCGCTGACGGCCATGCGCAACGGGTGATCGAGCTTGATCCCGGTGAACTCCAGCGCTGCTGCTTCAATGTTGGCGCCTTCGAACGGCTCAACGCGGAAGAAGTAGGTGTGATCCGGGTAAACAAAACCCTTTTCATCCATGGCGATAGTGGTCGCGGCAATCTCCAGTAACGCGTCGGTGGCCGAGTTGAAGCCGCCGGTTTCTACGTCAACGACAACCGGCAGATAGCCGCGAAAGCGTGCTGCCATCGGGTGACGGGAACCGCCACCGCCACTTTGACCGTCCAGTTCGTCGTCGAAATGGTCTTCACTCACGCGTGTTCCTCCAGCAGGCGCCAGCGCAGTTTTTCACCGGCGCGCAGCGGGATAACGGTCAGCTCGCCGAATGGCAGGCTGGTCGGGGCGGTCCATTCTTCACGAACCAGGGTGATGCGATCGGTGTTTGCCGGCAGGCCGTAGAAACGCGGGCCGTTGAGGCTGGCGAAGGCTTCGAGCTTGTCCAGCGCGTTACGCTGTTCAAAGGCTTCGGCGTACATCTCGATGGCGGCGTACGCGGTGTAGCAGCCGGCGCAGCCGCAAGCGGCTTCCTTGGCGTGCTGCGCGTGCGGCGCCGAGTCGGTGCCGAGGAAGAACTTCGCGCTGCCGCTGGTGGCGGCGTCGAGCAGGGCTTCCTGATGCGTATTGCGCTTGAGGATCGGCAGGCAATAGAAGTGCGGCCGAATCCCGCCCACCAGCATGTGGTTGCGGTTGTAGAGCAGGTGATGCGCGGTGATCGTTGCGCCAACGTTGGTAGAAGCCTCGTTGACGAACTGCACGGCGTCGGCGGTGGTGATGTGTTCAAACACCACTTTCAGCGTCGGGAAACGCTCGACCACGCGGCGCATGTGCTCATCGATGAAGATCTTTTCGCGATCAAACACATCGACGTCGCCACGGGTGACTTCACCGTGGATCAACAGCGGCATGCCGACTTCGGCCATGGCTTCGATCGCCGGCAGAATCTTGTCGATGCTGGTCACGCCGGAGTCGGAGTTGGTGGTTGCGCCGGCCGGGTAAAGCTTGGCGGCGTAGACAAAACCACTGGCCTTGGCTTCACGAATTTCTTCGGGCTGGGTGCGGTCGGTGAGGTACAGCACCATCAGCGGCTCAAAGCGACTGCCGGCCGGGCGGGCAGCGAGAATCCGCTGGCGATAGCCGTCGGCTTCAGCGGCGTTGCGCACCGGAGGTACCAGGTTGGGCATGATGATGGCGCGACCAAAAGTGCGCGCAACATCGGCAACGGTATTGGTCAACACGGCACCATCGCGAAGATGAATGTGCCAGTCGTCGGGACGCAGCAGGGTCAGGCGGTCGGACATGAGGGGATTCCAGGCGGGTCAAACTGAGGCGAATGCTACCGGAAAAGACTCTTGCAGGCACTCGCTATCAAGTTTTGCCGGAACCTTCCGATATCCCGTAGGTATGCCGTAAACATAGTGTGAATCGGTCTTTGTGTTTCAGAAGCCAATGGAGCCTCCCGTGCGCCAGCGTTATTTAGCCTTGCTCAGTGTGTTTGCCAGCCTTCCCGCGATGGCGCTCACGTACCAGACCCGTCTGGAGAACATTGAGTGGACGGTCGCCGGGGACAAGTTCGAATGTCGTCTGACCCAGCCGATCACTGATTTCGGCTCGGGTGAGTTCGTGCGCAAGGCCGGTGAGCAGGCGATATTTCGTCTGAATGCCTACAACGCCATGCTTGGCGGCGGTTCAGCGACCTTGCTCGCGGCGGCGGCGCCTTGGCAACCGGGCCGGGGCGACATCAATCTGGGCAGCGTGCGGCTCGGCAGTGGCAACGTACTGTTCAGCAGCTCGCAGTCGCAGGCCGGCGGTCTGATCAGCGGTTTGCTGGACGGTCGCAGCCCCGTAGTACGTCGCGCGTCTGGCGATGGCCGCGTCTCTGAAGTCCGTCTGTTGCCGGTCAAATTCAGCAAGGCCTTCAACGATTATCAGACGTGTGTGGCGAAATTGCTGCCGCAGAATTTCGAGCAGATCAAACAGTCGCAGATCGGCTTCCCCGGCGAGGGCGTTGATCTCGATGCCGCCGCCAAGGCCAAGCTGCAAGTAATGCTCGAATTCATGAAGGCCGACCCGACGGTCAATCACATCGAACTCGACGGCCATTCCGACAACAGCGGTAATCGTCTGACCAACCGCGAACTGTCACGCCGCCGCGCGCTGGCCGTGGTCGACTTCTTCAAGGCCAATGGTATTCAGGAGTCGCAAATCACTGTGCGGTTCCATGGCGAGCAATATCCCATTGTCCCGAACACCAATGCGGCCAATCGCGCGAAGAACCGTCGGGTCAATGTAAAACTGGCGCGCGTGGCGCCGGTCAACCCCGCACCTGCGCCTCAAGCGAGCACGCCAGCCAGTACTGCAGCGACTTCCTGACCCGCCGGTCATCGTCGCGCTCTCGACAGATTCTGTCGCTTTGTCGTCTTAAGCTGTCGCGCCTCTGTAAATTATCGCGTTTGAGCGGTAGACTCCTCGGCTTTCCGTAGAACCCCGTGGAGTGATGGCATGGCGGACGTAAACAAGGTCGTTCTGGCGTATTCCGGCGGCCTGGACACTTCGGTGATCCTCAAGTGGCTGCAGGATACATATAACTGTGAAGTGGTGACCTTCACCGCTGATCTCGGTCAAGGCGAAGAGGTCGAGCCGGCCCGCGCCAAGGCTCAGGCCATGGGCGTCAAAGAAATCTACATCGACGATCTGCGCGAAGAATTCGTGCGTGATTTCGTGTACCCGATGTTCCGCGCCAACACCGTTTACGAGGGCGAGTACCTGCTGGGTACTTCCATCGCACGTCCTCTGATCGCCAAGCGTCTGATCGAAATTGCCAACGAAACCGGCGCTGACGCCATTTCCCATGGCGCCACCGGTAAAGGCAACGACCAGGTGCGTTTCGAACTGGGTGCCTACGCACTCAAGCCAGGCGTTAAAGTGATTGCCCCTTGGCGTGAGTGGGACCTGCTGTCCCGCGAGAAGCTGATGGACTACGCCGAGAAGCATGCGATCCCGATCGAGCGCCATGGCAAGAAGAAGTCTCCGTACTCGATGGACGCCAACCTGCTGCACATCTCCTATGAAGGCGGCGTGCTGGAAGATACCTGGACCGAGCACGAAGAAGACATGTGGAAATGGACCGTCTCCCCGGAGAACGCTCCTGACAAACCACAGTACCTGGAATTGACTTACCGTAACGGCGACATCGTGGCACTGGACGGCGTCGAAATGACCCCGGCCACCGTGCTGGCAACGCTGAACAAGATCGGTGGCGCTCACGGTATCGGCCGTCTCGACATCGTCGAAAACCGTTACGTCGGCATGAAGTCCCGCGGTTGCTACGAAACCCCGGGCGGCACCATCATGCTGCGCGCTCACCGCGCCATCGAGTCGATCACTCTGGACCGCGAAGTCGCTCACCTCAAAGACGAGCTGATGCCGAAATACGCCAGCCTGATCTACACCGGTTACTGGTGGAGCCCGGAGCGTCTGATGCTGCAGCAGATGATCGATGCTTCGCAGGTCAACGTGAACGGCGTTGTGCGCCTGAAACTGTACAAAGGCAACGTGATCGTGACCGGCCGCAAGTCCGACGATTCGCTGTTCGATGCCAACATCGCGACCTTCGAAGAAGATGGTGGTGCTTACAACCAGGCCGACGCGGCAGGCTTTATCAAGCTCAATGCGCTGCGCATGCGTATTGCGGCCAACAAGGGTCGCAAGCTGTTCTAAGCGTTGCAGACTGACGCGCAATGAAAAGGGCGGCCTTGTCATCGAGACAATGCCGCCCTTTTTGCGTAATTCTTTGGGTGTTTCTGTTTGAGTCATGTTCAGTTTTTCGCGTGTATGGCAACGACTCCGCCTTCAGGCCCGCCCTACTAGTGTCACCGCTTGTGAGCACAGGTTATAAACAATACATAGCGTGTTGCCAGAGCCTTTTTTTAAGTGCCTGATTTGCAGTAGTGCATTTTGCGTCAGTAAAACATCCGACACATGATTGGAAAGGAAGACGACCACGCGGGCAGTTTTCCTGTCCAGTTTGCGGATATTTTCGACCATTGTGGCTAACTCTCTCGATGCATCGACATCCCTGGCGTCTATGAGGTGGAGATTACTGATCGACGCGGGCAACTGAATGTTGTGCTGAACAATCAGGCTCGGTTTTGCCTTGATGTCCGCAGGCGGGTCAGGTGCGTTGTGTACTTTGCATGAGTCTTTGCATTCGACAGTGCCAGATTCGCTCGGCACGATACAACTGGAGAACCCGAACGTACCTGGCGTGGCAGTTTCTTGCGTCGAGGCATGTCGCTTGTTCTCGCGATCATTGGTATCGATTACTTTCAGGAAGTTTTTGTCTTTATCGAAATCGGAAGGTGAATAGAGGGAGCGGTAGTTGAAGTTCAAGGTGATAAAGAAAAGAAATAACAAGTAAAACGGAAAGCTGATCAAGAACCACACATAAATTTCCCTTTCCTCGTTGTCAAGGAAAGGCAGGGACACGGCGGCTGATGTTTCAGAGATGGCCGCAAATATGGCAATGACGGTCATTGGGTTGCTGATCTTTTTTTTATTTTTAGCATGTTCGTACTCTTTTGCCTGGTCTTTCTCATGGTTAATAAGTTCGTATTGTCTGGAGGTTGGTAGTTGAGTTTCAGTGTTTGTTTTTATAGCAAAATTATAGGGCTTGGTATAAATATCTTGTTTCAAGTGTTTATGTTTTCCTCGGTGTTATAGTGCGGGCGCCGCCGCGATTGCGTTGTATTTCCAATACCCCGAGATTTTCCAGTCGCGCGCATATGCTCAGGCGCCAATGCCGTTCGGGCGCAATGAGCTGCAGCGGCGAGGCGTGTGTTTTGCAACGGTTGTCGTAATCTGTAACAGGTTGAAAAGAGAAAATTTTCCTGCGGCGAAAGAAGTTGCGGCGTCGGATGTTTAGAGACAAGAGGTTTTTTTGTAGGATTAATCCGCGATGGATGTAGGGCATGTCTCTCGATGCGAGTGCGTGTTAACACTGGCACGCCATAGAGCAAGTGACTGGGCTATTGTGCGGGTTCTAAAAATTCGAACAGCGAAACTGGACTTGCCCATGAATAAAGTGCTGATCGTGGATGATCACCCTGTCATTCGTCTTGCGGTACGTATGCTGATGGAACGTCATGGCTACGAAGTCATCGCAGAAACTGATAACGGTGTGGATGCGTTACAACTTGCTCGAGAACAAATGCCGGATATTGTCATTCTGGACATTGGAATACCAAAACTTGATGGTCTTGAAGTTATCGCACGCCTGACTTCAACGGCCATGCCTATTAAAGTACTGGTACTGACTTCCCAGGCTCCCGGGCACTTTTCCATGCGCTGCATGCAATCGGGTGCGGCCGGCTATGTGTGCAAACAGCAGGACTTGACCGAGTTGCTCAGCGCAATCAAGGCCGTATTGTCCGGCTACAGTTATTTTCCCAATCAGGCTTTGCATACCGTGCGTACCAGTCTGGGCAATGCGAGTGAAGCCGATATGGTGGATCGTCTGTCCGGTCGGGAAATGATGGTGCTGCAGCAGTTGGCACGGGGCAAAACCAACAAGGAAATTGCAGATGGCATGTTTTTGAGCAACAAAACCGTGAGCACCTACAAGACGCGCTTGTTGTTGAAGCTCAATGCGCGTTCTCTGGTTGACCTGATCGAATTGGCGCAGCGTAATGGTCTGGTCTGAATCTATCGATGGCTGACAGGGTCATGGGCCGATCAAACTCAGCTAGCCGCGCAAAGAGAAAAGCCTCCGGTTCGGGAGGCTTTCAAGTATCAGAGATCAAAATCGTAATCGGCCAATTGCTTTTGCAGTCGGCGCTCCTCAAGCAGGTTATCGATCGTACGGCGCTTGCTGAGATTGGTCTTGGCGACTTCGACCACAGGTTCGGCGTCATCAGTTTCTGCAGCGATATCGTCATCTACATCCAGTGGCTCTTTGTCGCTACTCATAAGCTAACTCCCGGCTAAGAATGCCTTTGGCGCTCCTTATATCGACATTCCTGCAGCGGGTAAAAAAGATTTTTTCAATCGACTTATCAATAATTCCAATAGCCGGTCAATCGTCAGAAGTTTTGTCTTTGTACTCGCACAAGTCTTCGATCCGGCAACTCCCACACCGTGGCTTGCGGGCCAGGCACACGTAGCGACCGTGAAGAATCAGCCAATGATGAGAGTCGAGCAGGAATTCCTTGGGTACAAACTTCATCAGTTTGTTTTCCACTTCGACCACATTTTTGCCCGGTGCAATGCCGGTGCGGTTGCTGACGCGAAAGATGTGGGTGTCGACGGCCATGGTCAGTTGGCGGAAAGCCGTGTTGAGTACGACGTTGGCGGTTTTGCGGCCCACTCCCGGCAAGGCTTCGAGCTCTTCACGGGTTTGCGGGACCTCGCTGCCATGGCGTTCGACCAGCAAGCGGCAGGTTTCAATGACGTTCCTGGCCTTGCTGTTGTAGAGGCCGATCGTCTTGATGTATTCCGATAGACCTTCGACCCCTAAAGCGTGGATCGCCGCCGGCGTATTGGCCACCGGGAACAGCTTCGCCGTGGCTTTGTTGACGCCGACGTCAGTCGACTGCGCGGAAAGAATCACGGCAATCAACAGCTCGAATGGCGAGGAGTAGGCCAGTTCGGTCTTCGGCTCCGGATTGTCTTCATGCAGGCGGCGAAAAATCTCCAGACGTTTTGCAGCATTCATGGGCGATGCGTTTCCTTGGATATCGAGTGCGGGCGAAACATCGCCTGACGCGCCGCCAGCAGCAGCGCCAACAAAATAAAAGCACCGGGGATCAAAGTGATCAGGTGCAGCCCTTCGCTAAATACAACCAGTCCGGAGCCATGCTCGAACAACTCCCGGCCAAGGCTGCCCTGACCGATGATTTCACGCAGCGCCGCGAGCACCAGCATCAAACTGCCAAACAATGCGCAAAGTTTGAAGCGCTGGGCCAGCGGTCGGGCGAAGAAACCTTTGTGCTCCAGCACCACGCACTGCAAGGCGATCAATCCGCCATAGAGACCGAACGACTGATGCCACGCCAGAAACCAGCGTTGCACCAGAAGATCTGCGCAACTGGTTAACGTTGCAGCAAGCAGCACACCGGCCAGCAAGGCACTCCCATCTGACATGCGCGGGCGCAGCGGTGACATGCCCAAAGCATAAATGACCACCACGAGGACAAACATCAACATCGTCCCCAACGCGTCGGTCAGAGAAACGGTGGTGCCCAGCAACAGCACCAGCATCAGTGAGTTGGACAGGTTCATGCTCCGCTCCCCAATAACGCCGTTCGATGTGCGTCAAAGTAACGCAACGCATCCTGTATCGCGTTGATGGCTGCGCGCGAAGTAATGGTCGCCCCGGCCATTTGATCGAATTGCCCCTGATCTTTTTTCAATGCCCAGCCAGCGTCATTCGGTTCACCGCGTGATTTGCCGGTGAAAACCTGAAGCCAGCGGTTCGGCCAGTCGCCAATGGGCCCGCCAAGTGCCGGGGTTTCGTTTTGCTTGAGGGTTTTCACGCCGAGCAACTTGCCGTTGGCATCGATAGCAATCAGCAATTCAATGACACCGGCGTAGCCCTCGGTCTGGTTACGCAGCAGCACTGCAACGGTTTGACCCTTCTTGGTTGCGCGGTAACCAGCCGCGAGCGTGCTATGGCTCAGCCCCGTATCGGTCAGTGTAACCGGCTGGTCCAGCGGTTGATTGTCGTAGCTGTCAGCGGGAAGCACGTCGAGCAATTTGCGACTGTCGACCAAGCGCTGCTCAGCCGCGATCTGCGGTGCACTGCTGCGTTGCAGCAAGTACGTCGCGCCAATGCCGACCACCGCCAACAACAATAACGTCAGTGCGCTGGCCCTGCGGTTCATGAGCTCACCTGGGGCTGACGAATAGCGGCAAACCGCTCCAGCGCCGGCACGCAAAGGTTCATCAGCAACACCGCAAACGCCACGCCATCAGGGTAACCGCCCCAGGTGCGAATCGCATAAGTCAGCAGGCCGACGCCGACACCGAACAGCAGGCGGGCGAGCGTGGCTTTAGCACCCGAGACCGGTTCAGTGATGATGAAGAACGCGCCCAGCATGGTCGCGCCACTGAGCAGGTGGAACAGCGGCGAACCCTGAGAGTCCGACCCGGAGCCATTCCAGAACAGCAGGCTGACCACAAACAGGCTGCCGAGCATGCCTGCCGGTGCGTGCCAACCGAAGACCCGGCGCTGCAGCAAAAACAACCCACCGGCGAGAAACGCCAGATTCACCCATTCCACACCGTGTCCGCCAAAGCGACCGAAGGCCGGATTATTGGCGAACAGTTCGTCCATGGTCAGGCTTTTGTTGATGCGCAGGCTGTCCAGCACGGTGGCTTGTGCCCAGGCGTCAGGTGACTGTCCGGCGCCGAAAACCTGTTCAAATGCGGCGGTCAAGTCCAGGCCATGGGCCGGCCATTGGGTCATCGGTTGCGGGAACATCAGCATGATCAAGGCAAATCCGAGCATCGCCGGATTGAACGGATTTCTACCGACACCGCCGTACACGTGCTTGCCGAACAACAGACCCGAAACAATGGCCGTCATCGTCAGCCACCAAGGGCAATAAGGCGGCAGGGCGACAGCCAGCAATGTCGCGCTGACCAACGCACTGCCATCGCTCAACGCTGGCTGGATTGGCTGTCGACGCAGACGGGCGACGCTGGCCTCGACAGTCAGCGCGGCGACGATAGCCAGCAGCAGATTGATCAACACGCCCCAGCCGTAAAACCAGAACAGCGCCAGCAGCCCCGGCAACGTGGCCAGCAGCACCAGCTTCATCGCCTGTTGCAGGCGATTGTCCGGTGTTTCAAGGGGAGACATGGTCTTGTACCTGACGCTCGGCGTTTTGCAGGCGGGCGCGGGCCTTGTCGAGGATTTCGGGGGGCGTGTCGGCGCGTCGTTCGAGTTTGTTGAGGTCCGCACGAGCGTAGGCCAATTCGGTTTTCAACTGGCGAAGCTGGCTGTCGATCGGACGTTTTTCGACGCGTACCAAGTCAGGCAATGGCTGTTCGCTTGTGGCTTCGGCGGCGTGCAGGGCCTGTTCGGCGTCGCGCAATGCCTGTTCCAGCGCGGCGATCTGTTCGGGCGCCGCTTCGGCGGTTTGGGCTTTTTTCAGTTCAGCGCGGCGCATGGCTAACTGGATCTTTGCCCGTTTCAGATCGGCGTCTTTGGCGGGGGCAGGCACGCTGGGCGCTGGCGCCGGACTGCTTTCAAGTTTCGCCAAGGCCTGTTGGGCTGCTTCGAACTGCTGCTGCAACACGATCAGTTGCGTCTGCTGCTCAAACGTCGGCGGATGTCCGAAGGCTTTCAGCGATTTGTGCAGTTGCGCACGGCTCATGGCCACATCGATCTTGGCTTTCTTCAGCGCCGCATCAGCGCTCGCCGCTTTCTGCGCACGCACCCGCTCGAGCGCAGCCTGCACCGGATTGGTTGCACTCACTTCAGGTTGCGCCGCCCGTTTCGCCCGCGCTTCACGCTCTGCCTGCTTTTGTTGTTCTTCGCGTTGCAAGCGCTCGTTTCGTCGCTCGAAACGTTGGCGTGCGTGATCGCGTTTGGCCGCCCGTGCCCGCTGTTCTTCAAGACTGAAGGCCAGACCGCCCACCACCGGTACTGTGCTCGGTGGCAATGGATGCATTTCAATGCAATCCACCGGGCATGGCGCGACACACAGGTCGCAACCGGTGCACTCGTCAATGATCACCGTGTGCATCAGTTTCGCCGCGCCGACAATCGCGTCGATCGGGCAGGCCTGAATGCACTTGGTGCAGCCAATGCATTCGGCTTCACGAATGAACGCCACTTGCGGCGGCGCCGAACCGCGACGGATGTCCAGTTCCAGCACCGGTACTTTCAACAGCTCCGCCAGCGCGGCGATGGTTTCGTCACCGCCCGGCGGGCACTTGTTGATCGGCTCGCCCTCGGCGATACCTTGTGCATAGGGCTTGCATCCGGGATGGCCGCACTTGCCGCATTGGGTCTGCGGCAGAAGGGCATCGATGCGTTGAATCAGACTCATGTTTTGATCAGTCCACTGAATCCGAGAAAAATCACTGCGATCAGTCCGGCGCCGATCAGATCGATCGGCAGGCCGCGGAAGGGCAGGGGAATGTCGTTGTCGGCGGTGCGTTCACGCAAATCACTGAACAGGCTCAGCACCAGCCAGAAACCCAGCCCGGCACCGAGGCTGAGCGCCGTCGCGTGGAGCAGGCCTTGATCGTTTTGTACGTTGATCAGCGTCAGCCCCAATACACCGGCATTACCCAGCAACAGTGGCCATAACCCTTCAAACGGCA
The DNA here is from genome assembly GCF_044541255.1 of Pseudomonas sp. NPDC085632. Lineage (NCBI taxonomy): Bacteria > Pseudomonadati > Pseudomonadota > Gammaproteobacteria > Pseudomonadales > Pseudomonadaceae > Pseudomonas > Pseudomonas sp. NPDC085632. The sequence goes on along the minus strand of NZ_JBITSX010000008.1, from coordinate 25,687 downwards.
GGCCAGGGAGCCAGCGCGCCAGCAGGTTCAACAGCGGCGTGATCAGCAAAACGCTTAACGGCAGAAACACGAACAGCCGCAATGCTTCAAGTTGCAGCGGCACCAGTAGCCAATGCCAGATCGCGTAACCGATGACACCTACGATCAGCATCAGACACAACGTCGCCAACCCCAACGCATGCAACTGTCGGCGACTGCCTGCCAACAGCGGATCGACGCCCAGCGGCCAGTGCAACACGAAGTTGTTGAGCAGCGCAGCACTGATGAGCGTAAGCACAAATTCGGTCATGGTTCTGCCAGCGAAACGGGCGGGTGTCTCTTAAGGTTAGGCATTATCCGGCCAGATATGAAAAATCCCACAGGCATGCGTGGCACGCCTGTGGGATCGATTTGCCGCCGAGTGTTACTTGATGCGTTGACCTGGCTTGGCGCCGCTGTCCGGGCTGAGCAGGTAAATCTCTTCACCGCCAGGGCCAGCCGCCATCACCATGCCTTCAGAGATACCGAACTTCATTTTCCGTGGCTTGAGGTTGGCGATCATCATGGTCAGGCGACCGTCGAGCTTGGACGGATCCGGATAAGCGCTCTTGATGCCTGAAAACACGTTGCGTTGCTCGTCACCGATGTCGAGGGTCAGGCGCAGCAGCTTGTCGGCGCCTTCCACGTGTTCAGCCTTGACGATCAGCGCGACGCGCAGGTCGATGGCGGCAAAAGCGTCGAAGTCGATTTCCGGCGACAGCGGGTCCTTGGCCAGCTCGCCATTGCCGGCCGGGGCGACTGCGCCGGTGTCGGTCTGGCTGGCGGTCAGGTCTTCTTTCGAGGCGTCGCTCATGGCTTGCACCTTTACCGGGTCGATGCGGGTCATCAACGGTTTGAATTCGTTCAACTGGTGGTTGGCCAGCAGCGTGGTGTGGTCGTTCCAGGTCAGCGGGGCGACGTTGAGGAACGCTTCGGCATCGGCGGCCAGTAACGGCAGTACCGGTTTGAGGAAGATCACCAGTTGGCGGAACAGGTTGATGGCGGTGGCGCAGATCGCCTGGACTTCATCCTGCTTGCCTTCCTGCTTGTTCAGCGACCATGGCGCCTTGTCGGCGATCCACGCATTGGCACGGTCGGCCAGGGCCATGGTTTCACGCATGGCGCGGGCGAAGTCGCGGGCTTCATAGGCGTCGGCAATACTCGGCGCGGCGGCGAGGAAGGCCTCGGTCAGCTCTGGCGCGGCATTGGTGTCGACCAGCAGGCCGCCGTTGCCTTTCTGGATGAAGCCGGCGCAACGGCTGGCGATGTTGACCACTTTGCCGACCAGGTCGGAGTTGACCTTCTGCACGAAGTCTTCGAGGTTCAGGTCGAGGTCATCGACGCCACGGCCCAGCTTGGCCGCGTAGTAGTAGCGCAGGTATTCCGGCGACAGGTGATCCAGGTAGGTGCGCGCCTTGATGAAGGTGCCGCGCGACTTGGACATTTTCTGGCCATTGACGGTCAGGTAGCCGTGCACGTTGATGCCGGTCGGCTTGCGGTAGCCCGCGCCTTCAAGCATCGCTGGCCAGAACAGCGCGTGGAAATTGACGATGTCCTTGCCGATGAAGTGGTACAGCTCGGCGGTGGAATCCTTGGCCCAGAATGCGTCGAAATCCAGCTCCGGCGTACGGTCGCAAAGGTTCTTGAAGCTGGCCATGTAGCCGATCGGCGCGTCCAGCCACACGTAGAAATACTTGCCCGGCTCGCCCGGAATCTCGAAACCGAAGTACGGCGCATCGCGGGAGATGTCCCACTGTTGCAGGCCGGCGTCCAGCCATTCGGCGATCTTGTTGGCGACAGCGTCCTGCAGGGTGCCGCTGCGGGTCCAGGTCTGCAGCATTTGCTGGAAGTCTGGCAGTTTGAAGAAGAAGTGCTGGGAATCCTTGAGCACCGGGGTGGCGCCAGAGATTGCCGACTTCGGATCCTTCAGGTCGGTCGGGGCGTAAGTCGCACCGCATTTTTCGCAGTTGTCGCCGTACTGGTCTTCAGTGCCGCATTTCGGGCAGGTGCCCTTGATGAAACGGTCGGCCAGGAACATTTTCTTGTCCGGGTCGAAATACTGGGTGATCGAGCGTTGGGCGATGTGCCCGGCGTCACGCAGCTTGAGGTAGATCTGGCTCGACAGCTCACGGTTTTCTTCGGCGTGAGTGGAGTGGAAGTTATCGAAATCAACGAGGAACTCGGCAAAGTCGGCGCTGTGTTCAGCCTGCACGTTGGCGATCAGTTGTTCCGGGGTGATGCCTTCCTTTTCCGCGCGCAGCATGATCGCCGAACCGTGGGCGTCGTCGGCGCAGACATAAATGCATTGATTGCCGCGATGCTTCTGGAAGCGCACCCACATATCGGTCTGGATATATTCCAGCATATGGCCAAGGTGAATCGAACCGTTGGCGTAGGGCAGGGCGCTGGTGACGAGGATCTTGCGTGGTTCGGACATGTGGGGCTTCGCTACTTGATGAAACGGAGGTCGGCCACTATAAAGCGCCGGGCAAGATATTTCACCCCTGCAAATCGTTGCCGGGCGTGCCGTCCGGAGGATAGAAGGGGTAGGATACCCGCCATCTTTTCCCAGTCTTGTTATCGGAGTTGCCCATGAGCGCCGTCACTCGCGCAGCGGTGGAAGCCGTCCTCAGCCAATACACCGACCCTTACCTGAACCAGGATCCGGTCAGCGCCGGTTGCGTGAAGCACATCGAGATCGTCGGTGACCGCGTCAACGTGCAGCTGGAAATCGGTTACGCCGCCGGTCTGTTCAAGAGCGGCTGGGCGCAAATGCTGCAACTGGCCATCGAAAACCTCGACGGTGTGGTGATCGCCAAGGTTGAAGTGAACAGTGTCATCGCCGCGCACAAGGCTCAGGCGCAGATTCCCGGGCTGGCCAACGTCAAGAACGTGGTCGCCGTGGCGTCCGGCAAGGGTGGCGTGGGCAAGTCGACCACCGCCGCCAACCTCGCGCTGGCACTGGCACGTGAAGGCGCCAAGGTCGGGATTCTCGATGCTGATATCTACGGCCCGAGCCAAGGCATCATGTTCGGCATTCCCGAGCGCACCCGCCCGGAGGTCAAGGATCAGAAGTGGTTCGTGCCGCTCAAGGCGCACGGTGTCGAAGTCATGTCGATGGCCTTTCTGACCGACGACAACACGCCGATGGTCTGGCGTGGGCCGATGGTCTCCGGCGCACTGCTGCAACTGGTCACGCAAACCGCGTGGGGTGATCTGGATTATCTGGTCATCGACATGCCGCCCGGCACTGGCGACATTCAGCTGACCCTGGCGCAGAAAGTCCCGGTGGCCGGGGCGGTGATCGTCACCACGCCACAGGATCTGGCACTGCTGGACGCACGCAAAGGCGTGGAAATGTTCCGCAAGGTCAACATTCCGGTGCTGGGCGTGGTAGAAAACATGGCCGTGCACATCTGCTCGAACTGCGGGCATGCCGAGCATCTGTTCGGTGAGGGCGGTGGTGAAAAACTGGCGACCCAGTACGGCGTAGAGCTGCTGGCTTCGCTGCCATTGTCGATGCTGATCCGCGAACAGGCCGACGGCGGCAAGCCAACGGTGATCGCCGAGCCGGACAGCCAGATTGCCATGGTCTATCAGGAACTGGCCCGCCATGTCGGCGCGCGGATCGTGTTGCAGGAAGCGGCAACCCCGGCGATGCCGAACATCACCATCAGCGACGATTAACCGAAAAGATCGCAGCCTGCGGCAGCTCCTACAGAAATCCCATGTAGGAGCTGCCGCAGGCTGCGATCTTTTGATCTTGCTTCAGATACGCAAACCGCCATCCATTTCCAGAATCCGACCGGTATAGTAGTCGTTCTCGAAGATATACGCCGCCGAGTGCGCAATCTCTTCCGGCTTGCCCATGCGCTTGAGCGGGATCCCCGAGGACATCTTCTCCAGCGCTTCCGGTTTCATGCCCAGGGTCATCTCGGTTTCGATGAAGCCCGGCGCAATGCCCGCCACGCGAATGCCATAACGTGCCAGCTCTTTGGCCCAGGTCACCGTCGCTGCAGCAACACCGGCCTTGGCCGCCGAATAGTTGGTCTGGCCAACGTTACCGGCCCGCGAGATCGACGAGATGTTGATGATCGCGCCGCTGGTCTTCAGTTCGACCATTTTCGCCGCCACTTCACGGGTGCAGAGGAACACGCCGGTCAGGTTGACGTCGATGACGGCCTGCCACTGTGCCAGGCTCATCTTGGTCATTTCGCCGTCCTTGACCTTGAGCAGCAGGCCATCACGGAGGATCCCGGCGTTGTTGATCAGGCCGTGGATCGCACCGAAATCGGCGGCGACCTGAGCGACCATGTGCTCGACCTGCTCTTCATTGGCCACGTTGCACAGATAGCTGCGAGCCTCGACGCCTTTGGCCTTGCAAGCCGCGACCGCGTCGTCGAGTTTTTCCTGATTGAGGTCGACCAGGGCGAGCTTCGCGCCTTTGCCGGCGAAATACTCGGCCATCGAACGGCCCAAACCCTGGCAACCGCCCGTGATAATGATTACTTTGTCGTTGAGTTGCATTCGCATGCCCCGATAGCAGGTCTGAGTAGTTTTTGTTTTCAGCGATTCTCGATCTGCCCCGGCCGTGGCAGGGTTGCACATGAGAATTGCCCGCTGGCGTGACGGGGACTTGATCCCAGGCGCCCGTCCGTTTTTTCGACGGATTCTATTTAAGGAGTCATAAATTGAGCGTTGAAGTGGCGAAGAATGCCCGAGAATTGCTTCTCAAGGAATACCGTGGAGTGTTGTCGACCCACTCCAAATCGATGCCCGGTTTTCCCTTTGGCTCCGTGGTGCCGTACTGCCTGGACGAGCAGGGTCGGCCGCTGATCCTGATCAGCCGCATCGCCCAGCACACCCACAACCTGCAAAAAGACCCGAAATGCTCGCTGCTGGTGGGTGAGCGCGAAGCCGATGATGTGCAAGCGGTGGGTCGCCTGACCTATCTGGCCGAAGCGCAAAAGCTCGAAGACGCAGCAGCCATCGAAGCCGCCGCCGAGCGTTACTACCGCTATTTCCCGGATTCGCAGAACTACCACAAGGCCCACGATTTCGATTTCTGGGTGCTGACCCCGGTGCGTCATCGCTACATCGGCGGTTTCGGCGCGATTCACTGGGTCGATCAACTGACCCTGGCCAATCCGTTCGCCGGCAAGGCCGAGATCAGCATGGTCGAGCACATGAACAGTGACCACGCCAAAGCCATCGCGCATTACGTTGACCTCGCCGGCCTGCCGAAATCCGCGCCGGCGCAACTGGCCGGGATCGACACCGAAGGCATGCACCTGCGCATCGGTCAGGCGCTGTATTGGCTGCCGTTCCCTGCACCTTGTAATACGCCGACACAAGTGCGCGAAGCGCTGGTTTCATTGGCTCATGCCGAGGTCTGGGGAAAAAATGCAGTGGCCGATGCTTGAATTCACGAAAGGGCGACGTCATCTAAGGCTTACTGCAAGGCATTTCTTGCGTTGAGGAAACTTTGATGCGCCCTTTTCTGTTGCTCTTTCTGCTGTTTCCAGTGCTGGAGCTGTTCGTATTCGTCAAAGTGGCAGGGGCTATCGGGTTTTTCCCGGCCCTGCTGCTGATCATTGTCGGCTCGATGTTCGGTGTGTTCGTGCTGCGCGTCGCCGGACTGGCCACGGCATTGCGTGCCCGTGAAAGCCTGAACCGCGGCGAACTGCCCGCGCAAACCATGCTTGAAGGCCTGATGCTGGCGCTGGCCGGTGGCCTGTTGATCCTGCCGGGCTTCATCAGTGATGTGGTCGGTCTGGTCATGCTGCTGCCAATCAGCCGTCGACTGCTGGCGAACAAAATGCGTCAGCGCGCCGAAGAACAGGCCATGCGCCAGCGTGCGTTCGCCGACGACCTGCAACCCCGTGGTGGTCCTGCACCGCGTCAGCCTCTGGGGCGCGAGGGTGATGTGATCGAAGGCGAGTTCGAACATCGCGACTCCAAGTAACATCTGCATTGACACGGCACCTTCGGGTGCCGTGTTCGTTTATGGGCTGCTTTTGTGCAACATATCGGTGAAAAAATTTTAGCTTCGCCCTTGTAATAAGCTTATGCGCCCTTATGTATCGGTCACCGAAAGGTTTCTGGCATTTGCGCCAGTCAGTCTTCCGCGTCTCGCTCGACGAGGCGCAACCGGCGAAGGCCGGATTTGTTAAACCCGCCGGGAATACACCGGCCGATGAAAACCACAATTAGGAGAGATCGACAATGAAGCTTCGTCCTCTGCATGACCGCGTCGTTATCCGTCGCAGCGAAGAAGAAAAGAAAACCGCTGGCGGTATCGTCCTGCCAGGTTCGGCTGCTGAAAAAGCCAACCACGGTGTGATTCTCGCTGTAGGCCCGGGCAAAGCTCTGGAAAACGGCGAAGTGCGCGCACTGTCCGTGAAGGAAGGCGACAAGGTTGTGTTCGGTCCTTACTCCGGCAGCAACACTGTGAAAGTCGACGGCGAAGACCTGTTGGTAATGAGCGAGAACGAAATCCTCGCTGTTATCGAAGGCTGATACCCCCGTTCATTTTCCCGCTACTACAAAGTATTTAAGGAATATCGATCATGGCTGCTAAAGAAGTTCTGTTTGGCGATTCCGCCCGTAAAAAAATGCTCAAGGGCGTCAACGTCCTGGCTGACGCAGTAAAAGCGACCCTGGGCCCGAAAGGCCGTAACGTGATCATCGAGAAGAGCTTCGGCGCTCCGACCATCACCAAGGACGGCGTTTCCGTCGCCAAAGAAATCGAACTCGAAGACCGTTTCGAAAACATGGGCGCGCAGCTGGTCAAAGACGTTGCCTCCCGTGCCAACGATGACGCTGGTGACGGTACGACTACCGCTACCGTTCTGGCTCAGTCGATCGTCAACGAAGGCCTGAAAGCCGTCGCTGCCGGCATGAACCCGATGGACCTGAAGCGCGGTATCGACAAAGCGACCATCGCTATCGTCAAAGAGCTGAAGAACCTGTCCAAGCCATGCGCTGACACCAAGGCAATCGCTCAGGTAGGCACCATCTCCGCCAACTCCGACAGCTCCATCGGCGACATCATTGCCGAAGCCATGGAAAAAGTCGGTAAAGAAGGCGTGATCACCGTTGAAGAAGGCACTGGCCTGGAAAACGAACTGTCGGTTGTTGAAGGCATGCAGTTCGACCGTGGCTACCTGTCCCCGTACTTCGTCAACAAGCCAGAGACCATGGTTGCCGAGCTGGACAGCCCGCTGATCCTGCTGGTCGACAAAAAGATCTCGAACATCCGCGAAATGCTGCCAGTACTGGAAGCCGTTGCCAAAGCCGGCCGTCCACTGCTGATCGTTTCCGAAGACGTTGAAGGCGAAGCCCTGGCGACGCTGGTTGTGAACAACATGCGTGGCATCGTCAAAGTCGCAGCCGTCAAGGCGCCTGGCTTCGGCGACCGTCGCAAGGCCATGCTGCAGGACATCGCTGTTCTGACCGGCGGTACCGTAATCTCCGAAGAGATCGGTCTGAGCCTGGAAGCCGCTACCCTGGAAAACCTCGGTAGCGCCAAGCGTGTGACCATCTCCAAGGAAAACACCATCATCGTTGACGGTGCTGGCGTTGAAGCTGACATCCAGGCGCGTATCACTCAGATCCGTGCTCAGGCTGCTGAAACTTCCTCGGACTATGACCGTGAAAAACTGCAAGAGCGTCTGGCCAAGCTGTCCGGCGGCGTTGCAGTGATCAAGGTTGGCGCTGGTTCCGAAGTAGAAATGAAAGAGAAGAAGGCCCGCGTTGAAGACGCCCTGCACGCAACTCGTGCAGCCGTTGAAGAAGGCGTGGTACCTGGCGGTGGCGTTGCGCTGATCCGTGCTCTGCAAACCCTGAACGACCTGAAAGGCGACAACGCTGATCAGGACGTCGGTATCGCTGTTCTGCGCCGCGCTGTTGAAGCTCCGCTGCGTCAGATCGCTGCCAACAGCGGCGACGAGCCAAGTGTTGTGGTCAACGAAGTCAAGAACGGCAAAGGTAACTTCGGTTACAACGCTGCAACTGGCGAATACGGCGACATGATCGAAATGGGCATCCTGGACCCAACCAAGGTCACCCGTTCCGCTCTGCAAGCGGCATCGTCGATCGGCGGTCTGATCCTGACCACCGAAGCAGCTGTAGCTGACGCGCCGAAGAAAGACGGCGGCGCTGGCGGCGGTATGCCAGACATGGGCGGCATGGGTGGCATGGGCGGCATGATGTAAGCCAGCCTTACCCCCGTAACGCAAAAACCCCGCTGGCGAAAGTCAGCGGGGTTTTTTATCGCCCGTATTTCAGCGGTACACCAATCCCCTGTGGGAGCGAGCCTGCTCGCGAAGGCGCCGGATCAGCCAACATTAATGTTGAATGACACACCGCATTCGCGAGCAGGCTCGCTCCCACAATGAGATCTATATTTCAGGCGCTGACCGGTTGTGCCCTGACCACGGCCTCGGCTTTCACCGCCGGGCGATACAGCACCCAGTAATACGACCCCAGACAAATCAGCCAGCAGAAAATCGCCGTCCACACGTTATGCGAGAAGAAGTGTGCACCCTGCATCATCCGGCTGATCGAAAACACCGAACCCAAGGCAAAGGCGAAGATAAAGGCCTGACGCGCCAGACGCGGACGACGATCCCGCAGGACAAAGAACAACGCAAACAAGGTGAACCCCGTCGCCGCATGGCCACCGGGCCAGCAACGGCCGGGCTTGTTGGTCTGTGGACGATGTTCCATCAGTTTGCTGTAGGTTTCATGCCCGCCGAATTGCTCCAGGCTCCACGGGCACTGCACGGCAGTCACGGCTTTCACCGGGGTGACGAACGAGGTCGCCAGGCCCAGCGACAGCACCAGGCAGCCCAGCTCACGTTTGAACGGTTTAAGTCTGTCGACGAAAAACGCCCCGATGAAACCGAGGATGGCAAACACCGAGAAAGCGATGACCACCTGTTTGGCCCGGTCGTGCAGGATGTCTTCGAGGAAATAGCTGTGCCGCCCGATAAAATCGCCGGCAACGGGGTCATAGAACAGTCTGGCCAGATCCATGTCCAGATCGGTCAGTTCGAGCAACACCAGAATGATTGCCGCGACGGTGGGTATTCCCAGGCAAAGCCAGAAGTTCAGCGGTCTGGAAACGGGGCGGGCAGAAGTCGACGCCATGGGCAATTCCTTGGTCGGTAAGTAGGATCTGAGGAGCGCAACCGCGCGGAGTCTGCGCGTCTATGCGTCGTTGATTTGTTAATCGAAAGTGAAAAAAACGTTGGCTGGAACAATGAACGTTTTTCTCGCGCAACAACCCAACGCACGCCTAGCCGTGAGCCACACTTGGCCGTAAGCTGCGCGGGCCATGACGGCCGTTACTGTGTACGGAGGAGTGCCCATGCGAATTCTATTGGTCGAAGACAACCGCGATATCCTGGCCAATCTGGCCGATTACCTGGGTCTCAAGGGCTATACCGTCGATTGCGCCCAGGACGGTCTGTCAGGCCTGCATCTGGCGGCCACCGAGCATTACGACCTGATCGTGCTCGACATCATGTTGCCCGGCATCGACGGCTATACCCTGTGCAAACGCCTGCGCGAAGACGCTCGTCGGGACACGCCGGTGATCATGCTCACTGCCCGCGACCAGCTCGACGACCGCTTGCAGGGCTTCAAGTCCGGGGCCGACGATTACCTGATCAAGCCATTTGCCTTGTCCGAGTTGGCTGCGCGGGTCGAAGCGGTGATGCGCCGCGCTCAGGGGGGGGGCCGTCGGGCGCTGCAGGTCGCCGATCTGAGCTACGACCTCGACACGCTGGAAGTGACCCGCGACGGCAAACTGCTGAAACTCAACCCGGTCGGCCTCAAGCTGCTGGCGGTGTTGATGCAGAAGAGCCCACATGTCCTGCGTCGGGAAATTCTCGAAGAAGCGCTGTGGGGCGATGATTGCCCGGACAGCGACAGCCTGCGCAGTCATGTTCACCAACTGCGTCAGGTGATCGACAAACCGTTCACCAAACCATTGCTGCACACCGTGCACGGCGTGGGTTACCGGTTGGCCGATGTCTAATGGAGTTTAAGCAAAGCCTTTCCCAGCGGATCATCATCGCCTTTGCCTTGATGAGTGCCCTGGTCGCCGGTGCCTTTGCCATGGGCATCGTCGCGACTGTGCACCTTGTCGAAGAAAAGCTGATTTCGGCAGGGCTGGGCGGTGATTTGCAGCGTTTGCTGCTGATGGACAACGTTTCGGACTGGAGCCACCGTCCGGAGCCGGATCAATTGTTCTATTTCAGCGGCGGACCGGGCGATTTCGAGCTGCCCAAGGACCTGCGTCACCTCGATTCGGGTTTCCATGAAGTGTTCCGCGAGCAACTGTCGTATCACGCGATGGTCGAGATCGTCGACGGTCGGCGTTACGTGTTGCTGCAGGATCAAAGCGATTTTGAAGAGCGCGAGCGCGTGCTGTTTGCCGTGGTCCTGGTAGGTTTCGTGCTCAGTTTGGCCTTGGCGGTATTTCTCGGCTGGGTACTGGCGCGCAAGGTGATGGCGCCGGTGGTGCGATTGGCCCGGCAGGTGCGTCACCGTGACCAGTTACTCGGGTTGGCGCCGCCGTTGGCGCCGGATTACGCGGCAGACGAAGTCGGCGAGCTGGCGGTGGCGTTCGATGCCACATTGGGGCGTTTGCGTCAGGCGCTGACACGCGAACGTTTGTTCACCAGCGACGTCAGCCATGAATTGCGCACGCCGCTTATGGTGTTGGCCAGTTCCTGTGAATTGCTGCTGGAAAACCCGGGGATTGACCAGCGTGGTCGTTCACAGGTCGAGCGAATTGCCCGCGCCAGTGAAGAAATGCGCGAATTGGTGCAAACCTTCCTGATGTTGGCGCGCGCCCAGCATGAAGATGCCGGCATGGCGCTTCAGCAAAATCTCTCGCAAGTCGCCGAAGGCCTGTTGTGTCTGTGGCGCGGGCCGATCGAGAGCAAGGGCCTGAAACTGATCTTCGAACCGGGCAATCCATCCGACATTCGCTACAACGCCACCCTGTTGAATGCCGTGATGGGCAACCTGTTGCGCAACGCGCTGCATTACACCGAAAGCGGTTTCATTCGCCTGACACTCACTGCCAGCGGCTTTGTGGTGGAAGACTCCGGTGTCGGCATTCCGGAGGAAAAACGCGAAGCCATGTTCGAGCCTTTCGTGCGTGGCAGCGAAAAGCGTGGCGAAGGCCTCGGGTTGGGATTGTCGCTGGTTCAGCGGATCTGCGAGAACCAGGGCTGGACTGTCAGCTTGAGCACGATGGAGCCCAATGGCTGCCGCTTCGAAGTGGATCTGGGCAAAATCTGACGCACGGGGGTGGCTCGATGCTACTCCCTCCTTCCTGTCTAAATCCTGTATAACGCTGTAATAATTTGTCTGTTTACCGGACATTTTTTTCACAAACGGATGACCTGACGCTGACACGCCGCTCCTTAAGGTGGTGACATCAGCAATTCAGGAGTCCAGGTGATGGCCGGTCCGATCAAACTCGATTTTTCCGAGAAGTACGACGATCAACATGCGCAGAAATACCTGCGCAAGCACAAAGAAAGCCTCGGACGTCGTCTCTCCCACTGGCGTGACGAACAGATGGCCCGCAAGGCGCTGGCGTCGGTGGGTGAACCGGGACTGGTGCTGGATCTGCCTTGTGGTGCCGGGCGTTTCTGGCCCTTGTTGGGCGAAAAGGCCAACCGGGTGATTATCGGCGCGGACAATTCCGAGTCGATGATCAAGACGGCCATGCAGTCGCAACCGGCCGATGTGGTGAAACGGGTACAACCCTTGCACACATCTGCCTTCGACATTGCCTTGCCTGACAATGCCGTCGACAGCATTTTCTGCATGCGTCTGCTCCACCACATCGGTGAAGCCGAGCATCGCCGGGCGATTTTGCGCGAGTTCGAGCGCGTCACCCGCGACAGTGTGATCGTTTCGCTGTGGGTTGATGGCAATTTCAAAGCCTGGAAACGCCAGCGAGCCGAGCGCAACCGTGACAAACGCGAGTATCAGAATCGCTTTGTGTTACCGGCCGCTACGGTGGAAAAGGAATTCGAGGACGCAGGTTTTCGGATTCAGGAACAACTGGATTTTATTCCGCTCTACGCCATGTGGCGGGTTTACGTATTACGCAAGAGGTAACAGGATGGCAGTGCAATTTGCAGCAGAAACGGATGTCGCTCCGCAAGATCGCTTTGACTTTTACTGGAACCAGCGCGGCGAGTGGGTGGAAGAACCCAATGTTCGACGCGGCGGGGAAAGTGGCGTGCAAAGGGTCGTGGGGCGCGATGGACAACTGCTGTATGCCAAGCGCCAGACCGGTCATATCTATCGCAGTTGGTTGCACCCTTTTGGCCGTCCTACTGTTCTGCGTGAACTCGACGCGCTGACCGGCGTGAGCAAACTCGGCGTGCGCGTGCCGGAGATCGTTTTCTGCGGTGCCCAGCCAGACCCTCAACATATGTGGCGTGCACTGCTGGTCACCAAGTCCCTGGACGGTTTCCAGGAACTGGAACACTGGCTGGCGGCTGCCGGCGGTCGCGATCAGTGTGGCGACGGGGTTTATGAGCGTGTGCTCAAGGACCTCGCCGAAAACCTGGCGCGCATGCACAAGGGCCGTTGGCAGCACAGCTGCATCTACATCAAACACGTGTTTGTGCGCGTGACGGGCGAAGGCGAGTCGGCCAAGGTCGAGGTTGCCTTGATCGATCTGGAGAAATGCCGCCAGCGTCTGACCGCCTATCGCGCTGCCTCCCATGACATGAAGCAATTGCGCCGCCATTCGTCGTTCCGCGACGCGGACTGGAAAAAACTCGTCTACTTTTATGAGACGGCGTTTGGCAGCGCTATCAAAGGTTTATAGCGATGAAACTAGAAATTGCACGAGGTTTGTTTTTGGTTGGAGCCTTGGCAGTTGCGTCATTGGCGGTAGCTGCCTGGGAGCAGCCCCGCATGCAGGTGGTTGGCGCGTCCGTAGACGACGCCCACTGCGCAGTCCCACGGGTGGCAAAAGCCTCCGTGGCGACCAAACCCGATCATGATCTGTTGTTGTTCATGTTCGGACTTTCTCAAGGGATGAGGCCGCAGAGTTGAATCGATTGAAGCCAGCATAAAAGGCCTCGCAGTTGCGAGGCCTTTTTTTATGCCCGCAAGATCAAAAGATCGCAGCCTTCGGCAGCTCCTGCATGGATCGGTGCAGGAGCTGCCGAAGGCTGCGATCTTTTGCTTTCAAGGCTTATCAGGTTTCGCCAGCAGGGTGTAAACGCATGGCAGGACGAACAGCGTAAACAACGTGCCAATCGACATCCCCGTGGCAATCACCATGCCGATATCAAAACGGCTCACCGCACCCGCACCCGTGGCCAGAATCAGCGGCACCATGCCAAACACCATCGCCGCCGTGGTCATCAATACAGGCCGCAAGCGAATCGCTGCCGCTTCCTCAACGGCTTCACGCGCCGTCAGGCCTTTGTCCTTGCGCAACTGGTTGGCGAATTCGACGATCAGGATGCCGTGCTTGCTGATCAGCCCGATCAGCGTCACCAACCCGACCTGGGTGTAGATGTTCATGCTCGACCAGCCGAGGAACAACGGAATCAACGCCCCGCAGATCGACAACGGCACCGTCACCAGAATCACCAGCGGATCGCGGAAGCTCTCGAACTGCGCCGCCAGCACCAGAAAGATAATCGCCAGCGCCAACGCAAACGTCACCCACAACGCGCTGCCTTCCTGGACGAACTGGCGTGAGGCGCCGCCGTAGTCAAAGGCAAACCCGGCCGGCGCTTCTTCGCGGGCAATCTGCAATACCGTGTCGATGGCTTCGCCCATGCTGACCAACGGAAAACCGGAAATCTTCGCCGCGTTGAGCTGCTGGAACTGGTTGAGCTGACGCGGTCGTGCGCGGTCGCTGACCTTGATCAGCGTCGACAGTGGCAGCAACTCACCCTGGGTGTTCTTCACGTAGTAATTGTTCAGCCAGTCAGGGTTGTCGCGGTACGGCCGTTCAACCTGAGCAATCACCTTGTAGCTGCGGCCTTCGATGGTGAACCGGTTGATTTCCGCCTCGCCCAGCAGGGTGGCGAGGGTGCCACCGAGATCCTGCATCGACACGCCCATCTGCGCCGCTTTGGCGCGGTCGATATCGACAACCACTTCAGGTTTGTCGAACGCCAGATCGAGGTCGACGAAGGCGAACTTGCCCGACTCCATTGCGCGCTTCTTGATCCGGTCGGCGACTTGCAGCAGCAACTCGTAGTCGTTGGCGGTGTTGACCACGAACTCGAACGGCAGACCTTCGCCGGTGCCGGGCAGGGAGGGCAGGTTGAAACCGAAAATCTGCAGGCCCGGAATGCCTTCGAGCTTGCCCTGCACTTCCGGGAGGATTTGCATCTGCGTGCGGCTGCGCTCGTTCCACGGCTTGAGCAGGAAACCGCCGATGCCCGCCTGCACGCCGTTGTAGCCGTTGATCTGGAACGACGAGTAGTACTCCGGGAATTCCTTGAAGATCTTGATGAATTCGTCGGTGTAGGTGCTCAGGTAATCAAGGTTGGTTGGCTGCGGCGCAGTGGCCATCATGAAAATGATGCCCTGATCCTCGTCCGGGGCCAGTTCCGACTTGGTGAACTTGAGGAACACCGGGATCAGGCACAACACGATCACCGCGAACACCAGCACCACCGGCCGCGTGTTCAGCGTGCCGTGCAGCATGCTCTGATAGCGGCGCTTGAGGCCGTCGAAGATACGGTCGAGGCGGTGCGCCAGGCCGCTGGGGTTTTCTTCGTGACGCAGCAAAAACGCGCACATCATCGGCGACAGGGTCAGGGCGACGATCCCTGAAATCACCACCGCACCGGCGAGGGTCAGCGCAAATTCCTTGAACAACGCCCCGGTCAGCCCGGTGAGAAAACCGATCGGCGCGTACACCGCCGCCAGGGTGATGGTCATCGACACCACCGGCATGGCGATTTCCCGCGCGCCTTCCAGTGCCGCATCAAACGGCGTCTTGCCTTCCTCGATGTGCCGGTGGATGTTCTCCACCACGACAATCGCGTCGTCGACCACCAGACCGATGGCCAGCACCATCGCCAGCAGCGTCAGCAGGTTCATCGAGTAGCCCATCATCTGCATGAAGAACATCACGCCGATCATCGACAGTGGAATGGTCACCACCGGGATCACTACCGAACGCAACGCGCCGAGGAACAGGAACACCACGACGATGACGATCAGCACCGCTTCGAACAGGGTTTTCACCACTTCATCGATCGAGGCCTGAATAAACAGCGTGGCGTCGTAGGCGATCTCGCTTTTCAGGTTCGGTGGCAGTTGTGCTTCCAGCTCCGGCATCAGCTTGCGCACTTCCTTGATCACGTCCAGCGGGTTGGCGCCTGGCGTGGCCTTGATGCCGATGTACACCGACGGCGTGCCACCGAAGGAACTGATCGAATCGTAGTTTTCCGCGCCCATTTCCACCCGCGCGACATCGCTGAGCAGCACCCGGCTGTCGCCACTGACCTTGAGCGGAATGGCCGCAAACGCCTCGGCGGATTTCAGCTCGGTGTTGGCGTTGATGCTGGTGACCACGTACTCGCCTTTCACTTCGCCGGCGGCGGAGAGGAAGTTGTACTGGCGCACGGCGTTGGTCACATCGCTGGCGCTGAGGCCGAAACCGGCGAGTTTCACCGGGTCGAGCCACAGGCGCATGGCGAACACCTGATTGCCGAGAATCTCCGCTTCGGCCATGCCCGGCAACGTTGCCAGTTTCGGCTGGATCACCCGTGACAGGTAGTCGGTGATCTGCGGGTTGCTCAGATCCTTGCTGAAGAAACTGATGTACATCAGTGCCGAAGCGTCGGCGGATTCCTTGCTCAGCACCGGGTCTTCGGCGTCCTGCGGCAGCTTGTTTTTGACCTCGTTGGCCTTGGCCAGCAACTCGGTGAACAAGCGGTCGGTGTTGGAGCCGATGCGCGCGTAGATCGAAATCACCGAGAAGTTCTGCCGGCTGACCGAGGTCATGTAGTCGATGCCCTCGGCGCTGGCCAGACTCTGCTGCATCGGCTGGGTGATGTAGCCCTGAATGGTTTCGGCGTTGGCCCCAGGGTAAGCGGTGGTTACCGTGATCAGGGCGTTTTCCATTTGCGGGTATTGGCGCAGCGGCAACTTGCTCCAGGCCTGAAAGCCCAGCAACACAATCAACAGGCTGACCACAGTGGCGAGCACCGGGCGGCGGATGAACGGATCAGTAAAAGCCATGGGGATTCCTTGATCAGTCGGCGCGGGGCGGACTGTTCTGCTCGCCGAGGGTCTTGTCGTCGCTGATGGCGATGTGTGCGCCGTTGTCCAGTTTGATCTGGCCAGCCGTCACCACTTGTTCGCCGCTCTGCACGCCCTTGTTGATCATCACCAGGCCATCGCGGCGTTCACCGGTTTCGATGAAGCGGCGCTCGGCGATCAGTACCGGTTGGCCCTTGTCGTCTTTTTCGACGTTGCCGTCCTCGGCTTTCTTCTGCCCGACCACGTAGATCGAGTTGCCGTAGAGGGTGTAGGTGATTGCGCTCTCCGGCACGACGATGTGTTTCTGCGGATCGGGTAGCAGCACTTCAAGGCTGGCGAACATGCCCGGCAGCAATTTGCCGTCCGGGTTGGCCAGGGTGGCGCGAACCAGAATATTGCGCGTAGTGCTTTCGACGATCGGGTTGATCGCGCTGATCTTGCCGGCGAAGTTTTGCTTGGGATAGGCGCCAACCGTGATTTGCACCGGTTGACCGATCGCCAGTTTCGGCACCGATTGTTCGGGCAGGTAGAAGTCGGCGTAGAGGCTGCTCAAATCCTGCAACGTAGCGATTTTGGTGCCGCTGGCGAGGTAGTCGCCGATGTCGACCTGACGGATGCCGATGGTGCCGCTGAACGGCGCGAGAATGCGTTTTTTCGCCAGCGAGGCGTTGAGCTGATTGACCGTAGCCTTGTTCTTTTGCAGCACGGCGGAGAGACGGTCGTATTCACCTTTGGAGATCGCGCGGCTGTCGACCAGTTGCGCGCCACGGCCGAAATCCAGTTGCGCCAGACCGAGGTCGGCTTTGGCGGTTTCCAGCAGGGCGGTTTCGACGGCGCTGTCGAGTTGCAGCAACGGTTGCCCGGCCTTGACCTTCTGTCCGGATTCAAACTTGAGTTCGGTGACGGTGCCGGCCACTTCCAGGCTCAGCTCGACCCCTTGCAGCGCCTTGAGAGAGCCGACGGTGGGCAAGCGCATCTGCCACGGTTGCTCGGTGGCGTTGGCCACGGCGACGCTGATCGGCGGTTTCGGCTTGGAAAAGCCCTGGATCATCGTGTAGATCGAAAAGGCTTTGTAACCGCCCAGCACCAGGACGATCAGCAAAACAACACCCAACATGATCAGCATGCGGCGACGCAGCATATTTCCAGTTCCTTGGATAAATCAGGTGAGACAGGCGCGAACATTACTCCGAGACAGGCAGGGAATCCAACTGCCTGCACAGCAAAAGATCGCAGCCTGCGGCAGCTCCTACAGGGGATTGCATTCCAATGTAGGAGCTGCCGCAGGCTGCGATCTTTTGCGGTGGGTTCAGGCCATCAGGTGTAGATGGTTGTCCCAGAGCCCTGCCGGCAATTCCAGCGGCTTGGCCAGCAGCTCATCCTGACGGCAATCGTAGTAGCGGCAACGGCCTTGGCCGGACGTCACAACGAAACCGTCCTGCACCGCACCGACACCGGCGCAATCGGGCAAGGGCGCATCGAGGCGCACTTCGCCGCTGTCCAGATCCCAGATAAAGAAGCGGTTGCCACGCGGCGCCGTCAGGGCAACCAGACGCAGATCGCTGTGCACCGCCACACTGGCGGTGTAATGCCCCATCGACTGCAACTGATGCTCCGGCACCGGGAACGCCACGAACGGCTGCCCCGGACGCTTGATCGCCAGCAACTCCGAGCGCTCGTGCGAGGCGCCCATGAACTGCTGACCGGCGACGATGGTGCCGTCGCTGGCGATACCCAGATGGCGCACGCTGTTCATCTGCTGGGCGAGGGTTTCCTTGCTCAGCAGCGTACCGTCGCGCTGCATCAGCACCAGGCTCGGCTCCATGGCGTTGAGGTTCATGTCGACGCGGCTTTCCGCCTCGGTACGAATCCCGCCGTTGGCCACCACCAGCGTTTCGCCGTCGGGCATCCACGACACCTGATGCGGGCCGAGACCGTGGGTGGAAATCTCACCGCTGTGCACCAGCCGCTCACCTTCGAACCTGTACACGCCGAGCAGACCTCGGCCAGGATCGCGGGTGTCGTTCTCGGTGGCGTACAGGTATTCGCCGTCCTTGTGCACCACGGCGTGCCCGTAGAAGTGCCGGTTCGGCTGCGAGGTCACCGTCTGCAGCAACTGACCGTCGCGCAGGTCGATCAGGTAACTCTCGGTACCTGGACGACGGGCGACGAACAGCGCAATCGGCTGCGTCGGGTGATTGATGATGTCGTGGCAACGCTGGCCGACTTCGGTGGCGAATACGCGCGTGCCATTCAGCCGATAGCCGACGGCGTAATGCTTGCCGTCGGTGTCGTCGCGCGCCGACAGCAGCAGCGGGCTCTGATCCTTGCGTTTGAACAGCGTCCAGCCGCCCAGCGTCACTGCTCCCAGCAGTGCACTACCTAAAGTCAGAACCTGACGTCGCAGCATGGCAGTTGCCCTCATCAGTCACCGTCGTTGGCGTTGAAGCCCAGTTGGATGCCCAGCGCCTTGGCCAGTTCGCCTTCGTGCAGGCGATGGACGACGTTGAGGCTGTCGTAGATGTCGTTCAGTTGCTGGCGACCGGCGTCGTCTTCAAGCATCTCGCCGAGCGAACGCTGGGTACTGTCGAACAGTTTCAGCGAAGCGGCGTAGGCGGCATCGATCTTGTCGGCCAAAGGCTTTTGCTCAGCCGGCAACAAACCGCGCAGGCCTTTGTTGTCGACGCCTTCCCACACGGTTTTCGCCGCGGCGAGGCTGGCTTCCAGTGCGGTCAGCGAGGACTGGCTGCGCCAGGCATCGGCCTGGAACGGCTGTGGCACGCCTTTGCTCTGACGGCCCATCGGCGTGCCGAGTTTTTTCTTCAGGGTGTCCAGCGCGGTGACTTGCACACGCAACAGATCGGCGATCGCTTCGTGGGAGTCGGCATAGCGCTGGTTGGGGAACTTGGTCATCTGCGCGAGCATGCCGTCGGTGTTGTTCCAGTTCTGCAGAATCTCTTCAGCCAGTTGCTTCTGACGCTCGCCGATGGCGATCAGCAGCGGGCAATACTTGGCTTTCTGCTCGGCGTTGGCCACGTCAGGCTTGGCGTCAAAGAGGATGTATTCGTAGGCCGACAGGCCTTGCACCACGACGCTGGATTTGGCCAGTGCGGCGGCATCGATCTGCGGCTGCGCGACGACCAACTGCTCGACCTGACGGCCGACGAGGTTCTTCTTGTCCGGCCAGAACTGCACCTGCCACGAACGGTTGCCTTCGGCCAGCGGGCCGATCAGCAGCGGCTGCAGCTCGGCCCAGGCGTTCTGTGCGTGGAGGAAGTCGGCGCGGGCGGTCTCCAGAGTCTCCTTGCCCTGACAGTAGGCGAGGGCGCTGACCGCCAGTTGCTTGTCGGCTTCGACCCAACGGGTGTAGGTCGGCAGGATCACCGATTTGGCGATGGCCGCCGAGGTGACCGCTTGCGGATCCTGCGGCGAGCAGGCGCCGAGGGCGAGCGCGGCAAGGCTGGTGAACAGTAGCTTGGGACGGAACATGTCGGGCTCCCGATTCTTTATCAGTGTTTAAAGTGAGTTCAAAAACGCCAGCAGCGCGGCACGCTGCTCGGCATTGAAAGACAAAACCTGTTGCTGCGCCGCTTTCGCTTCGCCGCCATGCCAGAGCACGGCCTCGAGCAGATTGCGCGCGCGACCGTCATGCAAAAACTGGGTGTGGCCACTGACCGCTTGCGTCAGGCCAATCCCCCACAACGGCGGCGTGCGCCAGTCGCGGCCGGAGGCTTGAAATTCCGTGCGGTTGTCGGCCAGACCGTCGCCCATGTCATGCAGCAGCAGATCGCTGTACGGGCGAATCACCTGATTGGCCAGTTCAGGTTCGGCGGCGTTGGCGGCGGTGGTGTATTTCGGGGTGTGGCACGAATCGCAGCCGGCCTGGAAAAACAGGTTCTTGCCGGCCAGCACTTCGGCATCGTTGACACCACGGCGTGCAGGCACGGCGAGGTTGCGGCTGTAAAACAGCACCAGACGCAGGATGTTATCGCTGACTTCCGGCTCGCCGTCCGGGCCATTACCGTTCGGTGCCTGTTTGCAGGCGGTTTGCGCGTCGGTGCAATCATCGAAAGGTCTCAGGCTGGTGGTGAGGCCCATATCACCCGAAAACGCGTGGACATTCTGTTGATTGAGGTTCGGTTGCCCGGCTTTCCAGCCAAATCTGCCCATGACGGTCTTCTGCAACGCGTCATCCCAGACCTGATTGGGGCGGCCATTGACGCCGTTGTTCGCTTTGGTCTGTGCGGCGGCGTTAGCGAGGATGGCATCTTCGGGGATCGCTTCGAGCAGGCCAAGGCCAATCATCGGCGGCGCGACCCGTGCGGAAAAACGTGTGTCCGGGTGCATCGGGCCGTAGCCCAGTTGCGTGATCTGCAAGACGGGTTTGCGCAACTCGACTTCGGTGCCGTCCCTGAATCGCACGGGCACTGGCGTGTAGTCGACGCGCACTTTGCCTTCCGGCGCGACACCGGGCACCGCCATGTCCTGGAACTGGCCGCCGTAGACCGGCTCCGGCACCACGCCGACTTGCTCAATGAGCCGGGTATATTCCGGCGCATCGGGAATCGACAGCCTGACCAGCATCGACACCGCGTTGGCCGCATCCGGGGTTGGCGGGTGACCGCGACCGTCCTTGATGTGGCAGTTCTGGCAGGCGTTGGTATTGAACAACGGGCCGAGGCCATCGCGCGCGGTGGTGGTCGACGGCGCGATCACCCACGGGCTGCGAAAGAAACTGTTGCCGACACTGAAATCCACCCGCCGCGACGGCGGCAGATTCGCCGAAGGCAGGGAGAACGCATTCTGATCGGTCTTGCGCACGGTCGCTGCACCGCCCGAACGGGCTTCACCGGGCTCGGCCTTGGTGAAACGCGGGGCGTCATCGCAGGCACTCAGGCCCAGGGCCAGCAACAGTGCAGACAAGCGAAGAGGCAGCGAGGGCATCAGACATCCTGCGGGCGGGCAAAAATAAAGGCGCAAAGTCTAACAGGGCGAGGGGGTTTGAATAAGAGGAATTATCGTTTGCTTGATACAACGCAAATCTGAAGAGCAATGCAAAACCCCTGTAGGAGCTGCCGAAGGCTGCGATCTTTTGATCTGTCTTTTTAGAAGCAAAGTCAAAAGATCGCAGCCTTCGGCAGCTCCTACAGTGGGTTGTGTAGTGCAGGTATGAAAAAGGCGACCCGAAGGTCGCCTCTTTTGACGCAGACGCGGTTGATCAGAATTCGTGATCAGCGTTGTCCGGGTTCAGGTCGCTGATGCCCAGTTTGCCGGCAGCGGCTTCGATCGAACCGGTCTGCTTGACCAGGGAAGCGATGGCGTCGCGAACGATCTGGTTACCAGCGGTGTTGCCGGCCGCGATCAACTGGTCGTAGTGCTCACCCTTGTTGGCGTGATCGACCATGACCTGGATCTTGGCTTCAGTGGCAGCCAGATCGGCTTTCAGCGCGGTGTCGGCAGCCGGATCAGCCTTGGCCACCAGCGACGACAGGCTGGCGCCGGTCATCTTGGTGCCGTCAACACGGGTGTACTCGCCCAGGTAAACGTTACGAATGCCTTTGGCATCGTAGAAGTGCGAGTTGTGCGTGTTGTCGCTGAAGCAATCCTGCTCGTCTTCAGGGGAGTTGGCTTCCAGGGACACCTTCATGCGCTCGCCCGCCAGTTCGCCCAGCGACAGGCTGCCCATGCCGAAGAGCATTTTGCGCAGACCGGTTTCGCCCGGCTCGGCTTCCAGGGTGGCGCGGTAGTTGTCAGCCACGTTCGGCTTCCAGTTGCCGACCATTTCTTCGAGGTCGCTGACCAGCAGTTGGGTCACGGATTTCAGGTAGGCACGACGACGATCGTTGTGACCGCCAGTGGCGCCGGCGCCTTCCAGGTAGTCGGAGGCAGGACGGTTGCCAGCGCCAGGGCCGGTGCCGTTGAGGTCCTGGCCCCAGAGCAGGAATTCAATCGCGTGGTAGCCGGTAGCGACGTTGGCTTCGGAACCGCCCAGCTCGTTGAGGCTGGCGAGTTTTTCCGGGGTGATGTCTTTGACGTCGACCTTGTCTTCGCCGACCTGAACTTCGGTGTTGGCGATGATGTTGGCGGTGGCACCCGGGTTACCCAATGCGTGCTCGTAGGATTTGTCGACGTAGTCGATCAGACCTTCGTCCAGAGGCCAGGCGTTAACCTGACCTTCCCAGTCGTCAATGATGGTGTTGCCGAAGCGGAACACTTCGCTCTGCAGGTACGGAACGCGCGCGGCGACCCAGGCAGCCTTGGCGGCTTTCAGGGTGTCGGCGTTCGGCTTGGCGAGGAAAGCGTCGACCGCAGTTTGCAGGGTTTTCGCGGTGGATTCGGCATCGCTGTAAACGGCGAAGACCATGTCGGCGTAGTGCGCAACCACAGCCTTGGCGGCGGCTTCATCGACTTTACCGGCAGCGGCAGGCGCAGCCGCAGGTGCGGTGGTGCTGGCGGCTGGAGTCGGTGCGGCCGGTGCGGCAGCCTTGTCTTTGCCTTCGCCGCAACCGGCGAGGGAAATAGCGATGGCCAGCAGACTGGCGGTAGCCAGAGGCATACGAATCATGGCGAACATCCTGCTTCGATAGTTGAGTGGACTCGCGCTGGGGGTGCGCAAAACTGCGACATAATGCAAATCTTTCGCATTATGTGTAAAGGGTTGTGGCTGGAAATATTTCTTATTTACGTCGGCGTGATGGCACAGATCAAAAGATCGCAGCCTCGTTGCACTCGACAGCTCCTACAGGGGAATGCGATTCATGTAGGAGCTGCCGCAGGCTGCGATCTTTTGATCTTCTAGAGAATGGCCGCGTTAGTGCGTTGCGCCTGTTTGAGATAGGCGCCCAGTTCCCGGGCCGGCAGCGGCTTGCTGTAGTGGTAACCCTGACCTTCGTGGCAGCCTTCGGAGATGATGTAGCTTTCCTGCTCGGCGGTTTCCACGCCCTCGGCAATCACCTGCATGCCGAGGCTCTTGCCCAGTTGAATGATCGCGCGAACGATGGTCGCGTCGTCGTCGTCATCGAGCAGATCCTGAACGAAGCTCTTGTCGATCTTGATCTTGTCCAGCGGCAGACTTTTCAGATAGCTCAGCGATGAATAGCCGGTGCCGAAGTCGTCGATGGCGATCAACGCGCCGGAGCGGCGCAGGCTGAGCAAATGTTGCGCGGCGGTGCTGATGTCTTCCATCAGGCCGGTTTCGGTGACTTCCAGTTCCAGGCTGCGCGGCGGCAGGCGGTACATCTGCAACAGGTTGTTGACCACGCGCGGCAATTCGGCGTGGTGCAGCTGCACCGTTGACAGGTTGACCGCCATGCGCAGGTCGGCGAAACCCATATCGTGCCATTCGCGTAATTGCTTGCAGGCCTGATCCAGTACCCATTCGCCAATGGCGATGATCGTGCCGTTCTGCTCGGCCAGCGGAATGAACAGGTCCGGCGGCACCAGACCGTGTTCCGGATGCTGCCAGCGAATCAGTGCTTCGACGCCGACCACGCGGTGATCGCGATAGCTGATCTGCGGCTGATAGACGAGGTAGAACTGATCGCGCAACAGCGCATCACGCAGGTCTTTTTCCAGTTCGCGACGACGACGCATCTCGCTGTCGACGCTGGCGATGTAGAACTGATAGCGGTTGCGTGAACGGGTCTTGGCCAGGGTCATGGTCTGCTCGGCTTTCTGCAACAGCTTCTCGGTGCTGTCACCGTCCTCCGGGAACAGGGTGATGCCGATGGTCGCGCGCAGGCGGATTTCCTGATGGTCGAGGGCGAACGCTGCTTCCAGATCATCAAGGATGCTTTGCGCCAGTTCCGCTGCTTCGTAAGGTTGTTCGATGTCGGCCTGTACCAGTGCAAACTGGTCGCCACCCAAGCGGGCGAGGGCGCCGAGGCGGCCGCTGTGAGCACGCAGACGATCGGCCAGGGCCAGCAGCAATTGGTCGCCGGTCTGGTAGCTGAATTGTTCGTTGATGCCTTTGAAGTCATCCAGCCCCACGCACAACACCGCCACCCGGCGTTGCAGCTTGCCGGCGTCGACGAGAATCTTGTCCAGTTGTTGCTGCAATTGCTGGCGATTCGGCAGGCCAGTGAGGAAGTCGTATTGGGCCATGCGCAACAGACTGTTTTCCGCTTCGTGGCGCAGATGGGTGTTGCGTTCGATCGACTCGAGCAACTGATTGGCAGTGTTGATCCAGATCCCCAGTTCGTTTTTCTCGTGGCCCTTGAGCTGTGGGATCTTGTGCTCGCTGGGACGATCCGGGTTGATCTCGGTGAGGTGTTCGATGATCCGCGACAGCGGCTTGGTCAGCAGCCAGTGATAAACCAGATACAGCACCAGACCCATGGCCAGTGCGCGCAGCACGCCGGAAATGAAAATGATCACCGAACTGACAATAAACCCTTCGCCATAGGTGGCGGTGTCGAGGGTGATGCTCAGGTCACCGTAATACTCGCTGTACGGCCCACGCCCCACCAGTTGGGTGGTGAAGGTGCGTTCCTGGCCGAGGATCAGGTCGGTCAGCCAGCGGCTGTTGGACTGCTGCAGGTCGCGGGATTTCTGCGCGAGCATGGCTTCGTTGGGATGGCCAATGGATGCCTGACGTACGGCATCGTCCTGGAACAGGCCTTCGATCACCTGCATGCCCATCTCCCGGTCCAGGCTGTAAACGGCCTGGGTCGACGGGTCGCGGAACATGTCGAGGATGCGTTGGGCATCGCCGGCAACGGCCTGACGGGTTTTGTAGGCATCGAAAACGATCTGCGCGCAGCTCAAGACTACGCCGACGATCAATGCCGACAGGAGCACGACCCGGAGCAACTTCACCGACAAGCTGTTCTTGAGTTCCAGCTTCAAAGGTTTATTCCTTGTTCCGTGCGGGTAGCGTCAAGTTGCCATGAGTATTGGCAATCCCGTGTTTGCAGTCAAAGGGACAATCAGACCGGGGATAATTTGCCCGTGGCCTTGGCCGAAATGCTGCTGTCTGGAGTATTAGCCCTATTTGTACTGTGTCGGTAGTTTCGGCCCTCAACTTGAGCGGTTCGCCGCATTTTTTCCTCTTTTTGATGTTAGCCCGCTGTGGCATGGCGGCAAGCAGCGGCAGACCGCTTGATCGTTCCCACGCAGGAGCGTGGGAACGATCATCGAACGCCCATAAAAAAACCCGGCAAAAGCCGGGTTTTTTGACTGGCGCGCAGCTTAAGCGGTGAAGGTTTTGCCTTCGAACTGCTCAGCAACGAACTTCCAGTTGACCAGGTTCCAGAACGCTTCGACATACTTCGGACGAACGTTGCGGTAGTCGATGTAGTAAGCGTGTTCCCAGACGTCGCAGGTCAGCAGCGGGGTGTCGCCGCTGGTCAGCGGGTTGCCGGCGCCGATGGTGCTGGCCAGGGCC
>NZ_JBITSX010000007.1:0-171196 GCF_044541255.1 Pseudomonas sp. NPDC085632 | reverse complement strand
CGACTTGAACTTGCAGATCGTTACGGCAGGTAAGAAGATCTAAAACCGTCCACCATGTCTCCGAACATGTGTCCACCATGTCTCCGGTACATACACTCCCAGAGGTAGAGGGGACCGACCGAGGCGTGCTTCGTCATACATCGACCTGAAAATCCGAGTCGATTATGGATTCACAGCTGGAAGCTCAAGTCGGCGTAAATCTCCAATCCCCCCCAATCAGTCCCCTCTCCCTCCGGGAGAGGGCTAGGGTGAGGGGCTCTTGATCTTGAGCCACAAAAAAAGCCGCAAACCTAAGGTTGCGGCTTTGTCGTTTCAGGCTTGCAGATCAGTGGGCAAACAACGAATTACCCTTCTGCCCCGCCAGTTTCTCCGGCTTGATCAGGAACTTCGCCAGTGCCGGCAGCAGCCACAGCGCACCGAACATGTTCCACAGCAGCATGAAGGTCAGCATCAGGCCCATGTCGGCCTGGAACTTGATCGCCGAGAAGATCCAGGTGCACACACCGATCGCCAGGCACAGGCCGGTGAACAGTACGGCTTTACCGGTGGATTTCAGCGTCTGGTAATAGGCTTCCTGTAACGGCAGCCCGGCACGCAGGAAACTCTCCAGACGGCTGTAGATGTAGATGCCGTAGTCGACACCAATCCCCACACCCAGCGCCACCACTGGCAGCGTCGCGACTTTCACACCGATACCCATGAACGCCATCAGCGCGTTGCCGAGTACCGAGGTCAGCACCAGCGGCAGGACAATGCACAGAGTCGCCGCCCACGAACGGAAGGTGATCATGCACATCACCGCCACGCAGATGTACACCAGAACCAGGATGGTCAGCTCAGCCTGTTTGATGACTTCGTTGGTGGCCGCTTCGATCCCGGCGTTACCGGCGGCGAGGATGAATTCCAGACCGTCCTTGTTATTCTCCTTGGCGAATTCCTGCACCGCGTGAACGGCCCGATCCAGGGTTTCAGCCTTGTGATCGTTGAGGAACACCAGCACCGGCGCCAGCGAGCAACTGTTGTTGTACAGACCGTCGGCGCGGGCAATCGAGTTGTTCAGCACGTCCGGGTTGCGCGACAGGGTTTCCCACTTCAGGTTGCCCTCGTTCATGCCCTTGATCATCTGCTTGGACACGGTCACCAGCGAGATCGCCGATTGCACGCCCTCGGTGTTCTGCATCTTCCACATCAGCTCATCGATCGGCGCCATGGCTTCGTAGCGCGAGCAGCCTTCAGCCTTGGTCTTGACCATCACCACCAGCACGTCGGAACTGGTCGAGTAGTTGTTGATGATGAAGTTGTTGTCTTTGTTGTAGCGCGAGTCCGGACGCAGTTCCGGTGCGCCCTGATCGAGGTCGCCGATTTTCAGGTTCTGGCTGTACCAGAGGCCGCCACCAAAGGCGATCAGCGCCAGCACCACCGAGATACGTGCGACTTTCGGGTTGGCGAAATTCGACAGCAGGCGCCAGAACGGGTGTTCGCGGTTCGCGTCTTTCTTGCTCCTGGCAATCGCGCGCTTGCTGATGCCGACATAGGAAATCGCCACCGGCAGCAGGATCAGGTTGGTGAACACGATCACCGCGACGCCGATCGACGCGCCGATGGCCAGTTCGCGGATCACGCCGATGTCGATGATCAACAGCGTGATGAAGCCCACCGCGTCCGCGAGAATCGCGATCATCCCCGGCAGGAACAATTGCCGGAAGGTGCGTCGCGCTGCGGTCAGCGCGTTGTCGGCCTCGCTCGATTGCAGGGCAATACCGTTGATCTTCTGCACGCCGTGGGAAATACCGATGGCGAAGATCAGGAACGGCACCAGCATCGAATACGGATCGAGCCCGAAACCGAAGAAGTGCATCAGACCAAGCTGCCAGACCACCGCCACCAGCGTCGTGCTCAACACCGCAATGGTGCTGCGTACGCAGTTGGTGAACCACAGCAGCAGGATCAGGGTGATGACGAAGGCGATGCCGAAGAACAGCACCACCATCACCAGACCGTCGATCAGGTCGCCGACCTTCTTGGCGAAACCGACGATGTGGATCTTGACGTTGGGGTTCTGCGCTTCGAACTTGTTGCGGATCTTGTCTTCGAGTTCATGGGAGAACTTGCGGTAGTCCAGCGCCAGCAACTTGCCCTGGTCTTCCGGGTCCGGGTAGGACTCCAGCAGCGGGATGTCGACGATACTCGACTTGAAGTCGTTGGCCACCAGACGCCCGACCTGACCGGACTTGAGCACGTTGTTGCGCAGCAGATCGAGGCTGTCCTGTGAGCCGTTATAGCTCTGCGGGATCACTTCACCGCCGGCAAAACCCTCTTCGGTCACTTCGGTCCAGCGTACGCTCGGGCTCCACAGCGACTTCAGGCCGGAGCGGTCGACGCCGGAGATGTAGAACACCTCGTCGTTGATCTGGCGCAGGGTCTCCATGTATTCCTTGGAGAAGATGTCACCGTCCCTGGCCTCCACCGAAATGCGCACGGTGTTGCCCAGGTTCGCCAGATCGTTGCGGTGCTCCATCATCTTCTCGATGAACGGATGCTGGAGCGGGATCATTTTTTCGAAACTGGTCGACGGCCGGATCAGCGTCGCCTGCCAGAACAGGAAAACGCTCACCACCAGACAGATCAGGATCACGGCCGGGCGGTTGTTGAAGATCAGGCGCTCAAGAAACGTCGCCTTGTCCTGCTGAGGAGTGATCAAGGAAGTCATAGCCCCGCCTTCTTGTTATTGATCTCGGCACCGTTTGGCAGCGTGGTGTGAACGCCACCCTGCCCGCTCAGAATCAGGTTGCCGTCGCCGGCAGCGGTGACCGATGACAGCGAGATACGGTCCGGACGGTTGAACACGCTGAAGGTTTCGCCGTTGTCGCTGCTACTGATCACCGAGCCGCCGTTGCCGACGATGACGATCGAGCCGTCTTCGAGCAGCGTCGCGCCGGACAAACCGAACTCCAGTGCCCCGCGCGCAGCTTTCAGCTCGACCTGTTCCCAGGTGCTGCCGAAATCGGTGGAGCGGTAAAGGTTGCCGCGCAGGCCGTAAGCCAGCAGGGTCTGCGGTTGTGCCGTGCCGATCACGCCGAACAGCGAGCCTTCGTACGGGCCTTCGAGTTTTTCCCAGGTCTGACCGTCATCGGCGGAGCGGAACATGCTGCCCGACTCGCCGACGATAAACAGCCCGGCGTCCTTCACCGCTGCGATGGCGTTGAGGTGAAACTGGTCTTCGTTATCGAGGCGGTCGCTGACGTCTTCCCAGTGCTTGCCGCCGTCGGTGGTTTCCAGCAGCGCGCCGTAAGCGCCCACGGCGAGGCCGCTGTTGACGTCCTTGAACCAGACGTCGAGCAGCGGCGACTCACGCTTGAGGTCTTCAAATTGCTTGGTCCAGGTCAGACCGCCGTCTGCGCTGGCGAGGATTTGCGCGTCGTGGCCGACCGCCCAGCCGTGCTTGTCGTCGACAAAGTACACCGCGGTCAGCAGTTGCCGAGTCGGCACCTTGGCTTGGGTCCAGGTTTTGCCCTGGTCGTCAGAATAGAGAATGTGCCCGCGATCCCCGACCGCGACCAAACGCGCACCGGCGTGGACGACATCAAGAATCAGGCTTTTAGTGGCTTTGGCGGATTCGGTGGCGTAGACCACGTCGGCTGGAGCCTCGGCGGCATTCACCGGGGCCGATAACGTGGCAAAGCCCAGCAGAGAGAGTGCTGTGGCCAGCAACGCGGTGTTGCGTAACGCCGGCGGGCGGCAACGACTCATAGACCTTCCCCTATTTATTATTGTTAGGCCATTTGGCCTTCAAGGGCGCCGCAAGTGTGCTCCGCTGATGGCTGCTCAGGAGCATAGTCCTGAAACCCGCAATCCAGAGCCACTTCGGAAGCTGGCTCATCCTATCGGGCTTTAGAAACGTCTGACAATCGGCGCCACGTTATCTTTTGTTAACCGCGCGGCATCAACGCATAACCCTGTAGGAGCTGCGGCACGCTGCGATCTCTTGATCTTTAAAACGAAAATCAAAAGATCGCAGCGTGCCGCAGCTCCTACAGGGATTTCGCGTTGTTATGACGGAGGATTCGTCGGATGGATGAGGGGAATCTTGCGAGAGGGACTTGCACGATCGGTATTATGGTATACCATCAGACGCACAGACACTCTCAATTCCTCAACGGAGCAGCTCATGAGTTTCGAAATTCGCAAGATCGTCAGCTATGTCGAAGAAACCTTCATCGAAGGCGGCAAGGCCACTGACAAGCCAGTGACCATGGTTGGCCTGGCCGTGGTGATGAAAAACCCTTGGGTGGGCAACGGTTTCGTTGAAGACCTCAAGCCGCAGATCCGCGCCAACTGCTCCGACCTCGGTGCGCTGATGGTTGAGCGTCTGGTCGGCATCATCGGCGGTGCGGACAAAATCGAGGCCTACGGCAAAGCTGCTGTGGTGGGTGCCGATGGCGAGATCGAACACGCCTCTGCGGTGATCCACACCCTGCGCTTCGGCAACCACTACCGCGAAGCCGTCAACGCCAAGAGCTACCTGAGCTTCACCAACAAGCGCGGCGGCCCGGGCACCTCGATTCAGATCCCGATGATGCACAAGGACGACGAAGGTCAGCGTTCGCACTACATCACCCTGGAAATGCAGATCGAAGACGCGCCGCGCGCCGACGAAATCGTCGTCGTGCTGGGTTGCGCCGACGGTGGTCGCCTGCACCCGCGCATCGGTAACCGCTACATCGATCTGGAAGAACTGGCCGCCGAAAAAGCCCAGTAATCACAATAAAAAGGCATTGCAGGAGCGCTCCATGATTCGGCTCACCGCTGAACTCACCCCGGCTGGCACCAGTTACCTGGCGACCGGCCAAGGCCAGCCCGTGGTTTTGATCCACGGCGTGGGCCTGAACAAAGAAATGTGGGGCGGCCAGATTGTCGGCCTGTCCAGCCAATACCGGGTGATCGCCTACGACATGCTCGGCCATGGCGCCAGCCCGCGACCGGCCAGCGGCACCGCCCTGCTCGGCTACGCCGATCAGTTGCTGGAGTTGCTCGATCACCTGAATCTGCCGCAGGCAGCGGTGATCGGTTTCTCCATGGGCGGTCTGGTCGCGCGGGCCTTTGCCCTGCATTACCCGGAGCGCCTGCAAAGCCTGGTGGTGTTGAACAGCGTGTTCAATCGCAGCGAAGAACAGCGTGCCGGCGTCATTGCTCGCACCGCGCAAGCGGCCGAACATGGCCCGGACGCCAATGCCGAAGCCGCGTTGTCTCGCTGGTTCAGCCGCGAATATCAGGCGGCCAATCCGGCGCAGATCGCCGCATTGCGCCAGACCCTCGCCAATAATGATCCGCAGGGTTACCTGACCACCTACGAATTGTTCGCCACCCAAGACATGTACCGCGCCGACGACCTGGGCAGCATTCAGGCGCCGACGCTGATCGCCACGGGCGAACTCGATCCGGGATCGACCCCGGAAATGGCCGAGCAACTGGCCCGGCGCATCCCCGGTGCGAAGGTTGCCGTGCTGCCCGAGCAACGGCATATGATGCCCGTAGAGTCGCCGCGTCTGGTCAACCAGACGTTGCTGGAATTTCTCGAATTCGCACACTCCCGACAAAACCATATAAAGGGGATCGTTGCATGACACTCGCACGCTTCCAGATGTGCATCGGCGGAGAATGGGTCGACGCCCTCTCCGGCAAGACTTTCGAAAGCCTCAACCCGGCCACGGCGCAAGCCTGGGCCGAACTGCCTGACGCCGATGAAGCGGACGTCGAACGCGCCGTGCAATCGGCACAGACGGCTTTCGACAGCCCGGCCTGGCGCGGGCTGACCGCCACCGCACGCGGCAAATTGCTGCGTCGTCTCGGTGACCTGATCGCGGAAAACAAGGAACAACTGGCGCAGCTGGAAAGCCGCGACAACGGCAAGCTGATCCGCGAAACCCGTGGGCAGGTCAGTTATCTGCCGGAGTTTTTCCATTACACCGCAGGCCTTGCCGACAAGCTTGAAGGCGGCACACTGCCGCTGGATAAGCCCGACCTGTTCGCCTACACCGTGCACGAAGCCATGGGTGTGGTCGCGGCGATCATCCCCTGGAACAGCCCGCTGTATCTGACCGCGATCAAACTTGCCCCGGCCCTCGCCGCCGGCAACACGATTGTGATCAAGCCGTCCGAGCACGCTTCGGCGACCATTCTGGAACTGGCGCGTCTGGCCCTCGAAGCCGGGATTCCGCCGGGCGTGGTCAACGTCGTCACCGGTTACGGGCCGAGCACCGGTGCCGCCCTCACCCGCCATCCGCTGATCCGCAAAATTGCCTTCACCGGCGGCGCAGCCACGGCGCGGCATGTGGTGCGCAGCAGCGCCGAGAACTTCGCCAAGCTGTCGCTGGAACTGGGCGGCAAGTCGCCGAACATCATCTTCGCCGACGCTGATCTGGACAGCGCGATCAACGGTGCGATTGCCGGGATCTACGCCGCGTCCGGGCAGAGCTGCGTGTCCGGTTCGCGCCTGTTGGTGCAGGACGAGATCTACGAAGAGTTCGTCAATCGGCTGGTCGAGCGCGCCCGGCGCATCCGCATCGGCAACCCGCAAGAAGACGACAGTGAGATGGGCCCGATGGCGACCGCGCAGCAACTGGCGGTGGTCGAAGGTCTGGTCGCCGATGCCATCGCTGAAGGCGCGCGCTTGCGTACCGGTGGCAAGCGTCCGGCGGATCTCGGCGAAGGCTGGTTCTACGAGCCGACACTGTTCGAATGCGACCGCAATTCGATGAAGATCATGCAGGAAGAAGTCTTCGGCCCGGTGGCTTCGGTCATCCGCTTTAAAGATGAAGCCGAGGCGCTGGCAATCGCCAACGACTCGCAGTTCGGCCTTGCGGCGGGCATCTGGACGCGCGATCTGGGCCGGGCGCATCGCCTCGCTCGTGATGTGCGCTCGGGGATCATCTGGGTCAACACTTACCGCGCGGTGTCAGCGATGGCGCCGATCGGCGGCTTCAAGAACAGTGGCTATGGACGCGAAAGCGGCATCGATTCGGTGCTGGCCTACACCGAACTGAAAACGGTGTGGATCAACCTCTCCCAGGCACCGATGCCTGATCCGTTTGTGATGCGCTAGGAGTCCTGCGAAATGATCGAACCCGGCATTTACAAAGACGTCATGAGCTCGTTCCCGTCCGGCGTCACGGTGGTCACCACCCTGGATCCTGATGGCGGGATCGTCGGCATCACCGCCAGCGCCTTCAGCGCGCTGTCGATTGACCCGGCGCTGGTGCTGTTCTGCCCCAACTACGCCTCCGACACCTACCCGGTGCTGCGCGACAGCAAGAAATTTGCGATCCATTTGCTGTCCGCTGACCAGACCGCCGAGGCCTATGCGTTTGCCGGTAAAGGCAAGGACAAGGCCAAGGACATCGAGTGGCACTTGAGCGAACTCGGTAACCCGATCCTGGCCAAAGCCACGGCGATCATCGAGTGCGAGTTGTGGCGGGAATACGACGGCGGTGATCACGCGATTATCGTTGGCGCGGTGAAGAACCTGATTCTGCCCGCGCAACCGGTGACACCGATGATTTACCACAAAGGCAAGCTCGGCCCCCTGCCGACACTGGCCTGACAGAACAACACAAAACCCTGTGGGAGCTGGCTTGCCAGCGATGGCGTCAGGTCAGTCAATATCGGTTTCGACTGTGACGCCGTCATCGCTGGCAAGCCAGCTCCCACAGGAATAAAGGTTGAGGCAAAGAATATGAGTAACGAAAAGTACGAAAAAGGCCTGAAAATCCGCACTCAGGTACTCGGCGAAGCCTACGTCCAGCGCTCGATCGAGAACGCCGACGACTTCACCCGCCCCCTGCAGGAAATGGTCACCGAATACTGCTGGGGCCATGTCTGGGGTCGCGAAGGCTTGTCCCTCAAGGAACGCAGCATGATCAACCTGGCGATGATCTCGGCGCTCAACCGTCCGCACGAACTCAAGCTGCATGTGCGTGGCGCCTTGCGTAACGGCCTGAGTCGTGAGCAAATACGCGAAATTCTGCTTCAGGTCGGCATCTATTGCGGCGTTCCGGCAGCCGTGGACAGTTTCCGGCTGGCCCGTGAAGCCTTTGCCGAAGCCGACGCCGAAGCCCCAGTTAACCCCTCGGCTGTTTAGATGCCCGTCTGGCATGGACAGCCAACCGAAAGAGCGGACCCCATGAAACGCCAGCCCCTCGACGACAGCTTCAAGGTCAATCGCAACCCCGTTACCCTGCGCGAAATCGTGCTGGATAAACTGCGTAGCGCGATCATGAATTTCCAGCTCATGCCCGGTGATCGTCTGGTCGAGCGCGATCTTTGCGATCGCCTTGGCGTCAGCCGCACCTCCGTGCGCGAAGCTTTACGTCACCTGGAATCCGAAGGCCTGGTCGAGTTCGCCGATGCCAAAGGCCCGCGCGTAGCGATCATCACCCTCGCCGATGCCGTCGATATCTACGAGCTGCGCTGCGTGCTCGAAGGTTTGATCGTCCAGCTGTTCACCCTGCGCGCCAAGGCCAAGGACATCAAAGCCCTGGAAAAGGCCCTCGATGACAACCGCAAGGCGTTGAAGGATGGCGAGTTGCAGCAGGTGATCGACTCGGTGCAAGGCTTCTACGACGTACTGCTCGAAGGCTCGGGCAACCATGTGGCGGCGACTCAGTTGCGTCAGTTGCAGGCACGCATCAGCTACCTGCGCGCGACCTCGGTCTCGCAGGCAAACCGTCGCGGCGCGAGTAACCAGGAAATGGAAAAAATGGTCGAGGCGATCAAGAGCGGTGATCCGCTGGTGGCGCATCAGGCCTGTGTTGATCACGTTCGCGCTGCCGCTGCGGTAGCGCTCGACTATCTCAAGCGCAAGCAGGAAGAGACCGGCGCAACCCCGGCCATGACCCTGCCGATCGCGCTGAAAGAACCCCGTATAGGTCACTGATATGTTCAGCCCGAGCTATTGCCCGAAATGCGGTGGCCCTGACCTCGGTCAGCAGGTACCGCCAGGTGATACGCACGAGCGCCTGATGTGCCGCGGCTGCGGCTACATCCATTACGTCAATCCGAAGATCATTGCTGGCTGCATCATCGAGCAGGACGGCAAATACCTGCTGTGCCAACGGGCGATCCCACCGCGCCCGGGCACCTGGACGCTGCCGGCTGGGTTCATGGAAAGCGGCGAGACCACCGAGCAAGCGGCTATCCGCGAAGTCTGGGAAGAAAGCGGTGTGCGCGCGGAAATCGTCTCGCCGTATTCGATTTTCAGCGTGCCGAAGATCAGCGAGGTGTACATCATCTTCCGTGCGATCGCGCTGGAGATCACCGGGCAGTACGGGCCCGAAACCATGGATTACAAATTCTACGCGCCTGAAGACATCCCCTGGGAGCAGATCTATTACCCGGCGATCCGGCAGATTCTCGAGCGCTATATCGAAGAGCGCCAGGCTGGGGTGTACGGGATTTACATGGGCAATGACGATAGCGGCAAGATTCACTTTATCCGCTGATCTCATCCCTCTGACACCCCAAAATCCCTGTAGGAGCTGCCGAAGGCTGCGATCTTTTGATCTTGTTTTTAGAAGCAAGATCAAAAGATCGCAGCCTTCGGCAGCTCCTACAGGGGTTCACGGTGAGTCTTAAATTGGGGTGATGCCTTCAACGATGATGATTTCCGCCCTCGCCCATTCTTCGCGATAACTTTTCGCCTCCTGGTACGCCGCCGAGTGGTAGCACGCCACGGCCTTCTCATAGCTTTCGAACTCGATCACCACGCTGCGCTGCGGCGTCTTGCGCCCTTCCATCGCCTCGCTGCGCCCGCCTCTGGCCAGAAACTTCGCGCCGAACTCAGCGAAGGCTGCCGGCGCGCGCTGGGTGTATTGGCTGTAGTGATCGGCATCGGCTATATCCACATGAGCAATCCAGTACGCCTTCATAGTGACCTCTTTGTTGATTTTGTATTATGGTATACCAATATATTTCCAACGAACCCTGAGAGTCCAGCATGGCCTTCAACAGCATCGAAGAAATCATCGAAGATTATCGCCTCGGCAAAATGGTCCTGCTGGTCGATGACGAAGACCGCGAAAACGAAGGCGACCTGCTGCTGGCTGCCGACCGTTGCACGCCAGAAGCGATTAGCTTCATGGCCCGCGAAGCGCGCGGGCTGATCTGCCTCACGCTGACCGACGCACATTGCCAGCGTTTGGGCCTGGAGCAAATGGTCCCGGCCAATGGCAGCGTGTTCAGCACCGCGTTTACCGTGTCGATTGAAGCGGCGGTCGGCGTGACCACCGGTATTTCGGCGGCAGATCGCGCCTGCACCGTTGCCGCCGCCGTCGCGCCGAATGCTCGCGCTGAAGACCTGGTGCAGCCCGGCCATATCTTCCCGCTGCGCGCCAAGGAAGGTGGCGTGCTGACCCGCGCCGGGCATACCGAAGCGGGTTGCGATCTCGCCCGCCTCGCCGGATTCACCCCGGCCTCGGTAATTGTCGAGGTGATGAACGACGACGGCACCATGGCCCGTCGCCCGGATCTGGAAGTGTTCGCACGCAGGCACGGGATCAAGATCGGCACCATCGCCGACCTGATCCACTATCGCCTGAGCACCGAACACACCATCGAACGGATTGGCGAACGCGAACTGCCGACGGTACATGGCACCTTCCGTTTGATCACCTTTGAGGATCGCATCGAGGGCGGCGTGCACATGGCGATGGTCATGGGGGATTTGCGCCGTGAAGAACCGACGCTGGTGCGGGTGCATGTGATCGATCCGCTGCGGGATCTGGTCGGCGCCGAGTACAGCGGGCCGACCAACTGGACGTTGTGGGCGGCGTTGCAACGGGTCGCGGCGGAGGGTCATGGAGTTGTGGTGGTGTTGGCCAATCATGAATCGTCGCAGGCGTTGCTGGAGCGGGTGCCGCAATTGACCCAGCCGCCAAGGCAGTTCAGTCGTTCGCAATCGCGGATTTATTCGGAGGTGGGGACTGGGGCGCAGATTTTGCAGAATCTGGGGGTGGGCAAGCTGCGGCATCTCGGCCCGCCGCTCAAGTACGCCGGCCTGACCGGGTATGACCTGGAAGTGGTCGAGAGTATTCCGTTCACCGAGTGAAGCTGCCCTCACCCCAGCCCTCTCCCGGAGGGAGAGGGAGCTGACCGAGTTGTTTGCACGCAATACGCCGACCTGAGATTCCGAGCCGAACTCAGGTTTTAAACAGCCTCCGATCGGCCCCCTCTCCCGAAGGGAGAGGGCTGGGGTGAGGGGCTGGATCTAACATTCACAAAAACATCCAAGCCGAACGCATCAAATAACCGCCCAGCCAGATAACCGGTAAGGCAAAGTGCTTGCACAAAGTTTGGAATACCATAATATGATATTCCATAGACCGGACACTCAAACGAACCGTCCGGCTACTGCTCCCGACAGGCGGGCAACAACGCAAGCCCGCTCAAAAACACAACAATGAGGGCGTGAAAATGGTGTTGAACAAAGCTGCAACCGCGATCTTTTTTGCGGGACTGCTCAGCGTCACCGGCCAGGCTGCAATGGCTGCCGAAAGCGTGAACTTCGTCAGCTGGGGCGGAAGCACCCAGGATGCGCAGAAACAGGCCTGGGCCGATCCGTTCAGCAAGGCCAGCGGCATCACCGTCGTGCAGGACGGCCCGACCGACTACGGCAAACTCAAAGCCATGGTCGAGAGCGGCAACGTGCAATGGGACGTGGTCGATGTCGAAGCCGATTTCGCCCTGCGCGCCGCGGCTGAAGGCCTGCTCGAACCCCTCGATTTCAAAGTCATTCAGCGCGACAAGATCGACCCGCGTTTCGTCAGCGATTACGGCGTCGGCTCGTTCTTCTTCTCCTTCGTCCTCGGCTACAACGAGGGCAAACTCGGCGCCAACAAACCGCAGGACTGGAGCGCCCTGTTCGACACCAAAACCTACCCCGGCAAACGCGCCCTCTACAAATGGCCAAGCCCCGGCGTGCTCGAACTGGCGCTGCTGGCTGATGGCGTAGCCGCCGACAAGCTCTACCCGCTGGATCTGGATCGCGCCTTCAAGAAACTCGACACCATCAAGAAAGACATCGTCTGGTGGGGCGGCGGCGCGCAGTCGCAGCAACTGCTGGCGTCCGGTGAAGCGAGCATGGGCCAGTTCTGGAACGGTCGCATTCACGCCCTGCAAGAAGACGGCGCGCCGGTCGGCGTGAGCTGGAAACAGAACCTGGTCATGGCCGACATTCTGGTCATCCCCAAAGGCTCGAAAAACAAGGACGCGGCGATGAAGTTTCTCGCCAGCGCCAGCAGCGCCAAAGGCCAAGCCGACTTCTCCAACCTGACCGCCTACGCCCCGGTCAACCTCGACAGTGTGGAGCGTCTGGATTCGACGCTGGCCCCCAACCTGCCGACTGCCTACGCTAAGGATCAGATCACTCTTGATTTCGCGTACTGGGCCAAAAACGGCCAGGCCATCGCGACACGGTGGAACGAATGGCTGGTCAAATGAAAATGGCGGCCACCGCGTCCCGTCCCTCCACTGCCACCGGGAGCGCCGCCAGCGCTGCCGGCTTGGCCCACGGAACACAGGCGGTTGCGATGCAGCAAGCCCCGTCCCTCAGACAACGCTGGCGCGGCGCCGGCAACCTCGCCCCGGCGCTGCTGTTCATCGGCCTGTTCTTTCTGGCGCCGTTGATTGGCCTGCTGTTGCGCGGCGTGCTCGAACCTGTGCCTGGCCTTGGCAACTATGAACAACTGTTCGCCAACTCCGCTTATGCGCGAGTGCTGCTCAACACCTTTTCGGTGGCCGGGCTGGTGACGCTGTTTAGCCTGTTGCTGGGCTTTCCGCTGGCCTGGGCGATCACTCTGGTGCCGCGCGGCTGGGGTCGCTGGATCCTCAACATCGTGCTGCTGTCGATGTGGACCAGCCTGCTCGCCCGCACCTATTCATGGCTGGTTTTGCTGCAAGCTTCGGGCGTGATCAACAAGGCCTTGATGGCGCTGGGCATCATCGATCAGCCGCTGGAGATGGTCCACAACCTCACCGGCGTAGTGATCGGCATGAGCTACATCATGATCCCGTTCATTGTGCTGCCATTGCAGGCGACCATGCAGGCGATCGACCCGATGATTCTGCAGGCCGGCTCGATCTGCGGCGCCAGTCCGTGGACCAATTTCTTCCGGGTGTTTCTGCCGCTGTGCCGGCCAGGTCTGGCCTCCGGTGGTTTGATGGTGTTCGTCATGTCGCTCGGTTACTACGTGACCCCGGCGCTGCTCGGCGGGGCGCAGAACATGATGCTGCCGGAGTTCATCATTCAGCAGGTGCAATCGTTCCTCAACTGGGGCTTGGCCAGTGCCGGCGCCGCGTTGCTGATCGCGATCACTTTGGTGCTGTTTTACTTCTACCTGAAGCTTCAACCGGAATCCCCGGTTGGCGCCAGTAACGCGAGGTAAGCCGACATGCTCCTGACCCCCAATGCGATGAGCCGGCGCATGCGCTTCGGCCTCTACGCCACCACCGGGCTGATCGGTCTGTTCCTGCTGTTGCCGATCGTGTTTATCGTGCTGCTGTCGTTCGGCTCCTCGCAGTGGCTGGTGTTCCCGCCACCGGGCTGGACGCTGAAATGGTACGGCCAGTTCTTCTCCAACCCCGACTGGATGAACGCTGCAGCAGCGAGCCTCAAAGTTGCTGTCCTCACGACGATTTGCGCTGTGGCCCTCGGTTTGCCGACGGCGTTTGCGCTGGTGCGCGGGCGTTTTCCTGGCCGGGAAATGCTCTATGGCTTGTTCACCCTGCCGATGATCGTGCCGTTGGTGATCATCGCCGTGGCGGTGTACGCGCTGTTCCTCAAGCTCGGCTACACCGGGACGATGTTCGCGTTTGTCGTCAGCCATGTGATCGTCGCGCTGCCGTTCACCATCATCTCGATCATCAACTCGCTGAAGCTGTTCGATCAGTCGATTGAGGACGCGGCGGTGATCTGCGGTGCTTCACGCCTGCAAGCGGTGTTCAAGGTGACCTTCCCGGCGATTCGCCCGGGGATGGTCGCCGGCGCCCTCTTCGCCTTTCTGGTTTCGTGGGACGAAGTGGTGCTCAGCGTGATGATGGCAAGTCCCACCCTGCAAACCCTTCCCGTGAAAATGTGGACCACCCTGCGCCAGGACCTGACGCCAGTGATCGCCGTCGCTTCGACGTTGCTGATCGGCTTGTCGGTGTTGGTCATGGTCATCGCCGCCGCATTGCGCCGGCGCAACGAAATCAGCGCCTGAGCGCCAGGAGTACGACATGAGTGCCGTGATCAAAGACGCTTCCCAGCAGAATGACAAACCCCTGGTCAGCCTGCGCAATCTGAACAAGCACTACGGTGACTTTGCCGCCGTCGACAACATCTCGCTGGATATCAAGGACGGCGAGTTCCTGACCTTCCTCGGCTCCAGCGGCTCGGGCAAAAGCACCACGCTGTCGATGCTCGCCGGGTTTGAAACACCGAGCAGTGGCGAGATCCTCGTCAACGGTCAGTCGCTGGTGAATGTACCGCCGCACAAGCGTGACATCGGCATGGTGTTCCAGCGTTATTCGCTGTTTCCGCATCTGTCGGTGCGCGACAACATCGCGTTTCCTTTGGCGATCCGCAAACTCGCGGCGGCTGAGCGCGACAAGCGTGTCGATGCGATGTTGAAACTGGTGCAACTGGAGCAGTTCGCCCATCGCCGCCCTTCGCAGTTGTCTGGCGGCCAACAACAACGTGTCGCCATCGCCCGCGCCTTGGTCTACGAACCACGCATTTTGCTGATGGACGAACCGCTCGGTGCGCTGGATAAAAAACTGCGCGAGGATTTACAGGATGAATTGCGCCAACTGCATCGTCGTCTGGGCATCACCATCGTTTACGTGACCCACGATCAGGAAGAAGCCATGCGTTTGTCGCAGCGCATCGCGATTTTCAGTCATGGCAAGATTGTGGGATTGGGCAGCGGTTATGACCTTTATCAGAATCCGCCGAATGCGTTTGTCGCCTCGTTCCTCGGCAACTCGAACTTCCTCAAGCTCAAGGCGCAGGGCAATGCGGCGGCTTCGTTTGAAGGACAGTCATTGTCGATTCGACTGACCGCTGGGTTGCACACCGATCAGGATGTGTTGCTGATGGTGCGGCCGGAAAAAGCGCAGGCGTTGAGCGTGTCGCAGGCGATCAGCGAACCGTTGCCTTCGGGGTGGAATGAGGTTTCAGCGAAGGTTGTGGAAGTGCTGTTTCTGGGTGAGAGCCAGACGTGCAGCGTAGTCACTTCGGGCGGGACTTCGATGACGGTCAAAGCGTTGTCCGCCGCCGGCATGCCGCTCAAGGCCGGGGATCCGGTGCAGGTACGCTGGGCCACCGCTGATGCTTGCGTCTACACCGAATGGACCGAAAGCGACCTCAACAAAGCCGCCGGCTCTCACTGAAATCCCCTGTAGGAGCTGCCGCAGGCTGCGATCTTTTGATCTTGCCGTTAAAAACAAGATCAAAAGATCGCAGCCTCGTTTCACTCGACAGCTCCTACAGGAATGCATTGCAAATGTGGGAGCGAGCTTGCTCGCGAAGGGGCCGTGTCAGTCACCAGCAATGTTGAATGACACACCGCATTCGCGAGCAAGCTCGCTCCCACAGGGTCTGCCGTCATTTCAAGAAAGTCCCCCTCAGGGCCACCCCAGCGTCGGGCTGCGGTGGCTCTTTTTTTGGTCTCAAGGCGCCACCGTCACATCGCCCTGCCCACTCTCGGCGAGTGCGGCAGCGACAAACCCCTCAGCCTTCTTGCGCTCGACAAACGCCCGCACATACGCCGCGCCTGCCTCTCGCCCACGGGGCACCGCCATGGCCTGGCGAATCGCCGTGAACGCGCCGTCCAGCACGCGGTAACGCGCGTCGGCATCCGCGACTTTCTGCAATGGCTGACGGACACCGGCGGCGGCATCCAGGTGTTGCTCGATAAACAGGTCAACGGCACCCGCCGAGGTTTCGGCACGCTCCAATTGTGCGTGCTGCAGCGTGCGACTGAGGAACAGGTCGTAAGCTGCGCCTTTGCCAACGGCCAGTCGCAATTCTGGCTGATCCAGATCCTCGACCTGGCGATACGCCGACTGCACCTCGACCAGATAAGTCCCCTCGATGATCACGTACGGCTCGCTGAACGCAATCTGCGCCTCACGCACCGGCTCGATGGCGAGGAATGCCAGGTTCCACACGCCCTCCTCCAGCGCCGCGAAAACCTTGCCCGCCGCATCAAAGGTGCACATCTCCAATTCGACACCCAACTCGGCAGCCAATGCTTTGGCCAATGCCACCGAAACCCCCTGCGGCGCACCGTCCGCCCCGCGCTGTGCCAGCACCGGGTTGCCAAAATTGATGGCGGCATGCAGCACGCCGTCGGGCGCGAGATCGGCCATTACGGCCGGGGTGATTGCACTCATAGTGTTGCTCCCTGATCGGATAAAAAGTCAGTGTGCGTCGTAGCTGACACTGTCGAGGACACAACACGCAGCGCGTAAGCCTTATGTCGGTGCCTGACAGGCACTCAA
Organism: Pseudomonas sp. NPDC085632; assembly: GCF_044541255.1. Lineage (NCBI taxonomy): Bacteria > Pseudomonadati > Pseudomonadota > Gammaproteobacteria > Pseudomonadales > Pseudomonadaceae > Pseudomonas > Pseudomonas sp. NPDC085632. The sequence goes on along the minus strand of NZ_JBITSX010000007.1, from coordinate 154,660 downwards.
GTGTTCCAGCGCCCGACGCGTCACCGCATCGATGTAAGCCGCGTCACCATAGACCCGCGCCAGCAGAATCGCCCCCTCGTAATCCGCCACCCATTGTCGAGCGGTCAGCAAGGCTTGTCCCTCATCGACCTGGCCTTCCAGCAAATGCGCAAACGCCTTGGCCCATGCATCGAAAAAGCCGCGAATCGGCTCCAGCAATTCACTTTTACCGTACGCCGCATCGACCGCCACCACGCCCATCAGGCAACCAATCGAGTCATCCTGAAACAGCCGCGCAGCCTTTCGGCCCATTTTGCTCAGGCGTTCTTGCGGCGTGAGTTTTTCGTCGAAGGCCACGGCAAACAAGGTCTGGTTGATGACCTGATGCGTCCAGTCGAGCACGTCACGCAGCAAGGCCTCCTTGTTCGGATAGTGGTGATAGAACGAAGCCTTGGTAAAGCCGCAAGCGGACGCGAGTACGTCCATGGTGGTGCCATGGTAGCCGAGGCGTTTGAAGGTATTGGCGCACCGCAGGAGCAGCTCTTCACGGGGGATTTTCAACGGTCGCACGGGTATTTCCTGATCCGGATAACTGGCGGTGATTCTATGACATAAGCCTGCCCTTCTCAATTTGACGGTTACCAACTGTTCGTTTAGTTTCTATTTACCGAACAGATGGTCAGTAACTGGCCGCCGACAAAAAATCAGGGAAAGCAGAGATGAACGAAGCCAACAGTGGCCCCGGCCGAGTCACCCGCGAACAAAGCGGTCAGTTGTTTTTGATCGGTCTGGATCGCGCCGGCAAACGCAACGCATTTGACAGTGCAATGCTGACGGACCTGGCATTGGCCATCGGCGAGTATGAGCGCAATGACGAACTGCGCTGCGCCGTGCTGTTCGCGCATGGCGAGCACTTCACCGCAGGCCTGGACTTGATGGAGCTGACGCCGAAACTGGTGTCAGGCGCCTTCAAGTATCCTGAAGAAGGCATCGACCCATGGGGCGTTTCCAAACCGCGCAGGCGTAAACCGGTGGTGGTTGCCATTGAAGGCATTTGCTGGACGGCGGGTATCGAATTGATACTCAACGCCGACATCAGCATTGCCGCCACCAATGCCCGTTTCGCTCATCTGGAAGTGTTGCGCGGGATCTCACCCGCCGGCGGTTCCACCGTGCGCTTCACCCGCGCAGCGGGCTGGACCGCCGCCATGCGCTACATGCTCACGGGGGAAGAGTTCGATGCCACTGCCGCCCTGCACATGCGCCTGCTGACCGAAGTGGTCGCACCCGGCCAGACTCTGGCACGCGCCATCGAATACGCCGAACGCATTGCCAAGGCTGCGCCTCTGGCGATTCAGGCGACGCTGCAATCGGCGTTTCTGGCGCAGGATCAGGGAGACGATGCGGCGCTGTCGAAGCTTGATGAACAACTGCTGGCCCTGATCAAAACCGAGGATGTCCGCGAAGGCGTCATGGCGATGATGCAAAAGCGCGAACCGCAGTTCAAAGGTCGCTGAAGGCTTTGCTCAACTCACTCGGAACAATTTCATGAACACCATGGCCGCAGCCTTTGCCAAATCGATCCAGAGACAGGACATCGCCCTCATTGCCCGCGATGGTTATCCGTTGTCCGCCAAGCGCTACGGCGCAGCGGGCGTCGTCAAAGGTAACCTGATCATGGCCGGTGCCACCGGGGTCCAGCAGCGCTTTTATCGGCGTTTTGCCGAGCACGCGGCGCGCCAGGGCTTTCACGTGCTGACCCTCGATTACCGGGGCATCGGTGAATCGAAGCCGGCTTCCCTCAAAGGCTTTGAGATGTCTTATCTGGATTGGGCTTATCAGGATCTGGCGGCGGCAGTGGATCTGCTAAGCCAGGAAGCGTTGCCGTTGTATTGGGTCGGCCATTCGTTTGGTGGTCACGCGATTGGTCTGTTGCCCAATCACCCCGCCCTGACAGCTTGCTACACCCTGGGCAGTGGCGCGGGGTGGAGCGGCTGGATGTCCCGAACCGAGGCCTGGAAAATCCGTCTGATGTGGACGTTTGTGCTGCCGGTGATTGTCGCCCGCAAAGGCTACATGGCCTGGAGCATGCTGGGCATGGGCGATGATTTGCCGCTGGGCGTTTACAACGACTGGAAACGCTGGTGCAAATTCCCCCACTACTACTTCGACGACCCCGAGATGAGCCATCTGCATGCGCTCTACGCCGAGGTCACAACGCCATGCGTTTTCGCCACGTCGGTCGATGATCCGTGGGCGCCGCCGCGTTCGCGCGATGCGTTTGTCAAAGCCATGGTGAATGCGCCGCTGACATTGCTGGATCTGCAGCCGCCACTGGGCAGCAAACCGTACGGGCACATGGGTTACTTCCGCGAAAGCGCACAGCCGTTGTGGGATGAGGTGCTTGATTGGCTGCAAAGCGTCCCTGCACACACCACATAAGTTGTAGGAGCTGCCGCAGGCTGCGATCTGTTGATCTTGCCGTTAAAAACAAGATCAACAGATCGCAGCCTCGTTTCACTCGACAGCTCCTACAGGGGTTTTGTGGTGTTTAGGTGATTGGGGAATAGCCTTCGATTTCATCCGGCCAAGCGGTGAGAATTTCGAAGCCGGTCTCCGTCACCGCCACCATATGCTCCCACTGCGCCGACAACGAGCCATCCTTGGTCAGCACCGTCCAGCCATCCGGCATGTTCTTCACATGACGCTTACCTGCATTAAGCATCGGCTCCACGGTAAAAATCATCCCGGCCTTGAGCTTCATCCCTTGATTGGGAAAGCCGTAATGCAGAATCTGCGGCTCATCGTGGTAGACCTTGCCAATCCCGTGCCCGCAATACTCGCGCACTACGCTGAAGCCTTCCTTCTCCGCCAGGCTCTGAATCGCATGGCCGATATCGCCCAACGTGGCGCCAGGTTTCACCACACGAATACCCGCGCACATTGCTTCGTAAGTGGTCTTGATCAAGTGCTGCGCCTCAGGCGTCGCCTCGCCGACCACGTACATACGGCTGGTGTCGCCGAACCAGCCGTCCTTGATCACCGCGATGTCGAGGTTGACGATATCGCCATCCTTCAGCGGCGTGCCCGACGGAATCCCGTGGCAGACCACGTCATTGACCGACGCGCAGACAGTTTTCGGAAAGCCGTGATAGCCGACGTTGGCCGGCACCGCTTTCTGCACGTTGACGATGTAGTCATTACACAGTTGATCGAGCTGATCAGTGGTGACGCCAGCCTTCACATGCGGCACCAGCATCGCCAGCACTTCAGCGGCGAGTTTGCCGGCAGCGCGCGATTGGGCGATGTCGGCCGGGGTGTTGATCTTGATCTGGTTTCTCATGCGCTGACGGCTTCCTGAGTCAGTTGTTGCAGATCCAGCCCACCGTTCTGTTCGGCGCGGATCAGCAAGCGGCAAATGGCGCTGTGGTCGAGGTTGGGGTGCAGTTCGGCGAGCATGCCGATGCGCATCCAGTGCTCGGCCTGCGCGTTGATCGAGCGGCTGAGGGCGTTGCTGGAGATACGCAGGTTCTCGTGCATGTCCTCTGAAATTTTTACGATGCCCATATATGAATCCGATACGATGTGTATATGGATCGTATATTAGCCAAGCCTTACGCAGAATTGCAAATCAACTCAGCGCCGCGTCGAAAAACGATGAGATGAGACGGCTGGAACGCCGTTCGGCCAAACAGTACAGATACGTCTCGGTGAACAGCGCTTCGCCCTCGATTCTGATCGTGCGGATGTTCGGGTCGGCAATAAACTCCGCTTCCGACACCACCCCCAAGCCCAGCCCACGCACCACCGCTTCCCGCAACGCCTCACGACTGCCAATTTCCATGGCGATCCTCGGTTTCACCTGCGCCGCATTCAGCGCCTGCTCCAGCACCAGCCGCGTGGTCGAGCCGGGTTCGCGTTGCAGCAGCCGTTGCCCTTCCAGTTCTTCCAGGCGCACGCTGCCGCGATTGGCCAGCGGATGCTCATAGTGCGCAAAAAGGATGATCGCGTGCCGCGCATAACGCACCGAACACAACGCCGGATCATCCTGACGCCCGGCCAGCACGGCGATGTCGGTCACGTAGTTTTCCAGATCCGACAGCACTTGCGCCGAGTTACCCACGCGGATCGACACATCGATATTCGGATGCTGTTGCAAATAGCTGTCGACCATCTCGATCACATGAAACGGCCCCACCGCACCGACCTTGAGCTGGCCGCTGTCGAGCCGCCCGGAATCACGCAGCAGGTTATGCGCTTCCAGTTCCAGCAGGGCGATGCGCTGAGCGATAGGCAGCAGTTGCCGACCCACATCCGACAACTCGATCCGCCGCCCACGCCGGTGGAACAGCTCAACATTGTGCTGACGTTCCAAGGCCTGCACCTGCGTAGTCAGGGTCGGTTGACTCAACCCCGACGCCCGCGCCCCGGCACTGAAGCTGCCGTGACGGGCAACGGCCAGAAAGGCCCGCAGTTTGGCGCTCGACATCCATAGACTCCATCAATAGTTAGCTGCTATTTCCCATATTGAATTGATTGAATGACTGTCACGTGACAGACCTAGCCTGTGGCAACTCCCAACCACACCGTGGAATGCCATGAAAACAATCAAACAGTTTCTGCGTGCCGCCAGCCTGGCCTTACTTGCCCTGAGTACCGGCCAGGTCTGGGCCAAGGACAAACTGACCATTGGCCTGATTCCCTCCGAAGACTCCCAGGCGATGATCGAATCGAGCAAGCAAGTGCTCGACGATCTGCAAGCCAAAATCGGCATGCCGGTGGTGCCGTTCGTGGCCACCGACTACAACGGCATCATCGAAGCGCTGCGTTCGGGCAAGCTCGATGTCGCCTACCTCGGGCCGTTCTCCTACGTGCTGGCGACCTCGGTGGCCGATGTCGAAGCGTTCTCCGTGGCGGTGACCAAGAAGACCGGTCAGAGCGCCTACAAAAGCGTGATTCTGGCGCGCAAGGACAGCGGCATTCACACATTGGCCGACCTCAAGGGCCATACGTTCGCGTTCGTCGACCCAAGCTCGGCGTCCGGTCATTTGTTCCCAAAGGCAGGACTGGAACAGGCTGGGTTTGCCCCGGACACGCTGTTCAAGCGGGTGATTTTCTCCGGTTCCCACGACGCCAGCATCCTCGCGGTGGAAAACAAGAAAGTCGACGCAGCCGCCGTGGCTGACCGCATCTTCGCCAGTGCCGTGGCCAAAGGTGTGGTGAAGCAGGATGACTTCGAAATCGTCTGGAGTTCCAGGCCGATCCCCGAATCGCCGATGGTCTGGCGCAAGGCGCTCGATCCGGAACTGAAGAAGAAAGTCGCCGACGCACTGGCCTCGATCAAGGACGTGCCGTGGGGTGATCAGGGCGTGCTCAATGGTTTCCAGCCGACCACCGACGCTTCTTACGACGTGGTGCGTGAAACCGCCAAGGTGCTCGATCTCGATTTGCGGAGCATGAAATGATCAGCATCCGCCAACTGACCAAACACTACGGCAGCAACCCAGTGTTACGTGGCATCGACCTTGAAGTCGCTGCGGGCGAATTCGTCGTGGTGCTCGGTCAGTCCGGTGCCGGTAAATCGACCTTGCTGCGCTGCATCAATCGCTTGGCGCAGGCCGACAGCGGCACGTTGACCGTGGCCGGTATCGATGCCCTCGCCTGCCCTGATACCAGCGTTTTGCGCCGTGAAGTGGCGATGATTTTTCAGCACCACAACGTCGTGCCGCGCCTGAGCGTATTGAAGAATGTGCTGACCGGTCGCCTCGGCTCCGTCGGCACCCTCGCCTCGATTCTGCAACTGTTCCGCCGTGACGATGTGGCGCTGGCGATGCAATGCCTGGAGCGCGTCGAACTGGCGCACAAGGCCGGTGAGCGCACCGATTCATTGTCTGGCGGGCAGAAGCAGCGCGTCGGCATTGCCCGCGCCCTGGCGCAACGGCCGCAGGTGATTCTGGCCGATGAACCGATCGCCAGCCTCGACCCGAAAACCGCGCGGCTGGTGTTGCAATACCTGAGAGATGCCACCCGCGAACTGGGCATCACCGTGCTGTGCAACCTGCATCAGGTCGAATACGCCCGCGAGTTCGGCGACCGCGTGGTCGGCCTCGCGCACGGCAGTCTGGTGTTCGATGGCAAAGCGTCGAGCATGACCGACGCCGATCTGGCGCGAATCTATCCGGGGCAATCGGCGGAATCCACTGCTGACGTGCCCACGCCCACCCTTTCCTACCGTACTGCCTCGAGGGCCTGAGCATGCAACCGCAAAACTATCAGTGGGTCGGCGACCGGCCCCGTGGCCCGCGCAGTTGGCTGACCACCGGCGCCGTCGTCCTGATCGTGCTGTGGACGCTGAACTGGAGCGCCCAAGGCGCGCAGCTCAGCCTCGGTGAACTGGCGGCGGGGTTGCCGCAGATTGGTGATTTCCTTTCGCGCACCTTCCCACCGGATCTGAGCATTCTTCCGCGTCTGCTCGCACCAGCGGTGGAAACCTTGCAGATCGCCATTTGGGGAACCCTGCTTGGCGTCTTACTGGCGATTCCAATGTCGTTTCTCGCGGCGCGCAATCTGAGCCGCAACCGCTGGGTGTTTCACGCCACCCGCCAGGCACTGAATTTCACCCGCAGCATCAACGAACTGATCCTCGCCCTGATCTTCGTCTCGGCGGTCGGGCTCGGCCCGTTCCCCGGCGTATTGGCGCTGGCGCTGCATGGCCTGGGCATGCTCGGCAAGTTCTTCGCCGAGAGCATCGAAGAGATCGACCAAGGCCCGATTGAAGCACTGCAAGCGACCGGTGCGCGGCCACTGCAGGTGATCGTGTTTGGCGTTTTGCCGCAAGTCATCACCGCGTGGATTGCAGTGATTCTGTACCGCTTCGAAGTCAATCTGCGCTCGGCCACGGTGCTGGGCATGGTCGGTGCCGGCGGCCTGGGTTTCGAACTGGTGAGCAGCCTCAAGTTGTTCAAATATCAGGAAACCGCGACCTGCATCATCGTCATCACCTTCATGGTGATCGTCGCCGACGCCGTATCGAGTCGACTGCGTGCCGCCATCCAGAGCGGTTCAACGCATTAACCGCCGCTGTTATCGGTTCAGCCGATTCAAACCTGCGATTTATCGATTTGTACCGTTGTCGACCGCCATCGAGTATGTGGCCACACGACAACAACAAGAAGGATCCACCATGACTGCCCGTTTTCAGAACCCCGTCGATACCCGCTTCGGCTGGGGCAGCCTGCAAGACCTCGCCGCCATCACCGAGCAGCAGACTGTCGCCCTCGTGACCTTCCCTGAGGCCCGAGGGCTGGGATTGGTGGACCGTTTGCAACGCTTGCTCGGCGATCGTCTGATCTACATCTTCGAAGACGTCCAGCCCAACCCCGACGTCGCCCATCTGCGCAGCACCTACGAGCATTTCTGGCAGCACGCCGGCGACTGTGACGTGGTACTCGCCGTGGGTGGCGGCAGCGCCATCGACACCGCCAAGGCGTTGATCGTCGGCACCGAATCCGGCCATTTCGATGAACTGTTGGCGCTGCTGGCGACCGGCAAACCGTTCACCCCGGCACACTGCAAGCAGTTGATCGCCGCACCGACCACCGCCGGCACCGGCAGCGAAGTCACGCCGTGGGCGACGATCTGGGACAGCGCCAGCCAGAAGAAATATTCGCTGCACCTGGACTGCACCTGGCCAAAGGTGGCGATCATCGACCCGCAACTGATGCTCACCGTGCCGGGCGGCGTGACCGTTTCCACCGGTCTCGATGCGCTGTCCCATGCGCTGGAAGCGATCTGGAATGTCAACGCCAACCCGGTCTCGGACACCTTCGCGATCTCCGCGATCGAGGACATTCTCGAATGCCTGCCGCGTTTGCACAAAGATCTGTCGAGCCAAGAGTTGCGCACGCGCATGGCGCTCGCCGCGCTCAAGGCCGGGTTGGCGTTTTCCAACACCAAAACCGCGCTGGCGCACTCGATTTCCTATGAGATGACCTTGCGCCACGGCCTGCCCCACGGCATCGCCTGCTCCTTCACCTTGCCGCTGGTATTGGGCTTGGCCTGGGGCCACGACGCCACGCGCGACCGCACCTTGCAACGGGTATTCGGCGATGACCTGGGTAAAGCCCAGCAGCAGTTGCGCGAGTTCCTGCACAGCCTCGGGGTGAAGACCGAATTTGCCGATTACGGCGTCTCGGCCAAGGACGCCGACGCCATCATCCAGTTCGCGATGCAGGGCGCGCGCGGCAAGAATTTCATTGGCTCACAAGCCGCCTGACGCCTGATAAAACCCGAGTAACCCAAGCACCGACAGCGGCATGCAGCCGCGGTGATTTCCTGCCGCACCGAAAAAGAGTGCACCCGCCGACGACACCCGGCGGGAACCGACAACAATAAGGAAAAGATCATGAATCGTGCCGAAACAATGCCTGGTCTCGCCGTCCGTTCTGCCTCGTTCCGGGTCGCCCAGTGGCGCATGCTGCTGGCGGCGATGTTCTGTTACCTGTTTTTCTACACCGGGCGGCAGACCTTCGGTTTTGCCATTCCGGGGATTCAGGCTGAATTTGGCTTGAGCAAGGAAACCCTCGGTTGGGCGTCCGCTGCGATGCTTTGGGCTTATGCGATTGGTCAAGCCATCAACGGCAACCTCGCCGACAAGTTCGGTGGCCGGCGGATCATGACGCTGGGTGCGGTGTTGTCCTGCGCGGCGAACTGGGTGACCAGTTTTGCCAGTGGTTTCACCAGCCTGATTCTGCCGTGGGGCGTCAACGGTTACTTTCAGGCCTTGGGCTGGGCGCCGGGCGGGCGGTTGATTGCCAATTGGTGGGCAGCGGGTGAGCGCGGCAAGGTCTATGGCTTCTACACCTTCGCCGCCGGTTGCGCGTCGATTCTGTCGTACGTCACCTCTATCGTCGTGCTCGAAGTGCTGCAACTGGAATGGCGCTGGATCTTCCGCTTGCCGGTGCTGCTGATGCTCGCCGGCGGGATCATCTTCTATCTGGTCGCCCGCGAACGGCCGCAGGATCTGGGCTTCGAACCGGTGGGCGATACCGGCGTGGCCAACGCTGACGACAAACATCAGGAAGCCGCCCATGGCGAAGTCGAGTCCTCGGCACAACGCTATAAAGCCGTGCTGAGGAATCCCCGGCTGCTGATCGCCGCACTGTCACTGGGTTTTCAGAACGCGGCGCGCTACGGCTTGATCGTCTGGGTGCCGGTGCACTTTCTCGGCGCCAACTGGAAAAGCGGCGACAGCATGGTCGACCCGAAATGGATTACCGTCGCCCTCCCCGTCGGCATGGCGGTCGGTGCGTTGAGCAACGGCTGGGTGTCGGACAAGCTGTTCGGTTCCAAGCGTTATCTGGCGATCATGCTCTATATGGTGCTGGGTGCTGCGACCAGTTTGTGGATGTGGAGTCTGCCGCCACACAGCGTGATCGGTTTGGTCGCCCTGTTCCTTTGCGGCTTCTTCGTCTATGGCCCGGCCTCGAGTTTCTGGGCGCTGTGTCCTGACCTGGTCGGTGCCAAACGCGCGGGTACGGCGACCGGGATCATGAACTTTTCGTCCTACCTGTTCGCCGGACTGGCCGAGCCGATGATCGGGCGTCTGCTTGACACCACGGCAAACACGTCTCTCATCTTCATAGTGGTCACCAGCGCCTGCCTGTGCAGCGCAGCAGTGGCATTGTTCATTCGTCGCTGACGGGGCTTGCATGTACCAGTATCACAAGTGGTTGCGTTCGTTTCATGCAGTGGCCAAGACCGGCAGTTTTACCCTTGCGGCAGAGTACCTCAGTGTCGGTCAGCCGACCGTCAGCGAGCAGGTCAACGCACTGGAGAACACCTTCTCGGTCGAGCTGTTCCATCGCCGCGGACGCTACATCGAAATGAGCGCAGCCGGGCACAAGCTCTACGCCATCACCCAAGGCCTGTTCGGTCAGGAGGATGAAGCCGTGCAGCTGTTGCAGAGCTTCAAGCAGCGCAAGACCGGCATGTTGCGCCTTGGCGCGGTGTCGCCGCCGATTGCCATGAACCTGACCTATGAGTTGATGCAGCGCCATCCGGATATCGAACTGGAAACGTCGTTTTCCTCGGAAAAGGACACTCTGGCGCGGCTGTTCAACTTCGATATCGACGTGGCGATTCTGGCCTTGTCGGAATTCGATGAGCGCTTCCACACGCGGCTGTACCACCGTTATCCGATCATCGCCGTGGTCCGCGATGACCATCCGTGGGCCAGCCAGTCGCAGGTTCACATCAGTGAAATCAGCGGCGAAAAATGGGTGATGCGCGAGAAAAGTGCGCGCACCCGGCAACTGGTGGAAGAAAGCTGCAAGCGCCTCGACATCGAACTTAATTGCGTCATGCAACTGAACAGCCGCGAAGCCATCGTCCACGCCATCGTCAAGGGCATCGGCATCGGGTTTGTCTCGGCGGTCGAGTACGCCGAAACACCCGGCACCACGCCGATCACCTTTGTCGACCACCCGTTCTCTATCGAATACCACCTGTGCTGCCTCGGCATCCGCAGGAACCGGCCAGTGATTGCCGAACTGTTTGATTCGAATCCACCGCTGACCTGATCAGCATTGACCCTTGAACCGCCTACCTCATTGCCGAGGGACGGCCCACGCTTACCCGAAAACGGAGATTGACCATGCAGTACCAACAACCGACTCACCTGCAAGCCGCGATCCTCGACTGGGCCGGCACCGTTGTCGATTTCGGCTCGTTTGCGCCAACGCAGATTTTCGTCGAAGCCTTTGCCGAATTCGGCGTCGCCGTGTCGCTGGAAGAAGCGCGCGGGCCAATGGGCATGGGCAAGTGGGATCACATCCGGACCCTGTGCAACCTGCCGCAGATTGCCGAACGTTACCGCGCGGCGTTTGACCGCGTGCCGAGTGACGAGGATGTCACGGCGATCTACGAACGTTTCATGCCGCTGCAGATCGAGAAAATCGGCCTGCATTCGGCGTTGATCCCGGGCGCACTCGAGGCGATTGCGGCGTTGCGCGACAAGGGTTTGAAAATCGGTTCGTGCTCCGGTTATCCGGCGGTGGTGATGGCCAAGGTTGTCGAACTGGCGCGGGACAATGGTTATGTCGCCGACCATGTCGTCGCCACCGATGAAGTGCCGAATGGCCGGCCGCATCCGGCGCAGGCGCTGGCTAACGTGATTGCTCTGGGCATCGATGACGTGGCGGCGTGCGTCAAGGTCGATGACACCTGGCCGGGGATTCTCGAAGGTCGCAGCGCCGGCATGTGGACGGTGGCGCTGACCTGTTCCGGCAACGCACTGGGCCTGACCTATGAGCAATACAAGGCGTTGCCGTTGGATCGACTGGCGGAAGAACGTGCGCGGATCGGCAAGATGTTCGCCCCCTCGCGCCCGCATTACTTGATCGACACCATCGCCGAACTGCCTGAAGTCATCGACGACATCAACGCACGCCTGGCGCGCGGCGAAACCCCGCAGTCCTGCTGAAACCTGATCGTTCCCACGCTCTGCGTGGGAGTGCAGCCCGTGACGCTCCGCGTCACTGGACGCGGAGCGTCCCTAGAGGCATTCCCACGCAGAGCGTGGGAACGATCAGTGGCCTCGCTCAAATCGCAGGCAAAAAAAAGCTGCCAGTCTCGGCAGCAAAAACTTTAAGAACACGCGATGTATTGGCCTCAGCATAGACGCCGGATAATGACAGTGTCATGACAACCGCAAATTCACTGAACCGCCCCTGCCCCGTCATCAGGATGTCATCAAGATCACGGCAGAATCCTCGCAAACCGTCTTGAGCCTTGCGACGGATGCTTTGCAGGGATCCCCCATGAAAGAAGACGCCTCGCTGTTCGCCGCCATCGACCTGGGTTCGAATGCCTTTCGCCTGATGATCGGCCAATCTGTGCGCAGCCGAAAGGGTCTGCAGATTCAGGAAGTGAAAACCCTGCGTGAACCGGTGCGTCTCGCCGAAGGCATTGACGGCGGCACACTGGATGCCTTGGCGCTGGATCGCGGCTGGCAGGCATTGGCGCGGTTCGGCAAAAAGCTGCGCGGTTTCGAGGCCGGTCGGGTTCGTGCGGTGGCGACCAGCGCAGTGCGCGAGGCTGATAACGCGCAGCTGTTTCTGGCCAGTGCCGAACGGCATCTGGGCTTTCCCATCGACGTGATTTGCGGCCATGAAGAGGCGCGACTGGTCTACGCCGGCGTGACCCACGCCTTGCCGAGCGCCGCAGACCTGCGCCTGGTGGTCGACATCGGCGGCGGTTCCACCGAGCTGATCCTCGGCCAGGGCGCGCAACCGTTGCTCACCGAAAGCATCGCCATCGGCAGCGGCACCTTGAGCACGCGGTTCTTTCGCGGGGGCGATGTGTCCGCCGGTGCGCTACAGGAAGCCGAGCGCTTCGCCATTCTGCAGTTTGAAAAAGTAGCCCGACGCTACCGTGCTCAGGGCTGGCAGCAAACCATCGGCTCTTCCGGCACCGCGCGCATGCTCGCCAAAGTGCTCAAGGCCAATCGCCTCAACGACTACGATCAGGACGGCATCACCTACGGCGGGCTACTACGCCTGTCATTGCTTCTACTGAAGGTGAACAACGTCCAGCAACTGAAACTGGCCGGCCTGCAACCACACCGCCAGAGCATTCTGCCCGGCGGTCTGGTGTTGATGCTCGCGGCATTCAAAGTGTTCGGCATTGCGCAAATGCTGCCGTCGGAACCGGGCCTGCGTTTAGGCGTGTTGCACGGTTTGATGAGCCAGCACTAATCCTTGCCGCGACAGATTCGTCTCCCCTTCAGCGGCGCGATCGACTACCATGCCGCCGCCGGTTTCCAAACGGGATTAATAGGGAATCCGAGGTGCTTGCACAGCATCGATCGGAACTGCCCCCGCAACTGTAGGTGCTGAGCCTGCTCCACGACTGCCACTGGGTGAACCCCGGGAAGGCCGGAGCCAGGCGATGACGCATCAGTCAGGAGACCTGCCGGCACAGTGACTACTAACCGGCGGGGTGTCCGGGAAGGACATCGTGCCGTGCGCGTCTTTGTTTACTGCCCGGCCTTGCGCTGTTGCCCTGACTGCGTTCGACGATGTGTTTCCGATCCGTACTCTCCCGCTCCCCGTACGGTTCCCTCGGAGACTGACCCATGCTGCTGCCCCGTATCGCCACCCTCATCACCGGCCTGAGCCTCGGCGCCCTGGCGCAGGCGGCACCGACTGTCTATCCGCTGACAGTCGAAAACTGCGGCAGCACTCTGACCTTCCAGCACGCACCGACGCGCACCGTGACCATCGGCCAGGCCGGCACGGAAATGCTCTACGCCATGGGCCTGAGCGACAAAGTCGTCGGCACCTCACTGTGGTTCAACAACGTGCTGGCCAAATACAAGGCGCAGAACGACCAGATCGAGCGCCTGGCCGATAACGAACCGAGCTTTGAATCGGTGATCGGCAAGCGTCCGGAACTGGTCGCCGTGGAACTGGAATGGATGGTCGGCCCGCAAGGCGCGGTGGGCACCCGCGAGCAGTTTCATGAACTGAAGATTCCGACCTATCTGCTGCCTTCCGATTGCGAAGCCAAGGACAACCTCGTCGGCGCCGACGGCACGCGACTGGCACCGTTTCGCATCGACACGATCTATAAGAGCGTGAGCCAACTGGCGCAAATCTTCGATGTGCAGGAGCGTGGCCAGCAGCTCAACGACGAACTCAAGGCCAGCCTCGCCCAATCCATTGCCACCGCCCAGGGCAAAAAACTGAAGAACGCCAGCGCACTGGTGTGGTTCTCCAGCGCACAAATGGACATCGAGCCATTCGTGGCCGGGCACAAAGGCATTCCCGATTTCATGCTCAGCACCCTCGGCGTGCGCAACGTGGTGGAATCCGATGAGGAGTGGCCAACGGTCGGCTGGGAAACCATCGCCAAGGCCAATCCAACCTTTCTCGTCATCGCGCGCATGGATCGTCGCCGCTTCCCTGCTGACGACTATGAAAAGAAACTCGCCTTCCTGCGCAGCGATCCGGTCACGCGCAACATGGACGCGGTGAAACACAACCGCATCATCATTCTCGACGCGATGGCCATGCAGGCCAGCCTGCGCATGTTCGAGGGTATCGAGCAATTGGCCACGGCCATCAACGGCTATGACCTGTCGCAATGAGTGCCAGCCTGCTCCGTACGTTGCTGGCCTTGGCGATGCTGTTGATTGCAGTGGTCGCTGGCGTGGCCATCGGTGAAACCTCGATTGAACCGGGCGTGGTGTTACAAGTGCTGGCCAACAAGCTGTGGGGCGCCGGGCATGTGCTCGACCCTATTGATGAAGGCATTGTCTGGAACTACCGCCTGACCCGTGCACTGGTCGCGGCAGCCTGCGGTGCCGGTCTGGCGACGTGCGGGGTGATTCTGCAATCGTTGCTGCGCAACCCGTTGGCGGATCCGTATCTGCTGGGGATATCTGCCGGCGCCTCGACCGGGGCGGTGATGGTGGCGCTGCTCGGGGTTGGCGCCGGGATGATCTCGCTGTCAGTCGGTGCCTTCGCCGGCGCGGTCACGGCGTTCGTGCTGGTCATTCTGCTGGCGAGAGTCAGCGGTTCGGCCAGCGGCACCGGGCAGATCATTCTCGCGGGGATCGCCGGCTCGCAGCTGTTCAATGCGCTGACGGCGTTTCTGATCACCCGCTCGGCCAGCTCCGAGCAGGCACGCGGGATCATGTTCTGGCTGCTGGGCAATCTCGGTGGCGTGCGCTGGCCATCGGTGTGGCTGGCGGTGCCGGTGGCCGTGTTGGGACTGGTCGTGTGCCTGTGGCATCGCCGGGCGCTGGATGCGTTCACCTTTGGTGCGGATTCGGCGGCATCCCTCGGTATTCCGGTGCGACGCGTACAGATTCTGCTGATTGGCTGCGCGGCGCTGGTGACGGCAGTGATGGTGTCGATTGTCGGCTCGATCGGTTTTGTCGGTCTGGTGATCCCCCACGCCGCGCGGCTGTTGCTTGGCACCGGTCACGCGCGGTTGCTGCCGGCCAGTGCCTTGGGCGGTGCGGTGTTTTTGATTGCCGCTGATGTGCTGTCGCGGACGTTGATCAAGGGCCAGGTGATTCCGGTCGGGGTGATTACCGCGCTGGTCGGTGCGCCGGTATTTGCCTTGATTCTGGTTGGCCGCAGGTCCGCGCGATGAACAGTGTTCTGAGTTGTTCAGGTCTGACGTTCAAGGTGCGTGGTGCCGAGTTGCTCAACGGTGTCAGCCTTGACGTTCAGCGTGGCGAAACCCTCGGCATCGTCGGGCCAAATGGCTCGGGTAAATCCACCCTGTTGAAATTGCTGGCCGGGTTACGCGAACCGAGCGCCGGCGAGGTACTGCTCGACGGTCAGCGCCTCGGCAAAATGGCCCGGCGCAGCATTGCGCAGAAGCTTGCGGTGGTCGAACAACAGGCCGACACCGACGACGGCATTCGCGTGTTCGATGCGGTTGCGTTGGGACGCACGCCCTGGCTATCGGCGCTGCAGCCGTGGTCGCACGTGGACGACGCCATCGTCGAGCAGGCGTTGACTGACGTTGACGCGATGCACCTGCGCACGCGCCTGTGGCGCAGCCTGTCCGGGGGTGAGCGACAACGGGTACACATCGCTCGGGCCCTGGCGCAGCGACCGCAAATCCTGTTGTTGGATGAGCCAGCCAACCACCTCGACATTCAGCACCAACTGACCATTCTCAACGTGGTACAGGCGTTGCCGGTGACCACGTTGATTGCGCTGCATGATCTTAATCAGGCGTTGAAATGCGATCGTCTGGCGGTGCTGGAGCGCGGGCGGCTGGTGGCGTTGGGCAAGCCGCTGGAGGTGCTGACACCGCAGCGGTTACAGGAGACGTTCGGGGTCAGGGCGCACTATCTGACGGACCCGTTTGATGGGGCGCAGATTCTTCGATTCCACTCATGACGCTGTGCAGGTGAGTGGTCTGCCATATCGGGTCAGCGTCGACGTCAATAATCTCGAAACCCTGCCGCTGCCAGAACGCGATGGCGCCCGGTAAAAACGGATGGGTGTGCAGGTAGATCACTTCTACTTCATTGGCGAGCGCCAGATCCTTGAGTGATTGATACAGTGCGCCGGCCAGGCCGGAGCGGCGCTGCGCTGGAAGGACGAACAGCCGTACGATTTCCACCACTTTAAGGTCCGGATAGGGCAAGTGCGCGAAGCGTCGGTCGTAAGGGAGATAGCCGATTGAGGCGACAATCTGCCCTTCATGGCGGGCGATCAGAAAGCGCCCTGCCCCACGCAGATAAACCTCGGCAAAACGCACCAGATCGTCGGGCATGCCCGTCGCGCTGAGCTTGGGGAAAAGCTCGGCACGGGCCTTCAGAACAAAATTCAGAACTTCAGGAATGTCTGCGTCGGAAACAGTCTGGATAACGGGTTGATCACTCATGTAGCGGCAAACACCTGGAATGCGGCTGGGCACAGTAGCAACAACAGGTCCCGCGAAGCCATCCAGAATCTTATGACTTGCACAAAACCCTGTGGGAGCGAGCCTGCTCGCGAAGGCGGCAGATCATCCAACAATGATGTTGACTGACAGGACGCTTTCGCGAGCAGGCTCGCTCCCACAGGTATTGTGTTTCATGCAAGTTGAGCGTTACGCCAGCTCTTTGCGCAACTG
This sequence comes from Pseudomonas sp. NPDC085632, assembly GCF_044541255.1. Taxonomy (NCBI): domain Bacteria; kingdom Pseudomonadati; phylum Pseudomonadota; class Gammaproteobacteria; order Pseudomonadales; family Pseudomonadaceae; genus Pseudomonas; species Pseudomonas sp. NPDC085632. The sequence continues at coordinate 138,037 of NZ_JBITSX010000007.1, read as the reverse complement.
CCGGGCGGCGGTGACCATGTGCACCAGCGCCGCTTCAGTCTCCGGCCAGCCACGGGTCTTCAAGCCGCAGTCCGGGTTGACCCACAGGCGCTCGGCCGGAATACGCTTGGCAGCCTTGCGCAGCAGATTGGCCATTTCCGAAGCATCCGGCACCCGTGGCGAGTGAATGTCGTAGACGCCCGGGCCGATGTCGTTCGGGTAAGCGAACGCTTCGAAGGCATTTAGCAACTCCATGTCGGAACGCGAGGTTTCGATGGTGATCACGTCGGCATCCATGGCCGCGATGGATTCGATCACATCGTTGAACTCGCTGTAGCACATGTGCGTGTGGATCTGCGTTTCGTCTCGTACACCGGAGGCGCACAGGCGGAACACTTCAGTCGCCCAGTCCAGGTAATGCTGCCACTGCGCCTGACGCAACGGCAGACCTTCACGGAACGCCGCCTCGTCGATCTGCACGATCTTGATGCCGGCGGCTTCCAGATCCACCACCTCATCGCGGATCGCCAGCGCCAATTGGCGGGCCTGCACTTCACGGCTCACGTCTTCACGCGGGAACGACCACATCAGCATGGTCACGGGACCGGTCAACATGCCTTTCATGACTTTGTCGGTGAGGCCTTGGGCGTAGCGGATCCACTCGACCGTCATGGCTTTCGGGCGGCTGAGGTCGCCGAAGATCACCGCCGGTTTCACACAACGCGAACCGTAACTCTGTACCCAGCCAAAACGCGTGAACACGTAGCCATCGAGTTGTTCGGCGAAGTATTCGACCATGTCGTTGCGCTCGGCTTCACCGTGTACCAGCACATCAAGGCCCAAACGCTCCTGGATTTCCACCGCGTGGCGAATTTCGCTGTGCATGGCTTCGGTGTATTCGGCTTCGGTCAGCTTGCCCTGTTTGAACGACTGGCGAGCGAGACGGATCGAGGCGGTTTGCGGAAACGAACCGATCGTCGTGGTCGGGAACAGCGGCAGATCCAGCCCCGCGCGTTGCTTGGCAATGCGCTGAGTGAACAGCGATTGACGCCGACTGTCCTTGGCCGTAATCGCAGCAACCCGCGCTTGAACCGCAGGTTTGTGAATACGCGGCGAGGCCGCGCGGGCAGCCTGCACCGAGCGGCTTTCAGTCAATGCACGCAGCACTTTCGGTGCTTCCGGCTCATTGACCGCTTGAGCCAGAACAGCCACTTCTTCGCACTTCTGCACAGCGAAGGCCAGCCAGCTTTTCAACTCGGCATCGAGCTTGTCTTCACGGCCCAGATCCACCGGGCTGTGCAGCAACGAGCAGGACGGCGCGACCCACAGGCGATCACCCAGACGCTCATGGGCATGCTGCAAAGTCGCCAGCGCGTTTTCCAGATCGCAACGCCAGACGTTACGGCCATTGACCACGCCCAGGGACAACACTTTATAGGCCGGCAGACGATCGAGAATGGTCGGGTACTGCTCCGGTGCGCGCACCAGATCGATGTGCAGGCCATCGACGGGAAGGTTCGCCGCCAGTCCAAGGTTTTCTTCCAGGCCACCGAAGTACGTGGCCAGCAGTTTCTTCAGCGGATCACGCTGGATCTGGTTGTAGGCACGCTCGAAAGCGTTCTTCCATTCCTGCGGCAGATCGAGTACCAGAATCGGTTCGTCGATTTGTACCCACTCCACGCCTTGAGCAGCGAGACGCGCAAAGATCTGCCCGTACAGCGGCAGCAAACGATCCAGCAATTCCAGCTTGTCGAATTCAGCACCCTTGGCCTTGCCCAGCCACAGATAAGTCAGCGGGCCGATGATCACCGGTTTGACGTTGTGGCCCAGCGCGCGGGCTTCTTCGACCTCTTCGAACAACTGCTCCCAGCCCAACTGGAACTGCTGATCAGCGCTGAATTCCGGGACCAGATAGTGGTAGTTGGTGTCGAACCACTTGGTCATTTCCTGGGCGTGCGCACCGCCGCAGCAACTGTCGCTGACGCCACGGGCCATGCCGAACAGGGTTTGCAGATTGGCTTTGCCATCGTGCGGGCGGAAGCGCTCAGGGATCACACCGAACATCAGCGAATGCGTCAGCACCTGGTCGTACCAGGCGAAATCGCCGACCGGCAGCAGCTCGATGCCGGCGTTTTTCTGCAAGTCCCAGTGGGCCTTGCGCAGCTCGCGACCGACTTCACGCAGGCCTGCCTCGTTCAGTTCTCCTTTCCAGAACGCCTCTTGCGCTTTCTTCAGTTCGCGGTCGCGACCGATGCGCGGAAATCCAAGGGAATGGGCCAGTGCCATAACAAACAACTCCAATGTCTTGTTGATGGCGGCCATTGTCGGCACCGGAGCCTAGTGAGACAAACTCATTTTAATCTTGATCAACACGAGCTTTCCTCATGATCAAATCATCGCTGAAAACGCCTCTGACTTGCGCATTGGCAAAAACACCAAGCCGTTTTTGCTGCAGGAAATTTCTTCACGGATCAAGCGATTGGTGAGCGTGACGACGCCCTTTGAAAACTCGATGACGCCTCTGTGTAAACGCACTCAAACCCGCCCCGGCAGGTCTTTGATTTCGATCTATCGTTAGATCGAAATGGCTGAATTGGCGACCGACTAAAGGTTGCGACAGCTGATGTCTGAGCCTATGTTGCACGCGAGTCTTTTCCCCGCGATTGGAACGCGATCAACACCACCTAGAGGTGAAGAAATGTCAAAGGAATCACGCCCTGCCGTACTTGGGCTGATCGGCAATACTCCGCTGGTACAAGTCACCCGCTTCGACACCGGGCCTTGCACGCTGTTTCTCAAACTTGAATCGCAGAACCCTGGGGGTTCGATCAAGGATCGCATCGGTCTGGCGATGATCGACGCCGCCGAACGCGATGGACGCCTGCAACCCGGTGGCACCATTGTTGAAGCCACCGCCGGCAACACCGGTCTGGGCCTGGCACTGGTTGGTCGCGCCAAAGGTTATCGCGTGGTGCTTGTCGTACCGGACAAAATGTCCACCGAGAAAGTCCTGCACTTGAAGGCCATGGGCGCCGAGGTGCACATCACTCGTTCCGATGTCGGCAAGGGCCATCCCGAGTATTACCAGGACGTCGCCGCCCGTTTGGCAAAAGACATTCCCGGCGCATTCTTCGCCGACCAGTTCAACAACCCGGCCAACCCGTTGGCTCATGAATGCAGCACTGCGCCGGAAATCTGGGCGCAAACCGAACATGATCTGGACGCCATCGTCGTCGGTGTCGGTTCGGCCGGTACGCTGACCGGCCTGAGCCGCTTCTTCAAGCGTGTGCAACCGGATCTGGAAATGGTCCTCGCCGACCCGGTCGGTTCGGTGATGGCGCAATACAGCCGCGACGGCTCGCTGCCGACGCCCGGCTCTTGGGCGGTGGAAGGCATCGGCGAGGACTTCATTCCGTCGATCACCGACCTCTCCAGCGTGCGCCACGCCTACTCGATCAGCGATGAAGAAAGCTTCGATCACGCCCGCCAGTTGCTCAAGGCCGAGGGTATTCTCGGCGGCTCGTCGACCGGCACCCTGCTCGCTGCGGCGCTACGTTATTGCCGTGAACAGACCGAGCCAAAACGCGTGGTGAGTTTTGTCTGCGACACCGGTACGCGTTACCTGTCGAAGGTCTACAACGACCAGTGGATGACCGATCAAGGCCTGTTGCAGCGCAAAGGTTACGGTGACCTGCGCGACCTGATCGCCCGGCGTTTCGAGGACGGCCGCGTGATCAGTGTCGGCCCCGGCGACACCTTGCTGACTGCGTTCCAGCGCATGCGCCTGGCGGATGTCTCGCAACTGCCGGTGCTGGTGGAAGGCAAGCAACTGGTCGGCGTCATCGACGAATCGGACATCCTGCTGCCGGTGCACGAGGACGCCGCGCGCTTCAGCCAGTCAGTCTCCAGCGTGATGACCGACAAGCTGCAAACCCTTGCGCCCGGCGCCAGCCTTTCTGAACTGGAAGCGGTGCTCAGCCGTGGCCTCGTCGCCATCATCGCCGATGCATCGGGTTTCCATGGCCTGATCACGCGCACCGACATGCTCAACCAATTACGGAGATCCCTCGCATGAGTCTGCACGACGATAAATCCCAAGGCTTCGCGACCCGCGTGATCCACGCCGGGCAGGCGCCGGACCCGACCACCGGCGCGCTGATGCCGCCGATCTACGCCAACTCCACGTACCTGCAAGACAGCCCCGGCGTGCACAAGGGTTTTGATTACGGGCGCTCGCACAACCCGACGCGTTTTGCCCTTGAGCGCTGCGTGGCGGACCTTGAAGGCGGCAGCCGTGCATTTGCGTTCGCTTCCGGGCTGGCGGCGATTTCCACGGTGCTGGAATTGCTCGATGCCGGCTCGCACATCGTCTCTGGCAACGACTTGTACGGCGGCACGTTCCGCCTGTTCGACAAGGTCCGTCAGCGCAGTGCGGGGCATCGTTTCAGCTTCGTCGATCTGGCCGATCTGTCGGCGTTCGAAGCGTCGTTGCAGGACGACACACGCATGGTCATGGTCGAGACGCCAACCAACCCGCTGCTGAGCCTGTCGGACCTGGCCGCCATTGCGCGCATCTGCCGCGCTCGCGGGATCATTTGCGTGGCCGACAACACTTTTGCCAGCCCGTACATCCAGCGGCCGCTGGAGTTGGGTTTTGACATCGTGCTGCACTCGACCACCAAGTATTTGAACGGTCACTCCGACGTCATCGGCGGCATCGCCGTGGTCGGCCAGAACGAAGAACTCGCCGAGAAGCTGGGCTTTTTGCAGAACGCGGTCGGTGCGATTGCCGGGCCTTTCGATGCATTCCTGACTCTGCGCGGGGTGAAGACTCTGGCGCTGCGCATGGAGCGTCATTGCAGCAACGCATTGGAGCTGGCGCAGTGGCTGGAACAGCAGCCGCAGGTTAAACGCGTCTACTATCCGGGCCTGAAATCGCATCCGCAGCATGAGTTGGCCAAGCGCCAGATGCGCGGTTTCGGCGGGATGATTTCCGTGGATCTGAACAGTGATCTGGACGGTGCGCGACGCTTCCTCGAGAACGTGAAGATCTTCGCCCTGGCGGAAAGTCTGGGGGGCGTGGAAAGCCTGATCGAGCATCCGGCAATCATGACGCATGCGACCATTCCGGCTGACACTCGCGCGAAACTGGGGATCGGCGATGGGCTGGTGCGTCTGTCGGTGGGTGTTGAAGACGTCGAAGACCTGCGCGCCGATCTGGCGCAGGCGCTGCAATCGATCTGACTTGGCAAGAACGGCAAAGCCCGCACGAAGCGGGCTTTGGTGTTCGAGTAGGCGGCCAGCGCTGGTCTCTGGCTTACAAGGTTTATCGGGCTTCCCACAGTACCGGGCCAATTGAAAAGGTAGTGCCTCGGCTGCTTCACACGGCATAAGGGCTGGATCTCAGCGCGGAGATCTTTCTAACCGTGTACCTTTCGGAGCGCGCCCCACGCCCCCTTGCTATCCGATTGCGCATCAGTCTGCGTCTTCGCCTACATCTTTGAGCCTAGCAAAGGCTCACAGAACCGCCGTGGCGTTTTTAGATTGATTTCAACTGTGCCCGACCCGTACAGGAAGAGAAGCGCCTAACAGCCGTCGATCCCCCCGCCGCGCCGCCTCGCAATCGCGATCTATACTCAATCAGTTCGATCATGATTCTGTCGACACCCGCACGCCCGACGGCGTGCCCGTGCCTTTCGCCAACCAGATTAACCCGAGCCAAATGGGTCGTAGCGCCCGCGATTACGCGGCGAACGATGCCTTATCGCTTTGTGGCTGCTGGGTCGTGGAGAAAAACTATGAGACACAAGCTGTTGTCAGGCGTGCTTCTGGCGGTCGTGGCGACCGTGGTCGTGCCCAATGTCTGGGCGGCGCAGCCGCAGGCGTTGGCTTCCGATGGATCGGATCAGGTAGGTGCCGGGGCAGTGGCTTCGGATGGCTCCGATCACGTTGGCGCAGGCGCGGTGGCTTCTGACGGCGCCGATCATGTTGGCGCTGGTGCGGTCGCTTCTGACGGCGCCGATCACGTTGGCGCTGGCGCGGTCGCTTCTGACGGCGCCGATCACGTTGGCGCTGGCGCGGTCGCTTCTGACGGCGCCGATCACGTTGGCGCTGGTGCGGTCGCTTCTGACGGCGCCGATCACGTTGGCGCAGGTGCGGTCGCTTCTGACGGCTCCGATCACGTTGGCGCCGGTGCGGTGGCTTCTGACGGCGCCGATCATGTTGGCGCCGGTGCGGTCGCTTCTGACGGCGCCGATCACGTTGGCGCTGGCGCGGTCGCTTCTGACGGCGCCGATCATGTTGGAGCAGGCGCGGTGGCTTCTGATGGGGCTGACCATGTTGGTGCGGGCGCGGTCGCTTCCGACGGGGCTGACCATGTTGGTGCGGGCGCGGTCGCTTCTGATGGCGCTGATCGTACCGGTGTCAACCGAGTTGCCTATTCGCGGGTCGGCGTCGGCTCTGATCGTGTTGCCTCAGCACTGATGACAGGCAGTTATTCCGACCAGTTCAACAGCCCTCAGTAGTCCTCCCTTGGCCCAACGGGCGGCGCCAGCGAGCCGCCCGTTGAGCACCGCACTAGCACACTTGTGCTAATCGACCGTCCTCTCACCTGACGTTATATTCCCCCGCAACCCCCGATGTTCCCCAACGTTGCCTGTTCGCAATGCGCGGGATCGTTGTGCCTGGAAATCAGAACAACACCAAGGAAGAAACACCATGAAATCCCTGATCGCAACACTCACTCTCAGCGCCCTGTTCCTGACCGGCTGCGCCACCCCCAAACAATGGGAAGCCACTGGCGGCAGCAAAAACGATGGCATCGTTCAGGTCTCCTATGACCTGGGCCAGTTCGAAAGCGGCCAGACCAGCGCCGAACAAGGCTTGACCGTCGCTGCGCAACGCTGCAAGACCTGGGGCTACAAAAACGCCGAGGTCACCGGCTCCGAGAAAAACAACTGTCGCACCATGGGCCAATACAACTGTCTGCAAACCACCATCACCCAGGATTACCTGTGCAAGCGCTGAACACGCTCTAACTTTGTAGGAGCTGTCGAGTGCAACGAAGCTGCGATCTTTTGATTTTGATCCTGAAAATGAAGATCAAAAGATCGCAGCATGCCGCAGCGCCTATAGGGTTTGGGTTTCGCAGTCGCGCAGCGCTCGTAGGGTTGCGCGCAGTTCGGCCGGACGTACCGGTTTGGACAGAATGGCAATGTCACGGTCTTGCAGGGCCGCCTGGATTTTTTCGACGTCGTGCCCGGTGATGATCATCGCCGGAACCGCCCAGCCTCTGCGCTTGCGCACATCGTCAATACACTCGATGCCAGTGGCGTGGGTGCCGAGGTCATAGTCGGCGACGATGATGTCGCAGTCGGTCATCAGATCCTGCCCGCTCAGCTCGGCTTGAACCACACAGCCCCAACGCTCCAGCAGCGCCGACGTCGCGAGCAATACGTTGCGATCATCCTCCACCAGACATACCTTCAACCCGGTCAGCAAACCGACCTGACGTGCCTCATCACGATTGGCCATTACCTGCGGCGGCGCGGTGATCGGCAAGCCGTACAAAGTCACCGCCGTTCCCCGCCCGAGCCGCGAGCGCAAGGCAACGCCGACTCCGATCAATTCACCCAACCGCTTGACGATCGACAACCCCAATCCCACGCCTTCGACATCTTTGTCGCGCACTTGCCGCACTCGATAAAACTCCTCGAACACCTTGGCCAGATGCTCTTCGGCAATACCGTTACCACGGTCATAAATCACGATGGCCAGCCCCGCTCTGCGCCGGCGCACGCCGATCAGCACCGGCCGCTGCGCGCCATATTTGAAGCAATTGGAAAGCACGTTCTGCACCATGGTCGCCAGCAACGCCGGATCGGTCTGAACCCAGTAGGAACAAGGACGCAAACGCAGCTCGACCCCGGCCCAACACGCCGCCTCGGCGTTCTGACGGATCAGCTCCGCGAGCCACTCACCTAAATTGACGGTTTGCAGTTTGGGCAGAACCCGGCCGTTATCGAGGGTGTACAGATCGAGAATCGAGCGGAACAACTGCGAGACGTTGAGCAGCGATCGGTCGATGTTATCGACCAGACGCCGCTCCTCCTCGCCCAACCGCGACTCCCGCAGACACGCAGTAAACAGGCCGATGGAATGAATCGGCTGGCGCAGATCATGACTCGCTTGCGCGAGAAAGCGCGACTTTTCCAGATTCGCTGCGACGGCTTCTTCGGAGGCTTTGCGTGTGCGCTCCAACAGCAGATGCGCATAGAACGGGATCACCGTGCTGGTGATCATCAGCATCAACACCATAAACGGCTGTGCCTGCCAAATCGGCGTCAGGCGATAAACAGCCAGCAACGCCAGCAAGGCCAGCACCGTGGCAATCGCCAGGTAACGCGAGCCATAGCGCATGCCGTTGCCAAGGTTGACCCAGATAATCACCGCATACAGCGGCAACGCCGCCTCGCCACCGACCACCAGCCCGAAGCAGGTGCCGGTGTAATCGTGAACCATGGCAAAAATCCGTCGCGCCGGATAATGCCCCGGCCAACGCGCAATAGCCTGACGCAAGCCGATCGAGGCCAGCAAAAACACAATGATGTAGGTGATCACCGGCAGATAGGTATCGAAGCGCTGGCCCGGCAAAAAACCCAGTATGAGCATGTAAACCACGGCAATACTGGCGATGATGATGCGCAGATTGGCCTGGTCGAGTTCGGTGTTTTTCTCGAACTTCATGGTTAAACGTCCTTGTGCGGCAATCGTCAGATTCCGAATCAGCCTACAGGCAACCCGTGCGCTCGGTGCTAATGTGCAGACCTTGAGCCACGCCTGACCCAGGGAGGGTCATGCCATGACCTGCCGAATTATCATAGCCGACGATCACCCTTTGTTTCGTGAAGCGATGCTGCGCACGGTTGAGCGTTTGCTGCCTGACGCCGTCCTTGAGGAAGCCGGTGACCTCGACGCCGTACTGGCCCTTTTGCCTTTGGGTGACGAGCCGGACACGCTGATTCTCGATCTCAGATTCCCCGGCCTGACCTGCGTCAGCCAGCTCGCCGAGCTGCGTCGACGCTTGCCGCGCACGACATTGATCGTAGTGTCGATGGTCGATGATCAAGCATTGATCAATGAAGTGATGGCCGCCGGTATCGACGGCTTTATCGGCAAAAACATCGCCCCCGATGAAATCGGTCAGGCGATTCTGGCGATTCGTGAAGGTGAAGTGCTGGTGAAGTTTGCGCCGTCCGGGCTGTTGCCGCTGGAAACCGGTGCCGCCCTCACGCCCCGTCAGCAGGACGTGCTGCGCTTGATCGCCCAAGGCAAGACCAACAAGGAAATCGCCCGTGAGCTGGATATCTCACCGTTCACGGTGCGGATTCATGTGTCCTCACTGTTGCGCACGCTCAACGTACCCTCTCGGGCGGCTGCCGCGGTGAAATACACGGGGACTCTGTAAGAGCTGCCGGTGGGCCGTGTTATGGATCGACTTGCGCCATCAGCTCCGGCACCGATTCCGGCCGTTTCGCGTAGCGCTGAGCGAGCACCGCGCAGACCATCAACTGAATCTGATGGAACAACATCAGCGGCAGAATCAGCACACCAATCGTGCTGCCGGCGAACAACACCTGTGCCATCGGCACGCCGGTGGCCAGACTCTTTTTCGAGCCGCAGAACAAAATGGTGATGCGGTCTTCCTGGCTGAAGCCGAATGCCTTGCCCAACAGCGTCGACGCCAGCAGCACCAGCGCCAGCAGAATGCAGCAGACCACCACCAGCCCCAGCAACTCGACCAGCGGAATCTGATGCCAGATACCTTCGTTGACCGCCTCGCTGAACGCGCCGTAAACCACCAACAGAATCGAACCCTGATCGACAAACTTCAGCCAGTTCTTGTTGCGCCCCACCCACGCACCGATCCAGCGGCGGGCGATCTGCCCGGCAATGAATGGCAGGAGCAATTGCACGCTGATTTTCAGGATCGCCTCCAGCGTCGAACCGCCATCACCGTGGACATTGAGCAGCAGCGTCACCAACAACGGCGTAAGAAAAATCCCGAACAGACTCGATGCCGCCGCGCTGCAGATTGCCGCCGGAATATTGCCCCTTGCCAGCGAAGTGAAGGCGATCGCCGACTGCACCGTGGCGGGCAGTGCGCACAGATACAGCATGCCCATGTACAGCTTGTCGCCGATCAGCGGTGACAGCAGGGGTTTGAGCGCCAGGCCCAGTAACGGGAAAAGCACAAACGTCAGGCCGAACACCAGCAAATGCAGGCGCCAGTGGCCGGCGCCGGCGATGATCGATTCACGGGAAAGTTTGGCGCCATGCAGGAAAAACAACAGGGCGATGGCGATGTTGGTCAGCCAGCCGAAGCCGACGGCGACCTGGCCGCTGGCCGGCAGGAAGCTGGCCAGCAGCACGACGCCAATCAGCGTCAGGGTGAAGTTGTCGGGCAAAAAACGTGGGCGAGTCATGGTCGGTTCATCCGGGGGTTGCCAGTGCGTGCCGACGACTCTAACGTGACTGCCAATTACCGACTAACGCCGAAGGGCCACAAGATGCCGCCTAAAGGACATGACAAGAGCGTTCGCCGCAGCATTCCCGGGCTGCCCAGCCTGCCGCGTCCACTCTACGGGCGCACCGAATCGCTCCCCAATCGCGCCCTGACCCGACGCCACAGTCATCCATGGGTGCAGTTGTCCTACGCGATTCAGGGCGTGCTGGAAATCCAGACCAGCGCCGGCCGCTTTGTCGCCCCGCCGGAGCGCGCCGTGTGGATTCCGGCGGGTGTACCGCATCGGGTATTCAGCTCGCCGCACACGGAAATGCGCAGCCTCTACATCGATTGCAGCGTCGCCGAATGGGCACTCGAACGTTGTCACGTGCTCGGCGTCAGCGATCTGCTCAGGGAACTGATCCGCGCGTTCAGTCAGGTTCCGGTGGAATACGACCAGAGCGGCCCGCATGGACGTCTCGCCCAAGTGATCCTCGATCAACTGGCCGACGCGCCGCAGATCGACCTGATGCTGCCGCTGCCGCAAGATGCCCGCTTGAAGCAGATTTACCAGAGCCTGGAACAACATCCGGAACAGCAGACCACGCTGAGCCACTGGAGCGAGAAATTCGGCGTCACCGAAAAGACCCTTACGCGCCTGTTTTTGCGCGACACCGGCCTGACCTTCCGCGCCTGGCGCCAGCGCTTGCGCCTGCTCGGTGCGCTGACGCCGTTGGAAAAAGGTGAGCGCGTCACAGATGTCGCGCTCGCCTGCGGTTACGACTCGACGTCGGCGTTTATTGCGGCATTTCGACAGCAGTTTGGGGAGACGCCGGGGGAGTTTTTTCGCTGATCAGCGATCCGCCAGTTCTTCCAGCAAATCCGCCGACGGCACGAAATACAGGCTGCCGGTGACCGCCGTGCTGAAGTCCAGTAACTTGTCGTAATTGCCCGGCGGCTTGCCGACGAACATGTTTTCCAGCATCTGCTCCATCGGTTCCGGCGAACGCGCGTAGCCGATGAAGAACGTGCCGAACTCCCCTGCTCCCGGCCGCCCGAATGGCATGTTGTCACGGAGGATTTTCACTTCCTCGCCAGCGGCGTTGGTGATGGTGGTCAGCGCACTGTGCGAGTTGCTCGGTTTGACCGCGTCATCCAGTTCGATGTCAGAGAGTTTCGTGCGCCCGATAACGCGTTCCTGCGCCTCAACGCTCAGGCCGTTCCAGGCGCTCATGTTGTGCAGGTACTTCTGCACCAGCACGTAACTGCCACCGCTGAAGTCGGGGTCTTCGTCACCGACGATGGTGAAATTCACCGCTTTGCGCCCGACCGGGTTTTCCGTGCCGTCGACAAATCCGATGATGCTGCGCATGTCGAAATAGCGGAAACCTTGCACTTCGTCGACCACCGTCACCGCATCGCCGAGAACCGCCATGATTTGCGTGGCCAGTTCAAAACACAGGTCCATTTGATCGGCGCGAATGTGCAGCAAAAGGTCACCCGGGGTTGCCGGAGCGTGCCGCCCTTCCCCGCCAAACTCGCGAAAACCGTGCAGCGACGCCGGGCGCGGACTGCCAAACAGGCGATCCCAGGCGTTCGAGGAAAAGCCGCAGATGCACGTCAGATTGCCTGTCGGTACGCGCTTGCCAACGGAACGCACCAACCCGGCGACGTCACCGCACCAGTCTTTGACGGTTTGCGCCGCTGCAGGCCCGGCGTTGAGCGTCGCGACGATGAATATCGCGCTGCTGGTAATCGGACTGCACACCGCTTGAGGTTCGAGAATGTCGGTATTCATCGCTGAAAACATTGCTCCGTAAAAAGTGCCCGAGCTGTTAACGAGGGCGGATAGTTCGTTTTTATCGAACTGTTGCGCAGAAATAAACGATTTTTCTTTGGCGCAAACTCGTCGCTAGCATGGCCTCGTCTGACCCCAACCCAAGAATAGACAGGGAGCGTGACATGTCAGCCACCAACATCAATATCGGCGAACCATGGATGTGGGGCGCCTTCATCGTCTTCGTGCTTGCCATGCTGGCATTGGACCTGTTTGTCTTCGGTGGGCGCAAGGCGCATCGGGTGTCCGTACGCGAAGCCTTGTCCTGGGTCATCGCCTGGTGCTTGCTGGCACTGGGTTTCGCGGCCCTGCTCTGGTGGTATCTGCACGGCGCGTTCGGCGCCGGGATTGCCCGGGAAAAAACACTCGAATTCCTCACTGGATATCTGATCGAGCAATCGCTGTCGATCGACAACATGTTCGTTTTCGTGATGATCTTCAGCTACTTCGCCGTACCGCCCGAGTTGCAGCGCCGAGTGCTGCTGTACGGTGTGCTCGGGGCGATCGTGATGCGCGCGGTGATGATTTTTGCCGGGGTCTGGCTGGTATCGCAGTTCGAATGGCTGCTGTATGCGTTCGGGGTGTTCCTGATCTTCACCGGGATCAAGATGCTGGTGTTTGCCGACCACCAGCCTGATCTGGACAAGAATCCGTTGCTGCGTTGGGTGCGCGGGCATATGCGCATCACCAGCAGCTTTCATGGCGAACGCTTTTTCGTCCTGCAGAACGGCGTGCGCTGGGCCACCCCGATGTTTCTGGTGCTGGTGCTGATCGAGGCCAGTGACTTGATGTTTGCGGTCGACAGCATCCCGGCAATCTTCGCCGTGACGACTGACCCGTTCATTGTCTTCACGTCGAATATCTTCGCGATCATGGGTCTGCGCGCGCTGTACTTCCTACTGGCGGACATGGCTGACCGCTTTCACTTGCTCAAGTATGGGTTGGCGATTGTGCTGGTGTTTATCGGCGGCAAGATGGTGTTGATGCCGTGGCTGCACATGCCGGTGGAATGGTCGTTGGCGGTGGTGGGTGGGGTGATTCTGAGTTCGGTATTGCTGAGTCTGGTGATGACCAAAGATGCCGAACGCCGCACTGAATGACACCCTTCATAAACCTGTGGGAGCGAGCTTGCTCGCTCCCACAGGGATTTCATTTGGCCGATGGTTACTTATCGGACTTGATACTGGTCCACACTCGGGTGCGAACACGCTCAAGTTTCTGCGGTAACGGCTGCACGACGTAGAGATTTTTCAGCGCTTCAGGTGTTGGCGTCAGGTTCGGGTTGTCGGTGATTTCCTTGTTGATCAGCGGTATCGAATCCTTGTTCGCATTCGGGTAGCCGAGGAAGTCGCTGATCGGCGCAATCACCTTCGGATCGAGCAGGTTGTTGAGGAATTCATGCGCCTCGGCGACGTTCTTCGCGCTCTTCGGAATGGCGAAGGTGTCGAACCAGATCGGCGCGCCTTCCTTCGGCAAGCGCCAGTCGACCACTACGCCGTTTTTCGCCTCTTTGGCGCGGTTGCCGAACTGGTAGAAGCTGCCGGAATAACCGATGGCCACGCAGATGTCGCCGTTGGCGATGTCGGTCATGTACTTGGCCGAGTTGAAATAGGTCACGTACGGACGAACCTTGAGCATCAGTTCCTTGGCTTTTTCATAGTCGGCGGGGTTCTGGCTATTCGGGTCGAGACCCAGGTAATGCAGGGCCAGCGGCAGGATTTCCGTCGGCGAATCAAGCATCGCCACGCCACAGGATTTGAGCTTTTCCATGTTCTCCGGTTTGAACACCAGATCCCAGCTGTCTACCGGCGCGTTGTCGCCCAGCGCTGCTTTGACCTTGGCCGGGTTGAAGCCGATCAGCACGGTGCCGACCATGTAAGGCACGCCGTACTGGTTGCCCGGATCGTTCTTGCCCAGCAGTTTCAACAGCTCCGGATCCTGGTGGCTCCAGTTCGGCAGTTTGGATTTATCCAGCTTTTGAAACACGCCAGCCTTGATCTGCGTTTCAAGGAACTGGTTCGACGGGACAACAAGGTCGTAACCGGAGTTACCGGTCAGCAGTTTGGCTTCCAGTGATTCGTTAGTGTCGAAGGTGTCCCAGGTCACTTTGATGCCGCTTTTTGCGGCGAAATCCTTGGGCACGGACGGCAGGATGTAGTCCGCCCAGTTGTACACGCGCAGTTCGCGTTGCTCGGCCTGTACGGCCCCGGCCAGCAGCGTCAGCCCACACACAGTGGCGCCCAGAATGCGTTTCATCGTGACCATGGTTGTTCCCCAAAAGGCAGCGTGAGTTCGATGGTTTTTATGTTCTGTACACGGCAGCGGCTGTAAAGGTAGCCAAGGGTAAAAAGGTCCAGCGTCTCGTTGTGGTTTTGATTCTTGCTGACAGCGTAGCTGGAGCACAGTGGGGGATGGGCCAAAAGGGGATCGATGTGGCCAATTTGATTGACCGCCGGGATGCGGAAACAACAATGCCCGGCGAATGGCCGGGCATTGTCGTGAAGCGGATCAGGTCAATCGGTGTAACCCAACCTCGCCGCCCTGCTCTGCTCAGTCTGGCCGCGTGTCGCCAGGCAGTAATACAACGGAACGGTGACCACCAGGCCGACCAGCCAGGACAAGTCCGCGCCCTCGACCAGATTGGCGTAAGGCCCGACATACAGCGAGGTATTGGCAAACGGCAACTGCACGAGGATGCCGATGAAGTAAGCGATGATCGCGTGCAGGTTGAACCGTCCGTAAACCCCGCCATCGGCGCGGAAGATCGAGGTGATGTCGTAGCAGCCGCGCTTGATCAAATAGAAGTCGATCAGGTTGATCGACGCCCACGGCACCAGCACCAGCAACAACGCCAGAATCAAACCGATGAACTCGGAAATGAAATCCGCCGAAGCACCGAGTGCGACCACGCAGCAACCGGCCAGCACCACGCTCGACAACACTACGCGCACCTTGATGCTCGGCGTCCATTGACTGGCGAAGGTCTGGATCGAGGTGATGATCGACAGCACCGCGCCATACAGATTCAGCGCGTTATGGCTGATGATATTCAGCAGAAACAACACCATCAGAATCGGCCCGAGCCAACCGGTCGATTGCTTGACCGCGACCATCGCTTCGGTGCCTTCCGGGGTCGCGAGCACGGCAACAGCGCCGAAGCTGAACGACAGAATGGTGCCCAGCGTCGCGCCCAGATAGGTCGCCCAGAACGGCTTGGCAATGCCAATGTCCGCCGGCAGGTAACGCGAGTAATCGGACACGTACGGCGAGAAGCTGATCTGCCAGATGATCCCCAGCGACACCGTCGCCAGCCAGCCGGACAAGTTAAAACTGCCGCGAGTGAGAAAGTCCGCCGGCAAGTCGTGGGCAAAGATATAGATGAACCCTGCCAGCAACGCACTGCCCATCACCCAGGTGCCGATGCGGTTCAGCGTGTGAATGAAGTTGTAGCCGATCACGCCAATCGCGGTGGCCGCCAGTGCGCCGATCAGTATGCTCAACGGCGCCGGCACCGACGGCGCAATGCCGACGATGGATTTACCGGCCAGGACGATGTTGGAAATGAAGAAACCGATGTAGATGATCGCCGCGAAAAACACGATCAACAGCGCGCCATAACGACCGAACTGGCCGCGACTCTGGACCATCTGCGGAATGCCCATGCGCGGGCCTTGGGCCGACGCCAGCGCGATCACCACGCCGCCGATCAGGTGCCCCAGCGCAATCGCCAGCAGCCCCCAGAGCAGATCGAGATGGAACACCTGAACCACCATGGCGCCGGTGACGATGGGCAGTGGCGCAATGTTGGTGCTGAACCAAAGGGTGAATAGGTCGCGGGCCTTCCCGTGGCGTTCCGCGAGTGGGACGTAGTCGACCGTATGGTTCTCGATCAACGGATCTTGCCGGGACATCTGGGACATATGCATGAACTCGAGTTGGTCTGTTCTTATCGTTGTTTGAAGCCAAACCGGGGGGACTCTCTGGCCACCCCTCAGATGCAGACCATATTATGGTATTCCAAGCAATTGACAAGACTGATCCGTAGTTTACGGCGCTATCTGATACGCCATCCTCGCTGAAACCGCGGCCTGCAGACCAGCCGCAAGCCCCGTAAATGCTGAGTTTCCGACGAACGCGGCACGTTTATCGGTTCAGCTTAAAAGCCCTTGCAAAGATTGAATACTGGTATACCATCAGACCAACAAACACATAAAAACAGCACCACATCTGAGGACCGACCAATGATCGATGCCGCCATCTACAAACAAGTCATGGGCTCGTTCCCGTCCGGCGTAACCGTTATCACCACCCTGGACGATGACGGTCAGATCGTCGGCCTGACTGCCAGCGCGTTCAGCTCGCTGTCGATGGACCCGGCGCTGGTGCTGTTCTGCCCCAACTACAGCTCCGATTCCTACCCGGTGCTGATCAAGAACAAGCGCTTTGCCATCCACGTTCTGTCCGGCGGCCAGCAAAGCGAAGCCTACGCTTTCGCCCGCAAAGGCAAGGACAAGGCGCAAGGCATCGAGTGGACCTTGAGCGAACTGGGTAACCCGATCCTCGCCAACGCGACGGCTATCATCGAATGTGAGCTGTGGCGCGAATACGAAGGCGGCGACCACGCCATCATGGTCGGCGCGGTAAAGAACCTGATCGTCCCCGAACAGCACACCGGACCATTGGTGTATTGCCACGGCAAGATGGGCGCCCTGCCCGTCGTGGCCTGACCGAAACCTCAAGCCCTATGCAAATCAAATGTGGGAGCGAGCCTGCTCGCGAAAGCAGTGTTACAGACGGCGCAACAACCGACTGACACAGCAAGATCGCGAAACGCTCACTCCCACCGATTTTTGTAGCCTCAACAACAAAAGATCCGAGGAAGCGTCATGAAATTTTCCCTGTTCATCCACATGGAACGCTGGGACGAAAGCGTCAGCCACCGCCAACTGTTCGAAGACCTCACCGAACTGACCCTGATGGCCGAAGCCGGCGGTTTCAGCACCGTGTGGATCGGCGAACACCACGCCATGGAATACACCATCTCGCCGAGCCCGATGCCGCTGCTCGCCTACCTCGCTGCCAAAACCACCACCATTCACCTCGGCGCCGGCACCATCATCGCGCCGTTCTGGCACCCGCTGCGCGTTGCCGGTGAATGTGCATTGCTCGACGTCATCAGCAACGGTCGTATGGAAGTCGGCCTGGCCCGTGGCGCTTATCAGATTGAATTCGATCGCATGGCCGGCGGCATGCCTGCCTCCAGCGGTGGCCAGGCATTGCGCGAAATGGTCCCGGTGGTCCGCGCCCTGTGGCAAGGCGATTACGCCCACGACGGCGACATCTGGAAATTCCCCACCTCCACCAGCGTGCCGAAGCCGATCCAGAAGCCGAACCCACCGATGTGGATCGCCGCCCGCGACCCGGATTCGCACAACTTCGCCGTGGCCAACGGCTGCAACGTGATGGTTACGCCATTGATGAAGGGCGACGAGGAAGTCCTCGACCTGAAGAACAAGTTCCAGACCGCGCTGGACAACAATCCAGACGTGCCGCGTCCGCAACTGATGGTTCTGCGCCACACCTACGTACACACCGCGGATAACCCGGATGGCTGGAAAGTCGGCGCGAAAGCGATCTCACGTTTCTATCGCACCTTCGATGCGTGGTTTGGCAACAAGGAAACGCCGGTCAATGGCTTTCTGGCGCCGAGCCCGGAAGAGAAGTTTGCCGGGCGTCCTGAGTTTGAGCTGGAGAGTTTGCACAAGACGGCGATGATTGGTACGCCGGAGGAGATCATTCCGCGGATCAAGTACTACCAGGAACTGGGGGTGGATGAGTTCAGTTTCTGGTGTGACAACAGCTTGCCGCATGAGGAGAAGAAGAAGTCGTTGGAGCTGTTTATCAAGCATGTGGTGCCGGCGTTTCGTTGAAAACCGTGTACTTGAAGCGCAATACAAAGGGGCGAATTCATCGATATGAATTCGCCCCTTTTTTCGCTTTTCTCAGCGAGTGAAAACTAGCCCTGAACGGTGGCCTTTCGGCTCCTGCGCATCTGCTTCAAATTGAAACGCAGTTTGCGCATCCCGTGAGCAATGCGCGGAAACAACAACGTCCAGCGAGGATGCGCCACTACCCCGCAATCACGGCTGTCTTGCCGAGTCATCGAAGTGATCTGCTGCGGCAACGGCACACCGTACTTGATGCACTTGGTGATCAGCGCATCGACATTACGTTCCATGAAATTCAGCGCGACGTCACGCCCGGCATTGAACGAACCGACGTGTTTCTTCAACGCCGCCAAGGTGTCGCGATACGCCGCATAACTGCCCATCACGTACTCGACATCCTTATGGCTCTGCGTCAGCGAGCCGCTTCTGACCCGTTGGAAGTAATAATCTGCTGCGGTGGCAAACGTGGTTTGGCTGTGCAGATAAATGTTCATACTGAACACATGATCTTCATGGGCCCGACCTTCCAGGCGCACCGCAAAACGCTCGCACACCGAACGCTTGAAAATGTATTGCCACGTCGCCGCGTGATACTTGCCGGACAAAATCAGATCTTCCAGCAAGTCGCGCCCCGCATCGAACCAGCCATTGCGGCTGGCGGCGGTGTTACGTCGCAACAGTTGCTTCTCGCCGTCCACTTCCGTGTACGAACGCTTGGAGAAATAAAACAACTCAAGCGCCGCGTTGGCCTCAATCTGCTCCACCAGGGTCGAAAACAATTCCGGGCTGACCACATCGTCCGGATCGCAGAAAAAAACAAACTCCCCCGTTGCCGCCGCCAGACCATTGCGCCGCGCTGCACCCACCCCCTGATTGAGCTGAGTCACCACTTTGACTTCCGAACGATCGCCGTAACCGGCCTCAATCACGGCCAGGGTTCCGTCGGTCGAGCCGTCGTTGATCAAGATGATTTCGTGCAGCGGCACGGGTTGGTTGATCAGCGAATCGAGGGTTTCAGCAATGTAGGACTCAACGTTGTACGTGGGGATGACGACGGATATTTTCGGAACAGACACGTTGTTCAACACCTGAGGCGACGGCGTAGGCCGATGATGGAAATTTGTGAGGCAAGGTTGACGTGCGCAGGATGGGAGAAGGCACGTTTTCAACGCTTTGAGACAAAGCGATGCCAATATGATGGCATCATGATAAATGGTCGGTGATGGAGGCGTCAAAGGCAGAGGAAACGGGGACAGACCACGTTTCACTAGATGGTCGATTTTTTTGGCCGTCCCGGGCTCCCTCGCTGCACGCGACGACCGATCATTGCCTCGACATCAACAGCAAACTTTGAACCGCCAAAAACATTATTTCCATTGGTCGCGTCACGAATCTGGTCAACCAACTCTGATTCTAAGTCATTTTTGAACAGTTCGCGGTAAGCGTCTGCCGGCTGCCCGCCCTGCCCTCCAAGCGCCAAATACTGAGCATGAGGGGTAACAATGTGTGATCGCTCTGATTGTGCGTTAACACGGTAACTTGACCAGCGATATTCTGCCGGATGATTTACCATTTTCGCTCTGACGGGATTCATTTCGATGTATCGATAACAGCACAACAAATATCGTTCACTCTCAACAAGACATGAACGAAACCGGCCTTCCCATAAACTTCCGCTGCGACTATACGTACGATTTATATATTGGACGTATCGCTGCCCGACACCTTTCATCAGCAGGCTTGCGCTGTTGACATTTTGAGGACTGACTAACAAATGAACGTGATTGGTCATTAAGCACCACGCATGAATATCACAATCATTTTTAGAAGCCTGCTCGACCAAAAGCTCCAAATAAAAAAGGTAGTCTTCCTCGGTAAAAAAACAGACAGATCTATTGTTTCCTCGCTGAATCAAGTGCAATGGTACGCCTGGTATCAAAACTCGGGGTCTACGCGGCATCGATGAATCCTTTCAATTGGTCGAACTGAAAGCTTAGCGGGCCGCACGGTACAAATGACGGCAAATTTTTACGTATTGTTGCAGTCAATTACATAAACGTGGTCTGTCCCCCTTTCCCCCACTCATCACATCGCCCACTACTGTTAGAGGCCACCGAAATTCTCAACACAAAAACATTATTCTGACAGTATCCATATCAGACTGAATAACTTTTAACTCTTCATCATCGACACCGATTTCAACGAGACTCTCGGCGCTGCACTTTTCATATGTATCCGCCAACATCTCCAACATATCAATCGCATACTGACTTTCTTTTGACAGTTTTAGCCCGCGACGAATGCCTTCCATGTAAATAGCAGTCTGCAGAACTGCGTTAGCGCCAGGAGTAAAAAGGGGTCAGACCACGTTTTTTGAATAAATTGCAAAGCCGTGGTCCGCCCCCTTGTCTAAACGTGGTCTGCCCCCACTTACCTAAAGAGATTTATTGAGCTTTGCCATTCAACTTTCCTACAAACTCTTCAATTACATTCGAGATGAGTTCTCCCTCCTCGGGAGAGACTAAAACATTCATGACTTGCTCATCACAAGTGCAGTCATAAATATCAAAACCCGTCCAGCCTTCAGACCAAAACTCTACAGTTGCCAGTTTCCCAAAGCCTTCCAACTCTACTCGTTCCAAGTCACCAAAATCTCCGCCTGCGAATTTTGAGCTCGTCACAGTGTAGCCTTTGAGCAGAGGCATAATTTTTATTTCGAACTGAAAATAATCCATATCCCCCTCACTTTCTATCTAAGATTTTAATATTTTTCACTTCAGGCAGATGTTCTCCGCCCTGCTTTTCCAACAGATACTGCTGAGACTTACTGGCATCTTGACCAATCATTTTATACCAGCCTTCCTTGCCACCTTGCAACAACCCACTACTTGGAACATCAAATTCGACATACACGGCCCCTTTAGATGCAGCCCCCTTAAAATCAGCCGCACCGTTAATTGAGATGTAAGTTTGCCCTCCTGCACCCTGTACGACCCTGTTGTTACCTTGCATCTGTAATAGCTCACCAGGGGACATCCATCTCCCTACACGAGTCATACTTACATTATTGATAACTTTGGTTTCGCCGAGCTTCAACAAGCTACCAGCAGCCCCCTTTACACCCTGAAGTACAGATCCGCCCGCAGCGGAGAGCATTAATGAGAGAGCCATCTCGCCCCAATAATCTGGATCGGTCAGCATCATCTCGTAGCTTTCTATCGCTTTGCCCCCTTGTCCGTCATTTGCATAAAGCAAGGTGGAAGACAAGTCGAACTGCCACTGCGCAGAGTTTTTGTAAGCATCCTGCATCGCCACTGGCAATGCTACATAAGCTTTGTACTCCAAAGGTTCCATGATCATCCACGGTTTCCCTGAATCATCAAGCAACGTATAGCTGACGATTTTAGAGTCCGCATCCATATTCAGAACAAAATTACCAAGAGTCTGAGAATTAGTGCCCGCCAGTTTAAGAATTGATGAGCATCCCACACCCGTTGAATCGTTTTTGCATGCTTCATACTTTTCAAGGTACTTATCATAGTGTCCTTGAAAGTTAAATTTTGTAGCGTTAGCAGTAATCCATGCGCCGTTTTGCAAAGTTTCTGCATCAACATTTTCTTGCGTCGAAGCTGCAAGAACCCCAACAATCTGGGATCCCATGATCAATAGGTCCGGGTTGCCCTTAAACCAATTGTTCATCTCTTTAACGAGGGCCTCATTCGCACCAGCCGCCAACGCGCCAGTCGCAAAATCCCCACCGGTCATTTCCGCCAACAACCCGCCAACCGCAGCATGAATGATGACTTTGGTAGCGGTGCCATCATCGACCACACCTTTTGTGAGATCACCCACCAAGTTGAAGCTGAACGCAGCTACCGTATTGAATAGCGCGGTTTGCAGCAGATCACCAATATCTGCATCGCCGCCCACTGCCTTGGTGATCAGCGCAGAAGTACCGCCTTGAAGGATCTGGCTTCCCGCGAACTTGCTTACACCTTCCCACGTAGCTAATGACGTCCCGGCATATTTGCCGTTCGCGTCGAATTTCACGCCGGTTAGTTTGGTCAGATATTCGGACATCAATCCAGCCGTCAACCCGGAAATCACATAACCCTGCAGCGCATCGGATGAAGTAACGTCCGCGAACACCGCTCCAAGGTTTCCGCCGTTATTGATGAAGCTTGTCGTGGCATTCGTAGCCGCTCCGGTAGCTACAGCCGCAAAGGTTGCGGCCCAGAATGTGCCCATTCCGCTTAACGCTGTCAGGGCAGCCGGTCCGACGACGGCGGCCATGACGATCGCGATGATCATCTGCGACGCCGGACCAAGCCCCGAGTTGTTGTATTTGAATGACTCGTGAATCTCCTTCACCAGCCGCCAATCAACATCCCCGCGCGCCTCGGCTTCTTTCAACCACGCCAACTGCGGGTCAGCCTTGACCATGCTGTCAATGGTCTGGCTGACGGACTGCTGGTTCACATCCTTGATGTCGATTTTCAGACCATCAACGGCCTTGATCACGATGTTGCCCTTGGCAATCATCTGGGTCTGGCGCAGGGTTTCGTCGGTGTTGCCGCGACCTTTTGAAGAGACCCAGGCGGCGTTGTTGTTAGTCTTGGTATGGCTTTCATTGTGAAGGTCTTTGACCCCTTCAAAGGTGATCGCCCCACCGCTGTCCAGGGTGATGTTGTTACCACTTTCAAGCTTGGCAACCTGATAAAGCTGATCGCCCTTGCTCTTGAGCGTCAGATCGCCGCCAGACTTGATCTCGGAGCCGACATACTTGTTGTCGGTCACCTCGTCGTGCTGCATCTTCAGCTTGCCGAAGCTGCCCTTTTTCTTCTTGTCATACAGGGAGTAATCGGTGTCCTGCAGTGCCAGAATTTGCAGGTTGTCACCCGCAACCAGATAGGCTTCGTCTCCTGCAGTAACTCGACTGGAAATCACACTCAGGTCTTTACCCGCATCCAGTCTGACGTCACCGCCCGCGGTAATACCGGACATGACCTGACTGACATGGTCTTCCTGGCGTGTCACTTTTTTGTTTTTGGACAGCGAGTGCTCCTCATCCGCCGCCGAGGTGATCACCATGTTTTCGGCGGCTTTCATCGCCACATCACGCTTGGCATCGATGTCGCTGGCAATGACATTGATGTCGCGCTTGGCGTCGGCCTTGAAGTCACGTCCGGCATTGATATCAGCACCCAATTGGGTGACGTCGCTGCGGTTGTGCTTTGCGTCCAGATACACGCTGTTGTTGACTTGCACTGACGACACGTTAATGTCGCGACCCGCGTTCAACACCATGTCGCGGCCGCTCGTCATCACGCCGCCGATGATATTGATATCCTTGGCCGCTTTGACAGTCAGGTCATTGGCTGCCTCGATCCGTGCCGCGTTATCGGCATAGTCATGATGCTGAGTGCCAAATCGGGTGCTGTTGTCGGACGAGGTGATTGTCCTTTCGTTGATCACATCGCCCGTGCGCGTGGTCAGGCTGACATCGCGTCCGGCAATGATGCCGCCGGCCTTGTTGACGATGTTATTGGTTGCCAACAGATCCAGACGGTTACCCGCCTCGATCGAACCACTATTGACCAGATCCTTACCCGCCGTCGCCAACAGATTATTCGTGGCCTTCAACGTCCCGACGTTGTCCAGATTCTCACCGGCAATCAGCGTCACGTCATTACCGGCAATCAACGCCCCGGTCGGGCCCAAACGGCCATTGGCCTGAGCCAGATACACCACCGGCACCAGCACCTTTTCGCCATTCACTTCGTGCTCTTCGAGCCAGACGATGTCGTGGGTCAGTGCCGCGACTTGCTGCGATGTGAGACCGACGCCGACCGACAGATTGAGTGCGTCCTTGCTGGCGATGGCGTTGTTCATCAGGTACTTGAACATGCCCTCGTTGGAGGTCTGGCCATCGATGAAAGCCTGGCCGGTGCGTGCGGTGACGGCTTGCTGGATCAGGCGTTGTTCATAGAGACCGTCACCGAGGCGCTTGGCGCTCTGGTCGGGGTCATAGCCGAGTTTTTCCAGCAGGTAGTCGGAGCTCATGAACGACTTGAGGTCGGTCAGCAACGGGTTGGTTTCGATCAGGTATTTGTGCGCGTTGGACGGCGCCTTGGTGTCCGGCAGGCCTGTGACGCGGGTCACCGGCCGGGTGTCGATCGACTCCTTGGCGTCGTTGCCGCGGTCTTTCATGCCCGGGCCGGCGGGTTTCACCGGCACATTGACGTCGACCGTACTGGCCACGGCCTGCACGACACTCGGGGTACGGTGGAACGTATCCACTGCGCGTGTGCTGTCGGAGACTGCAGGCGGCGCGTCAATGAAAAGATTACGCGGGCCGCCACTGCTGGCAGCCACAACGTGCTCTTCAGTGGCGACGGTTTGCCCACCCACGGTCCAGGTTGGCGCCGGACCCGTGGCGCCCACGGGCGCACTGTCGCTGGCGCCTTGACCGCTCAGGCGGAACAGGCCGTTTTCACCGGTTGGCAGTGAGAAGCCTGGCAAGGACAGCGGATTGACTTGCTGTTGGGCAAGGTCCGGCGGCAGTTGGCTGTTGATGCGAATGACGGTGGTGCCAGTATTGCCGACATTGGTGTTGCCGACCTTGTTGGCGCCTCCGGTGGAGCCGTAATCTTCGTGGATCACGCTGTTTTGCAGAGTCTTGGTGGCCGTGATCGAAACATTGCCACCGGCCTGGATGACCGCATTGCGACCCGCGACGGGACTGGTGCCGTCAGTGGCCACTTCTTTATCAGAGGTCAGCGTGAAGCCCTGCAGCCTGGTCGGCATATCGACCAGGTTATTGGGGTCGTATTGAGACTGCGGGCTGGTGTTGCCCCAGCTATAACCGGAGACAGTGAGATCGCCGACAGACTTGTTCGTCACCGAGTCCTTGATCACAACCACTCGTGTCAGACCACCGTCGTGACCGGGTTCCCGGCCCGTTGCCGAGGTAACGACACCCTGGGCAAAATTCCCCGTACCGTCAATGTAATAGACGTTCGGAAAGTCAGGGTTATTGCGCTGGTTGTACGCCACCACCTCCGGCATGAAGACATTGAAAGAGCCCAAGTCGATGGCGCCGGTACGGAAAATTCGCGTGCGCTCGATGCTGCCGCTGACCGCACCGACGTTCCTCATGTTGTTGGCATTGATAGTGATGTTGCCGGAGGCGCTGAGCGTACTTTTGCTGTTGAGGAATTCACCGCCGTTGAAGATGAAATCGCCACCGGCCGTCAGCAACGATGAAGCCGTGGTGTCATTGTCCTGCCCACCTTCGAAGACTTCGTGGGCAATCAGGTTGACGTCGTAGGTGCCACCCGAACAATCGCCGCATTGAACGCCGATAAAACCGGACACCAGTTTGCGATTCAGCGCGAAACTCTGCGTCCCATCGTCCCCCGAGGTACGGTTGGCAAAGTTGGCGGCGTCAATCTTGAAGGTTTTGCCGCTCTCCATCGAACCCGACAGGTTCGACACCTGACTGGCCTGTGCGGTCCCGTAACCGTTGATGGTCACATTCCCCAGCCCGTAAAAATCACCGTTCTGGTTGGTCAGGTTGCCTACGCTGAGCGTCATGTCGTTGCCGCTGAAAATCAGCCCGCGATCATTGAGCAAAGAAGACGTGTTGATGTTCAGGTTCTGCGCTGCACCCAAGGTGCCGTAGTTGGCGAGGCTGCCGGCGTTGACGGTCAGGTCTTCGCTGGAGGTGATGCGTCCGGCATTGATGAGCTGACCGCCCACACTGATGGTCGAGGTCGCACCCGCCGCAAAGCTTCCAGCGGCACCGAGGTTCATCTGTGCGGCAGAGAGGTAAGTCCCTCTCTGACTCGACAGCCGGCCATTGCCGCTGTAGGCCCCGCTCAACTGCATATCGATCAAGCCGTCGCTGGCGATCAAACCGTCGTTGATCCAGTTGCCGCCGCGTACCTGTAACAGATCCGAAGCGAGCAACTTGCCGTTAGCGGCCTGACTGAACTGCCGAACATTGACATTCAGACGCCCAGCCTGGATGACACTGCTGTTATTCCAGGTATCGGCATTGAGTTCCAGCAATCCGCCGGTGGTGATGCTGCCGCCGGCGCCCATCACGTTGGCTGTGGAGATATCGAACCTGCCACGACCAACGTGATTGAGTTGCCCGCCGCCATTGAGGAAGCTGCCAACGTTGACGGTCATGTCGGTATTGGCGGTTTCCAGAACGCCGTTGCGGTTGTCGATTTGTCCGCCGATCTGGAATTCGGTCTTGCCAGAGTTGCCCAGCGAACGCAGGCGTCCATTCTGGTTGTTGACGCTGGCCGCTCTGATGCTCAGTTGCGTGTTGCTTTCAATGACACCCGCGCCGTTGTTCAGCGCGCCGCTGAGACCGAAGTCGATGCGCTCCGCGGCAATCTGCCCGGCGCCGTTATCCAGACCAGTGCCGCTGACGCTCACCAGGCCTTTTGCATAGAGCACACCGTTGCGGTTATCGAAACCTGCCGTGGTGATAACTGCATCGGCCGCTTGCGCGGAGATTCGTCCGCCGTTGTTGTCCAGCCCGGCCAATGCCGACACGATCAGACCCTGTGCCTGAATGATGCCGCCCTGGCGGTTGTTGTTGAGATCAAAGCCATTGCGCAGCACACCGACGGTGCGCGCTTCGAGTGCGCCCTTGATGCTGGACAGAATCCCGCCACGGTTATCGATGTTGGCAGCACTGATGCTCACATCGCCGTTCTGGGCGATGACTTTGCCGCTCTGGTTGTCGAGGTCACCGGTGACGTTCAGGGTCAGGCCGGTTTCGCTTTGCAGCGCGCCCTTGCCGTTATTCAGGCTCGCAGCCTTCAGTTGGAGGGCGGCGTTCTGGCTATAGATCAAACCGTCAGCGTTATTACGCACTGCGCCGCTGGCGGTGATCTGCAACAGATCCCTGGCAGCGATGGTGCCCTTGTTGCTGTTGTCCAGCGATCCGGTCAGCAGTTCCAGCGTTTTCTGGCTGGCGAGTTGGCCGTTCTGGTTGCTCAGGTCAGTTACGCCCTTGATCAGCACCGGACCTGCGCCGGCCAGTCGGCCGCCGTTGTTGTTAAGGTCGCCACTGAGGTCAAGGGTGATCGCGTCGTTACTGGCGATCTGGCCGCCACTGTTGTCCAGTCGCGAAACCGTAGCGCTGATCGCCTGCTGCGCATTGATCGCGCCGCCGACGTTGGTCAACGCCATGCTGACCAGATCCAGCGCCGCACCACTGGCGATCAAACCGCCCTGATTGTTATTGAGCGCGCCGCTCAGCGTCAGGCTCTGCCCTGCGCCACTGCTCAGAATGCCTTTGTTGCTGTTATCGAGGCTGCCGGCCTTGACCGTCAGGCTGCCCTCGGCGACCAACGCACCGGCGCCGCTGTTGAGCAACGCGTCTTTGAGGTCGACCGAGATATCACCGAGTTTGCCGGAGAGCGTGCCGCTGTCGCGGTTGTCGAGGCTGTCGCCGCTGACGCGCAACCCCTGCCAACCGGACAACAAGCCCTTCTGGTTGGTCAGTGTGGTGCCGCGCAACAAGAGTTTTTCGCCGCTGATCAACTTGCCGGCGCTGTTGTTCACAGCACGGGCAATGACGTCGAAACTCAGGTTGCTGGAGATTTCACCGCGCTGATTGTTCAGGTCGCGCAAACGCTTGAGGGTCAACGGACCTTTGGCGGTGAGCAGACCGTTCTGGTTGTCGAGGTCGCCGTTGGCCAGGTCCAGCGTGACGGCTTTGTCGCCCAACAGGCGTCCACCGTTCTGGGTCAACGAGGTCAAGACGAGATTGATGTCGCCGGCAGCGGAGACTTCACCGCCATTGCTGGAATCCAGACCGGTAGCGGTCAGCGTCAGGCTGCCTTTGCTATTGATCAAACCATTGGCGCGGTTGTTCAGTGCCATCGCATTGAGCGTTAGTGCGCTGACGCCCAACAATGTGCCGCTCTGGTTGTTCAGGTCGGCGCTGGTGATATTCAACGCTTGTGCGGCACTGATCAACCCGCCGGCATCGTTGCGCAGCAGGCCATCGACCGTAAGTTCAAGATCGCCACGGCTGACCAGGCTGCCGCCGCTGTTGTTCAGGCTACCCGCGCGCACATCGATCGACGCCGCGCCGATCAGGCCTTTGACGTTGTCCAGCGCGTTGGCGATGCGCACGGTCAGACCCTGATTGCTCAGGAGTTTGCCGTTGCTGTTGTCCAGATTTTCAGCACTCAGGGTGAACGCTTCGGTACTGGAAATCGTGCCGCCCTGGTTGTTGACGCCATTGAGTTGCTTGAGCAGCAAAGTGCCGGGCGCACTGATCACACCGTTGATGTTGTTCAGTTGGCCGTGGTTCAGGTCCAGGCTCAGGCGCGTGTTGCTGAACAGCTTGCCGCTCTGTTGATCGAAGCCTGTGACCGAGGCCGTCAACGCCCCCTGACTGCCGATACTGCCTGCATTGCTGTTGGTGACCTGAGCGGCGAGGAGGTTGAGGGTGTCGGCGCTGCTCAACGAACCGCTGCTGTTGTCGAAGGCACCGGTCGTGACCGTGACCGCGCCTTTGCCACTTAGCGTGCCCTTCTGGCGGTTATCGAGACCGGTGCTGTTGAGCACGAGTGCGCCATCGGTGACGATCCGGCCTCCCTGGTTATCGACGTTGCCAGTGCTGTCGAGGGTCAGGTCCGCCGCGCTGGACAGGCTGCCCTCGGTGTTGCTCAGTTGCGCGGTGCTGACGGTCAGCGCCCCTTCGCTGCTGACTTTGCCGAGGTGGTTGGCGAAGTCGCCACTGAGGCTCAGGCCCATGTCCTGTTGGCTGAGCAATTCACCACCGCTGTTATCCAGCGCACGTCCCTGCAGCTTCAACAGCGTGCCCGCGTCGATCAGGCCTTTGTTACGGTTGAGCAATTGATCGACCGTCAGGGTCAGGGATTTACCGGTGAAAACCTTGCCGCCATCGCTGTTATCGAGTTTTTTACCGGTAATCAGCAGCTCGCTATTGGAGGTGATTTCGCCGCCACGGTTGTCCAGCTCATCGACCGTCAAGGTCATGGCTTTGGTCGAGCCGAGCAAACCGCCCTGACGGTTGTCGAGGGTTTCGGCGTTCAGTTTGAGCACACCGGTGGCGATCAGTTGACCGTCCTGGTTGTTCAGGTTTTTGACCTGAACGCTGGCATCCGACTTGCCGGCGATGCTGCCCTGCCGGTTGACCAGCGCATCGGCGGTCAGCGTCAGTTCACCGTCGGCGACAAGTGTGCCGAGCTGGTTGTTCAAGGTCTTGTCAGTGGTCAGCGTGAGGAGGCCACCGCTGCTGATCAAGCCATCCTGGTTGTCGAGGCTGCCGGAATGGCTGCCCAGCGTCGCGGCAGAAATAACGCCTTTGACGTTGTTCAACGCTTGGGCAATGCGCAAGATCAGCCCCTGCTGACTGATCAATTTGCCACTGCTGTTGTCCAGATCGTTGGCGGCGAGCGTAAACGCTTGCTGGCTGGAGATCTCGCCGTTCTTGTTGATCACACCGTTGAGGTTTTTCAGCAGCAACGTGCCAGGCGCGTTGATCAAACCGTTCTGGTTGTTCAATTGTCCGTTGTTCAGGTCAAGGGTCAGATCGGCCTTGCTGAACAATTCACCGCCCTGCTGATCCAGCCCGCGCACCGAAGCGGTAAGGGCCTGCTGACTGGCAATCCGCCCGGTAGCGTTATTGACCTGCGCCGCGTCGAGCTCCAGCGTCGCGCCACCGATCAGCCGACCGCCCTGGCTGTTGTCGACATCGCCGGTGGTGATACGTGTTGCACCCGCCCCCGAGATCAGGCCTTGGCGGCTGTTATCCAGCGTGCCGCTTTTGAACGTCAACGTGCTGTCGGTACTGATCGAACCGGCCTGATTGAGGAGTGCCCCGGCGCTGGTGATGCGCAGGCTGCCGGCGCTGCCCAGCGCACCGGCACTGTTGTCGATCCGACCGACAGTGGCCGTCAACGTGCCTTCGCTGCTGATGTTGCCTTGAGCATTGATCAAGGCATCGTCGAGGGTGATCACCAGACCCTTGAGGCTGTCGAAGCGACCGCCGCTGTTGTCCAGGCTGCTGCCGGTCAGCGTCGTGGTGCCTTTGGCACTGATCAGGCCTTTGCTCAGGTTGATCAGCTTCGCCACAGTGAGGCCCAGGTCGGTGCCGGCCAGCAGCTTGCCGCCGTTGCTGTTGTCCAGCCGCTGGCCCTGGATGTTGAGCAGCAGGTTGCTGGAGATCTCGCCGCTGCGGTTATCGATCTCGGCGACCGCCAGTGTCAGCGCTTTTGTGGTACCGACCAGCCCGCCGTTGCGATTGTCGAGGGTCTTGCCGGTCAGGCTCAGATTGCCTTGAGCGACCAGCGCACCACCCTGTTGTTGTAGCAGACCGATGGTGGCCGTCAGGTCGCCCTGACTGGATATGCGCCCAGCGGCGTTTTGCACTTCGCCGGCCTCAAGGCTGACCGGACCGACCGCACTGATCAGCCCGCCGCTGTTGTCCAGACGCGTACCGGTATAGGCGATACCGGCCTTGCCGGTGACCTGGCCCTTGTCGCGGTTATCCAGTCGATCGACCTTGAGCGTCAATTGCTGATCAGCCTGAATCACACCGGCACGGTTGTCCGCCGTGTCGCTGCGCAACGTCAGCGTGGTTTTGCCGATGACTTTACCGTCGCGGTTGTCGAGGCTGCCGGTTTGCGCGTCGATGGTGCCCTTGGCGGTGATCTCGCCCTTGTTGCGGTTGTCGAGCACACCGCGCACACGGACGGTCATGCTGCCGTCGCTGACCAGCGCACCGCCATCGCGGTTATCCAGGCTGGCAGCTTGCAGGTTCACCGCCTGGCCGGAGCCGAGCACACCGTCACGGTTGTCCAACGCACCACGCAGATCAATATTCAACCCCAGGTCGCCGAGGATCTGACCGCTGCGGTTATTCACTCCATCGGCGTTGAGTCGGATGACAGCGCCGCTGGAAAGCTCACCATTGCTGTTGTCCAGCAGGCCGAAACTGCCGGTCAGGTTACCCGCGCTGTGGATCAAGCCTTGAGTATTGAACGCCTGATTGGCGGTCACGCTCAGCGTAGCGTTGCCAAGCACACGCCCCGCGTTGCGATTGTCCAGAGAACCGGCGCTGACCGCTGTGCTCTGACCGCTCAGCGTGCCGCCCTGATTGTTCAGGGTTTGCGCCGTGCTGACCGTCATATTGCGGCTGGCGGTGAGCGTTTTGCCGGTGTTGTCGAGGTTCTGTGCGATGAGGCTCAGATCGCCGCTGGCATTGCGGCTGCCATCGGCGTTGACGCCGGCGTCGATGGCGCCAGCGTTGGTCAGTTGGCCGCCAGCGCTGAGACTGATGCCGTCGCGGGCCGCGAGGGTCTGGCGGTTGGTCAGATTGCCCTGGGTTTGCACATTGACGCTGGTGCCGGCGTAAACCGGGCCGCGGGCGTCGAGGCTGGCAGCCTTGACGTTGACCGCGCCAGTGGCCGAGGTGTCGGCCAGACTCAACTGGCCGTTGGCATCGAGCTGAATATCACCACCGCTGGCAATCAGTTTGCCGTCGAGCTTCACCCCGACCCCGGCCTCGGTGCCGACCAGTTTGATCGCCCCGGCGTACATGCCGCCCAACGCTGAAGAATCGATGGCCAGTTGCGGTTTGCCGCCGCCGTCATCGGCGCGGGCCGTAGCATTCAGGGTTTGTGCGTTGACGTCATTGCGACCGGCAACAATCGTCAGGTTCTGCGCCTGAATCTCGGCGTTGATCTTTGCGCTGCGGGTGATGATTTCGAAGCGATCGACGTTGGTCGCGTTGAGACCCGCACCCTCGATGGCCACCGAGCCCTGATCGACCTGAAAACGATCCAGACGACCGTTGTCGAGCACCGGTTTACCGGTGGTCAGCGTGACGCGCGGCGAGTTGATGAAACCGCAGCCATTACAGGTAATGCCATACGGGTTGGCTACGATCACCCGCGCCGACTGCCCCGCCACTTCGGTGTAACCGCGCAACTGGCTCGGGTTGCCGCTGATGACTTCGTTGAGAATCGCCTGCGCCGAACCGCTGTTCTTCAGATTCGGGTTGTCGACGATGTGCCCACCCAATTGAGTGAGATTATTCTGCGTCGAGCCGTTGTTGAGGATCAGCCCTTGCGCACCGACGTTGTAATCGTGGAACTGGTTATGCGACAGGCCGCTGGCATTGGGCGTAGCGATGTTGATGATCGGCACACCATTGCCGGCGCGATCCAGCGAGGTGTTCGGGTTGGCCACCACAATGCCGTCGGCCTGCGCCCACATCGGTTGCCAGAACATGACGTTCGCCAGCAGGAACGCGAGTCCGCGCTTGGGCATGCCCAAAAAACTTTCGCGGTCTTTTACGGCCGCAGAAGGTTGGAGTGCAAGAAAGGCAAACTGGCGAACGTCCATGTCGGTGTTCTCGGAAAGTTGTTATTAGAGGAAGAAATCCAAGCGGAAGTAGATCGGTGCTTCACGCTCGGTCAGCGCATCGGGGCGTTCCAGGGAATGGGCAAACGTCACGCTGGCGGCGACATGCTGACCACGGGCAAACAGGTCCAGCGAGTTGCTCGACATGCGCCCGTGCTGATCGCCGTTGTAGCGACCGTTCTGGATCACACCCTGGTCGTAACCGAGGCTGGTGCCGTATTCGGAGAACACCGGTTGCAGCCACTCGACCGTCACCGGACGCGACCAGCGCAAATCGTTGCGCCAGTAACCACCGCTGTCGCCGGACAGCGACTGATCCTTGTAGCCTCGAATCGACGACGAGCCACCGAGACTGGTGCGCTGCGGGCTGAACAGCACATCTTCACTGCGCTGACCGGTCATCAGGCTGCTGAAGCTGAACGACTCGCCCCAGAGTTTGAATGGCTGCAAATAACTCAGCGTTGCGGTGTATTTGCG
Source organism: Pseudomonas sp. NPDC085632 (assembly GCF_044541255.1). Lineage (NCBI taxonomy): Bacteria > Pseudomonadati > Pseudomonadota > Gammaproteobacteria > Pseudomonadales > Pseudomonadaceae > Pseudomonas > Pseudomonas sp. NPDC085632. Next base: position 104,865 of record NZ_JBITSX010000007.1, on the reverse strand, counting down.
GTAGCGGGCATTCGGTTCACCCGGACCCGGATCATGACTACCCTGCGCATCGAAGGCACCGATGCCCTCTTGCATGCCGGCGTCAAAGTTGACGAAGGCACTGCCGACACGGCGACCGTGGTTGAAGCCGAACTGCGCTTCGCTGATGCGGTTGCTGCTCAGTTTGAGTTTGCTGTCTTCGATGAAGTTGTTGGTGCGCAGATACGACAGACCCGCGCTGAGCGAGGTCTTGCTGACGGCGTCGCGGTGGATCACCCGCTCGGCGCGCAACTGATGGTTTTCGCTGTCGCCAGTCTGTTTGAAGTTGTAGAGGTTGGCGGCGATTTGCGAGCGGTATTCGCTCTGGCTGTAGGTGTAGCTGAACGTCCACCAGCCCCACGGCAAGCTGTAATTGAGCATAGCGTTGTTGGAGGTGTGCTGATGATCCGTCATCGCATCGTGACCGCCGCGCAGGCTCAACTGATCGGCCAGACCGAGCGGGCTGTCCCAGTCAAACGTGGTGCCCCACTGCTGTTCGCCGGTGCTGCGCTGGCCGTCGTTGTTGCGCGACAGCCCGACTCGCCATGGTTTCTGCGGCGTGTTGGTGACCAGCACTGCACTGCCACCGACGTTCTGGCCGGGCGCCAGCTCCATTTTTGCCTGGTTCGAAGGCAGACGGTTGAGCTGATCAACCATTTGCTCGATCTCGCGCAGGTTGACCAGTTCACCGGTTTTGCCGGGAAAAGCCATGGCCAGTTCGCGCGCCGAGAGCTGGCTGTTTTCCGCGCCCTTCATGCCTTCGAGCTTGCCTTCGACCACCAGCACTTGCAGGTGTCCGGTGGACAGATCCTGCTGCGGCAGGTAGGCGCGGCTGGTGACCAGGCCTTTCTCGATGTAGTGATCGGTGATGACCTTGAGCAGCTCGTTGAGCTGAGGCACGCCCAGGCATTCGCCGATATAGGGTTTGAGCAGGCGGGTTTTATCGCGCTCGGAAAGGCTGTCGGCCCCCTTGAGTTCGATGTCTTTGATCGGGAAACAGCGGGTATCGGTGGGGGCTGCCGGTTGCGCCGGTTTGACGTCCTTGCCGGGCAGATCCTTGAGTTCTTCGAGGCGCCGCTGCTGCTCTTCGAGCAGGCGGTTCTGGCGATCACGGATAAGGTCGGTGTCGCCGGGTGTAGGGGCCGCAATGGCAATCTGGAGTGGAGACAGGCACAGCAAAGCTACGCACAACCTCGCCACGAGGGCGGGTGAGGACATGTTCGATCCCTCGAGACGAAAAGTGACATCAAAATAGTGGCGCGATATTAGATGGCCATCATTTTGACGTCAAACAATCGTTTCGACCGTTTGTCGGGTTTGTAACGAGGAATGTACAAATGGATTCGCTGGCGAGGTCCGAGCTCATTGAGCTGACGACAGCGGGTCACTCAGTTCAAGCAGCGCCGCCCCTCAGTGTTCAACGCCCAGTCGAGTCGCGACGTCTTCCGGAGCCAGCACGCGACCATCGGCCGCCGTCAACGCCAACTTGCGAATCGGCTGACGGTCCTTTGCATCAACCATCACTGAACCCGGTTCACCCGGTGCGTACATGAACTCGCCGCCCCACTGCGACAGCGCGACGATCACGGTCTGCAAGGCTTTGCCGCGCTCTGTCAGCACATATTCCTTATAGGCGCCACCGTCGGCGGCCGGCATCGCTTGCAGGATGCCCTGCTCGACCAGCCCCTTGAGTCGTGCGCTGAGCATGTTCTTGGCGATATCCAGACTCTTCTGAAAATCATTGAAACGGCGAATCCCGTCCAGCGCGTCACGGATGATCAGCAACGACCACCAGTCGCCGATCAGGTCCAGCGTCCGGGCGACCGGGCAGGCATTGCCCTGCAGGCTTTTGCGCTTCACTTGAACGTACTCCCTCGATTCATCAGTCGGCGATGCGGTTTTGGGTTGCATCATACAACTCTGGAGCTGATCCATGGCTGAACCGGCGCAAAACCAGCACCTGCATACAAGTAGCCGGATCGCTTTGCGCTGATAGTGAATGCCGCCATTTCGGCAGCGAACCCTGAAGCAGGAGTTTCCATGAGCACCTTCACCACGCAAGACGGTACCGAGATTTACTACAAGGATTGGGGCAGCGGTAAGCCCGTACTGTTCAGCCACGGCTGGCCGCTGGATGCCGACATGTGGGAATACCAGATGGAATACCTGAGCAGCCGTGGCTATCGCACGATTGCGTTCGATCGTCGCGGTTTCGGCCGGTCCGATCAACCGTGGACCGGTTATGACTACGACACTTTTGCCGATGACATCGCGCAACTGATCAACCATCTGGACCTGCGCGACGTGACACTGGTGGGCTTTTCCATGGGTGGCGGCGACGTCAGCCGCTACATCGCCCGACATGGCAGCGAGCGGGTTGCCGGGCTGGTGTTGTTGGGCGCGGTGACGCCACTGTTCGGCAAGAAAGCCGACTTCCCGCAGGGTGTCGACACCTCGGTGTTCGACGGCATCAAGGCAGGCCTGCTGCAGGATCGCGCGCAATTCATCGCCGATTTCGCTGCGCCGTTCTATGGCACCAACCAAGGCCAGAAAGTCTCTGACGGCGTGCTCACGCAAACCCTGAATGTCGCCCTGCTGGCGTCGCTCAAAGGCACGGTGGATTGCGTCACCGCATTCTCGGAAACCGACTTCCGCCCGGACATGGCGAAAATCGATGTACCGACGCTGGTGATCCATGGCGACGGCGACCAGATCGTGCCGTTCGAAACCACCGGCAAACAGGCTGCCGCACAAATCAAAGGCGCCGAGTTGAAGGTCTACGCAGGAGCGCCACATGGCTTTGCGGTGACCCATGCGCAGGCATTGAATGAGGATTTGCTAGCGTTTCTCAAACGCTGAAAATTCGAAATTAAAAAGTCCGTCGGCATCGGCTTGACGGACTTTTTTGTTACCCTCGTTCAATGACCCCTTCCGACCTCAACGAAATGGACGAAGACATCTCTCTGCAAGCTGCCGATTGGTGCATGCGTCTGCACGATGACAATTGTTCGCCGGCTGTACGCCAGGATTTCCAGCGCTGGTTACAGCGCGACTCGCGCCACGCTTTCGAATACGCAAAAATGCTCGAAATCTGGGATCTCAGCGGCCAATTGCCGGATGAACCCGAGACGGCAAAAAAACTCCTCACCGGTCATGGGGTAGCGCCTGAACGCAAGCGTGAAATTTAGCGGCCAGGTTTGCCCCTCCCTTCCCGCCTGCTGATCTGCAGCGCGCATTTTTAAAGGCTTTCGCCGCTCTGCATCAGAATTTTATCTTCACATCCCAGCTTAATAATATTTTACCGATATCCCCCCTCTCCCTAGTCTGACCTCAAGCCAAACGGACAAGCCAACAGCGGCCCGAATCCCACTGCCTTGCTAGGAAGGATGTAGAGATGACCCCTGAAATAATAAAAACAGACACGCTGATCGTGGGTGCCGGCCAAGCAGGCGTGGCCATGAGCGAGCACCTGAGCAAACTCGGCGTGCCGCACCTGGTGCTGGAGCGCAATCGCATTGCCGAACGCTGGCGCACCGGGCGCTGGGACTCGCTGGTAGCCAACGGCCCGGCGTGGCACGACCGCTTCCCGGGTCTGGAATTCGATGACGTCGATCCCGACGGTTTCGCCCCGAAAGAACGCGTAGCCGATTACTTCGAAGCCTATGCGAAGAAATTCAATGCACCGATCCGTACCGGCGTTGAGGTGAAAAGCGTGGTGCGCAATGTCGGTCGCCCGGGTTTCACCGTCGAGACATCCGAAGGTGTGATCGAAGCCAACCGCGTGGTCGCCGCGACTGGCCCGTTCCAGAAACCGGTGATCCCGGCGATTGCCCCGCAAGACGAACGTCTGCTGCAAATCCACTCCGCCGACTACCGTAACCCGCAGCAATTGCCGTCTGGCGCAGTGCTGGTAGTCGGTGCCGGTTCTTCCGGCGTGCAGATCGCCGATGAACTGCAACGCTCCGGCAAGCAGGTTTACCTGTCCGTCGGCGCCCACGACCGCCCGCCTCGCGCTTACCGCAACCGGGATTTCTGCTGGTGGCTGGGCGTGCTCGGCGAATGGGATCAGGCAGCGATGAAACCGGGGCGCGAGCACGTGACCATTGCAGTCAGCGGTGCCCATGGCGGTCGCACCATCGATTTCCGTGGTCTGGCCCATCGCGGCATGACCCTGGTCGGCGTCACCGAGTCGTTCAATAACGGCGTGGTGACCTTCAAGCAGGATCTGCTCGGTAACCTCACTCGTGGCGACGAAAACTACCTGGCACTGCTGGATGCTGCAGACGCCTACATCGAGCGCAACGGCCTCGATCTGCCGGAAGAACCGGAGGCGCGCGAAACCTATCCGGACCCTGAGTGCGTGAAAAATCCGCTGGCCGATCTGGATCTGACCAAGGCTGGCGTCACCTCGATTATCTGGGCCACCGGGTTTGCCGTGGATTATTCCTGGCTGCAAGTCGCGGCGTTCGACGACAAGGGCAAGCCTGTGCATCAGCGTGGGGTGTCGAGCGAACCGGGTGTGTATTTCCTCGGCCTGCCATGGCAGTCGCGCCGTGGCTCGTCGTTTATCTGGGGTGTGTGGCACGACGCCAAGCATGTTGCCGATCACATCGCCACCCAGCGCAAGTATCTGGACTACCGCGATGCCGAGCAGCGTGAAGCCGCACTGCATTCGAGCAACCACAACAAAGCCGCCGATACCGTCGACGCTTGATTGCCTTTTTTCGCGCCGGCGCCGATTGCGCCGGAGCACGCCATCTTCAGGAGTTTCACATGAGCCAGCCAACCCACACGCGCATCCGCATGTTCAACACCAAAGACACCTACCCGAACCAGACGCTGGACAACGACCTGTGCCAAGCCGTGCGCGCGGGCAACACGATTTATGTCCGTGGTCAGGTCGGCACTGATTTCGACGGCAATCTGGTGGGCCTGGGTGACCCGCGTGCGCAGGCCGAACAAGCGATGCGCAACGTCAAGCAACTGCTGGAAGAAGCCGGAAGCGACATGAGCCACATCGTCAAAACCACCACTTACTTGATCGACCCGCGTTATCGCGAGGCGGTGTACGGAGAAGTCGGCAAGTGGCTCAAAGGCGTGTTCCCGATCTCGACCGGTCTGGTGGTCTCGGCGCTGGGGCAGCCGCAGTGGCTGATGGAAATTGATGTGATTGCGGTGATTCCTGAGTAAGGCATCACACCGCGTTATGGCCATCGCTGGCAAGCCAGCTCCCACAGGTATCGGGTTGATCACAACATCTGGGCTTAACTCAAAACCCTGTGGGAGCTGGCTTGCCAGCGATGAGGCCCTCAAGGACAACATCTTCCTAGAAAGGAGTAAGTAGATGACCTTTTCAATCGCAGCCCGCTGCGCCGAAACCGGCCAGTTCGGTGTCGCCATCAGTTCCTCCAGCATCGCCGTCGGCGCGCGCTGCCCGTGGCTGCTGCCGGGTGTCGGCGCGGTGTCGAGCCAGAACATCACCCTGCCGTCCCTCGGCCCGGAAGTACTCGCGCTGATGGAGCAAGGCCTGGCCCCCGATGACGCGCTGGACAAAGTCCTGACCCGTAACGGCTACAGCCAGTACCGCCAGATCACCGCGATCAACCACCTTGGCCAGACTGCGCATTTCAGCGGTGCGCAAACCCTCGGCGTGCACAACGCCGTCACCGGTGAACAGTGCGTCGCCGCCGGCAACATGCTCGCCGGGCGTTCGGTCATCGAAGCGATGGTCCGCGCCTTTGAGGACGGCGAAGGTCAACTCGCCGACCGTCTGCTCAAAGCCCTGCACGCCGCACAAGCGCTCGGCGGTGAAGCCGGCCCGGTGCATTCGGCCGCTGTCGTGGTGGTCGGCGAGCAGACCTGGCCGATCGTCAACCTGCGTGTCGACTGGGCCGATGAAGACCCGATCGGCCAGTTGCAAAAGCTCTGGGATGCCTATGAGCCACAGCTTCAGGATTACATCGACCGCGCCCTCGATCCGGCCAAGGCACCGGGTTATGGCGTGGCCGGTGATGACCGATGAACAGCGTCGAGTTGCTCAAGGCGCTGGTGGCGTTCGATACCACCAGCCGTGAATCCAACTTGCAGTTGATCGAATTCGTCCGCGATTACCTCGAAGGTTTCGACGTGCCGTGCGCGCTGATCTACAACGACGAGCGCAGCAAAGCCAACCTGTTCGCCACGATCGGCCCGGTGGATCAACCGGGCATCGTGCTGTCCGGGCACACCGATGTGGTGCCGGTCGATGGCCAGCCGTGGACGCTGCCACCGTTCGAACTGACCGAGCGCGACGGCAAACTGTTCGGGCGCGGTACGGCGGACATGAAGGGCTACATCGGTTGCGTGCTGGCCCTGGTGCCGTCACTGGTCAAAACGCCGCTGCGCATGCCGGTGCACATTGCCTTGTCCTACGACGAAGAAGTCGGCTGCCTCGGCGTGCGCTCGTTGCTCAAAGTGTTGCAGCAGCGCCCGATCAAACCGTTGCTGTGCATCATCGGCGAGCCGACCGAACTGAAACCGGTGCTCGGCCACAAGGGCAAACTGGCGATGCGCTGCGATGTTCAGGGCCATCCGTGCCATTCGGCTTACGCGCCGCTCGGGGTCAACGCGATTGAGTACGCCGCCGAACTGATCGGCGAACTGGGTCGGCTCGGCCAGCAGTTGAAAGCGCCGGAGCATCACGATGCGCGTTTCGATCCGCCCTACAGCACGGTGCAAACCGGCGTGATCAGCGGCGGCAAGGCCTTGAACATCGTGCCTGCCGATTGCCGTTTCGATTTCGAGATTCGCGCCCTGCCCTCGCAGGATCCGGCCCTCGTCGCCGAAGCACTGAAAGCCTACGCCGAACGCGAAGTGTTGCCGCGTATGCGAGCGGTCAATGCGCAGAGTGATATCCGCTTCAGCGCCTTGTCGGCGTATCCGGGGTTGGCCACCGATGCGCAAAGCCAGGCGGCGGAATTGATTTCAGCGTTCTGCGGCTCAAAGGATTTCGGCACTGTAGCGTTTGGTACCGAAGGTGGACTGTTTGATGCGATGGGGATTCCCACGGTGGTCTGCGGTCCCGGGAGCATGGATCAGGGTCACAAACCCGACGAGTTTGTCAGCCTCGATCAAATGCAGGCGTGCGATGCCATGCTGCAACGGATGCTGTCCTTTATCAGCCTCTGAACAACGGCTCGACGGTACTTACGGGTGCAGCCGGGCCAACTCCTCGCGGCAATGATCGACAAACAACTGGACCGGTTTGGTCAGTTGCACCCGACGCAGCCAGGCCGCTGATAATCCCGAACCGGTGACGTCTTCCGCCAGCGGCACACAGACGACTTGCTGACCGTCGTAGGTGTAGTCGCTGAACGGTTTGGTCACCAGAATCGAGAAGCCGAAACCGTTGCCGACCATGCCGCGCACCATCTCGATCGACGGTGAGCTGAAGACGATATTCGGCGTCAGGCCACGCTCTTCGAAGATGCTCACGAAATAGGTGCGGCTCGGCACCACGTCGAGCAGGATCATCGGCTCCAGCACCAGATCATGCAGCGAGACCCTGGCCTGTTGCGCGAAGCGATGGCTGGCCGGCAGCAACGCATAAGGCTGTTGCGGTGGCATCAGAGGCGCGGTTTCGATGGTGCTGTCCAGATCGTGTTCGAACAGCATCGCCACGTCGATGCTGCCGGCGGTCAGGGCCTGCACCAGTTCTTGTTGCTCGCCATCACGAATGCGGATTTCCACCCCGGGCCAGCGTGCCTTGAACCCGGCGATCAGGCGCGGCAGATAGAGCGGCGCGACGGTTTCGAAACAGCCGATATCGATCTGCCCGGCGACCACATCATTGTCGGCCAGAGCGTTCTGCTCAAACTCATGAGCCACCCGCAGCAGCTCCAGCGCCTTGCGATAAAAGCGCGAGCCACTGGGTGTCAGCGACACGCCTTGAGCGTGGTGGCGGATGAACAGCTGCACACCGAAGCTTTCTTCCAGATGCTTGATCGCCGTGGAAACCGAGGGTTGCGCGATGTAGAGCTTGCGCGACGCCTCGGCGACGCTGCCGCAGTCGGCGGTGGTGACGAAGTATTTGAGCTGGCGCAGGTTGTAGGCAGCCATGTAAACCTCCCGAAGAGCGCTGATATTCGCCCTGTTTCCCTGGCGCACGATCAAGGTTGAACATACCGGACGAGCCCGTGCGCGTGAGCATATTTTTTTTAAGGTCTGAAGCAACAAACTTACTAATTTATCTATCCCGACGCTTTGCACATGATCACTTCAACAAGAAATGCGCCGCCCGTGCCGGCGCTTGCCGAAGTACGTCCACGTACTCATCCTTGCCTTGGAGTTCGTCATGGCTACCCCTGCAGCATCCTCCGCTCCGCTGATTGAAAAACACACGATAGGATACGTGCCCCCCGAAGATCGCCACGGAAAGGTCAGGGATCTGTTTACGCTCTGGTTCGGCGGCAACATCGCGCCGCTGCCCATCGTCACCGGTGCGCTGGGCGTGCAGTTGTTTCACTTGAATCTGGTCTGGGGCATCGTCGCGATTCTGGTCGGCCATCTGGTCGGTGGCGTGCTGATGGCGCTGCACTCGGCGCAAGGCCCGCAGATGGGCATTCCGCAGATGATCCAGAGCCGCGCGCAGTTCGGCTCTCTCGGCGCATTGTTGGTGGTGTTGATTGCCGGCGTCATGTACATCGGGTTCTTCGCTTCCAATATCGTGCTGGCCGGCAAGTCGTTACACGGCGTGGTCGACAGCGTTCCGGTGCCGGTCGGCATCGTCATTGGCGCCGTCGGTTCGGGGATTATCGGCATCATCGGCTACCGTTTTATCCACGTGCTCAACCGCATCGGCACCTGGGTGCTGGGGATCGGCATCGTCGTCGGTTTCGGCTACATCTTCACCCACATTCAGACTGACGACTTCCTCACCCGTGGCAACTTCAACCTCTCCGGTTGGCTGGCCACCGTGTCGCTCGCCGCGTTGTGGCAGATCGCGTTTGCGCCTTACGTGTCTGATTATTCGCGTTACTTGCCGGCCGACGTGAAAGTCTCGTCGACGTTCTGGACGACCTATCTGGGTTCGGCGCTCGGTTCGAGCCTGGCGTTCATTTTCGGCGCCGTTGCCGTGCTTGCCACACCGGTTGGCATGGACACCATGGATGCCGTGAAAATGGCCACCGGCTCGATCGGCCCGCTGATGCTGGTGCTGTTCCTGCTCAGCGTGATCAGCCACAACGCTCTCAATTTGTACGGTGCGGTGTTGTCACTGATCACCCTGGTGCAAACCTTCGCCTACCGCTGGATCCCCACCGCCAAGAGCCGCGCAGTGATCTCGATCATCGTCTTGCTGGCCTGCTGCTTTGCCGCTGTCGGCGCCTCGAAAGACTTCATCGGCCACTTCGTCGACATGGTGCTGGTACTGCTGGTGGTGCTGGTGCCGTGGACGGCGATCAACCTGATCGACTTCTACGCCATCCACAAAGGCCAGTACGACATCCAGTCGATCTTCCAGGTCGACGGCGGCATCTACGGCCGCTACAACCCGCAGGCATTGCTGGCTTACGCGATCGGCATCGCCGTGCAGATCCCGTTCATGAACACGCCGCTGTACGTCGGCCCGGTGTCGGCACATATCAATGGTGCGGATTTGTCGTGGCTGGTGGGACTGCTGGTGACTTCGCCGTTGTATTTCTGGCTGGCTAACCGCGACACGTCTTATCGTCGGCGGATGATGGGCGGGAAACTGGCGAGTAGTCTGTGAGATTGATTTGATGAAAAACCAAGGCCCGCTTAGTGCGGGCCTTCTTTATTTCGGTATGGTATTTCTTCAAGCCTGAAGACTCTGAGGAAAGGGACATCCAATGCTGCGAATACTCGGTAAAGCCTCATCGATCAACGTGCGCAAAGTGCTGTGGACTTGCGCTGAATTGCGCATTCCTTTCGAGCGTGAAGACTGGGGATCGGGGTTCAGATCGACGAACGATTCGGAGTTTCTCGCGCTCAATCCCTGTGCCATGGTGCCGGTGATTCAGGAAGGTGATTTCACCTTGTGGGAATCGAACACGATCATTCGTTATCTGGTCTCGCGATACGACGGCACGCAGCTTTATCCGACGGAGCCGATGGCGCGGGCGCGGATTGATCAGTGGATCGACTGGCAAGCGTCGGAGCTGAATCGCTCGTGGTCGTACGCCTTCATGTCGCTGGCGCGCCAGTCGCCCGACTATCAGGATAATGCCGCGCTGGCGAACGGCATTGAGCAATGGTCGAAGAACATGGCCATCCTCGACCGACAACTGGAGAAGACCGGCGCCTACGTCAGCGGCGAACAGTTTTCCCTGGCGGACATTCCCATCGGGCTGTCGGTGAACCGCTGGTTCGAAACGCCACTGGCTCACCCGGATTTTGCCGCAGTGAAAGCCTATTACGAACGTTTGAGCCAGCGCCCAGGCTACTTGCTGCACGGTCGCAACGGCACGCCGTGATCGCGGTTATTTGCTTTTGAACGCCTCACGCCGCGCCTGTCGTTCGGCGGCGTAGGCTGCTTGTGGCTGGCTGATCAAATCTTGCCGACGCAACGGTTCACCGCAGTGCTCGCACAGCGGCCCGAGACCGGCGCTGTGGTTGCAGTTTTTGTGGGTCATGTTCACCGCCAGCCCCTCCTCCGGTGCCTTGCACCAGGTCTCTCCCCACGCCCGCAGCGCAATGATTACCGGGTAGAACGCCTCGCCTTTCGCGGTGAGGTGGTACTCGTAGCGTTTCGGTCGCTCGTTGTACAAGCGTCGTTCGACCAGCCGATCCGCTTCCAGACATTTCAGCCGCGCGGCGACCATTTGCGGCGTACCGCCGGTCTGCGCCTGGATCTCGTCATAGCGATGATTGGCCATGAACAACTCGCGCAAAACCAGCACGGTCCAGCGGTCGCCGACGATCGTCTCGGCCCGGGAGATCGGGCACAGCGTGTCAGGAAGACTATCGTTTACTGCCATCAGGGCTTGCCTCTTTTACAGTTACTATGATTATCATATCTACGCGATGCCGGGACAAGCCCTGTGCACCGATAATCCCATTGCCGGAGCAAGCCGCCATGTCGAATACCCTCTATCCACCGGACAGAACCGCCTACCTGCTGGTCGATCCGTACAACGATTTTCTGTCGGACGGCGGCAAGATTTTCCCTCTGATCAAACCCATGGCCGAACAGAACGGCCTGCTCGACAACCTGCGCAAACTCGACAGCACCGTGCGCGAACTGAAAATTCCGGTGGTCATCGTACCCCATCACCGCTGGGAAAAAGGCGACTACGAAACCTGGGATCACCCGACCCCGACGCAATGCAAAATCATGCACATGCATCATTTTGCCAGGGGCGAATGGGGCGGCGAATGGCACCCGGATTTTGCGCCGAAGGACGGCGATATCGTGGTTCAGGAACACTGGGGTTCCAGTGGTTTCGCCAACACCGACCTGGATTTTCGCCTGAAGCAGCAAGGCGTCACCCACGTGATCATCGTCGGCCTGCTGGCCAACACCTGCATCGAAGCCACCGCGCGCTATGCCGCGGAACTGGGCTACCACGTCACTCTGGTCCGCGATGCGACAGCAGCCTTCAAAGCGGAAATGATGCACGCCGCCCACGAACTCAACGGCCCGACATTCGCTCACGTCATTGCCAGCACGGACGAACTGATTGCCCGCCTCAAATCCCAGGGTGAATCGAAATGAGCCCGACCGGCCATTTGCTGATCGGCGCGGCGGATGTCGCCGCCACCGAAGGCACGATGAAAGCGCTGAACCCGGCCACCGATCAACTGATAGAACCCGACTTCGCTTTCGGCGGTGCGGCACAGGTTGATCAGGCAGTCACTCTCGCCGACGCGGCGTTCGACCGCTACAGCCACACCTCGCTGGCCGAACGCGCGGCGTTTCTCGAGAGCATCGCTGACAATCTCGATGAAGTACGCAGCGAACTGGCGGCACGCGCGGCACTGGAAACCGGGCTGCCCGAAGCGCAGTTTGAGGGCGAAGCGTTGAGAGCAGCGACCCAGTTCCGCCAGTTCGCCGATGTGGTACGCCGGGGTCGCTTCCTGCAACTGGCGATCGACCCGGCGCAACCCGAGCGTCAGCCGCGCCCACGGATGGATCATCGCCTGCAAAAAATCGCCATCGGCCCGGTGGCGATTTTTGGCGCGAGCAACTTCCCGATCTCCTACTCAGTGGCGGGCGGCGATACCGCGTCGGCACTGGCGGCCGGGGCGCCGGTGATTCTCAAGGCACACAACGCGCATCCCGGCGCTTCGGAACAGGGCCGCGCCATTCGCAAAGCCGTGCAGGCGCAGGGTTTGCCCGAAGGTGTTTTCTCGATGGTGCGTGGCAGCGGCAATGCCATTGGCGAAGCGCTGGTCGATCATCCGTTGATCAAGGCTGTGACCTTCACCGGCTCCGAACCAGGTGGCATGGCGCTCTACCGCCGCGCGCAATTGCGCCCCGAGCCGATCCCGGTGTTCACCGAAATGACCAGCGTCAACCCGACCTTCATCCTGCCCGAGGCACTGGTGGCTCGCGGCGCCGAAATCGGCGACGGCTTTATCGAACGGATGCTGGTCAACGTCGGCCAGGCCTGTTTGTGTCCGTCGATCCTGATCGCCATCCGCGGTGCGGGGTTTGATGAGCTGCGCAACGCCATGCGTAAACGGGTCAGCGCGGCACCGGCGCGGACAATGCTGACGCCGGGCATTCATGGCGCCTACGTCGAGGGTCTGATGGCGATGGAAGGTGCCGGCGCGCAGGTGATCGCGACAGGCACGCCGGCCGATGCCACGTTCGCCGGACGTGCTGCGTTGCTGGAAGTCGAGGGACACCAATTGCTCAGCGAACCGGGGTTGGCCCACGAAGTGTTTGGCCCGTCGGCACTGTTGGTATCGGTCAGTGATGAAGTCGAGCTGCTGGCCGTCGCCCGTTCGTTCAAGGGACAGCTCAGCGCGGCGATTCACCTTGAAAGTGTCGATCTGGGATTGGCGCGGCGCCTGCTGCCGATTCTCGAACGCCGCACTGGACGCATCGTGGTCAACGCCTTCGCGCATCCACAGGAAGTGACCTTTGCTACGGTGCACGGCGGCCCTTTTCCGGCTACATCGGACAGCCGCTTCACTTCGGTCGGCATGACTTCGATTGAGCGCTTCTTGCGACCCGTGGCTTATCAGGGTTTTCCGGATGAGTTACTGCCAGAAGTGTTGCGCGAAGGTAATCCGCTGAACGTGCCACGCAGTATCGACGGGGCCTTTTGACAAGCAAAAAAATGCCGGCCTCTTGTTCAAGAGCCCGGCATTTTTTATTGCAAAATCAATCAGGCCGGCACACCCAGAATGATGTGCGAAGCCTTGATCACTGCCGTCGCGCTAACACCCTTGGCCAGGCCCAGTTCGGCAACGGCATCGCGCGTCACGATCGAGTAAACCTTCGAACCGCCGGCCAGCTCGATGACCACTTCGGCGTTGACCGCGCCATCGGTCACGCTCAGCACTTTACCTTCCAGGCAGTTGCGCGCCGACAGGCGAATGTCGCTGGATTCGGTCATCAGCATGACCCATGGCGCCTTGACCAGCGCGACGGCTTCTTTGCCGACGGCGATGCCGAGGTTTTTGATGCTTTCCATGGTCACGACCGCCACCAGTTGCTCACCGCCAGCCAGGGTCAAAACCACCTCGGCGTTGACCGCGCCGGCCTGAACCTGACTGACCTGACCTTTGAATACGTTGCGTGCGCTGACTTTCATGCTGGACGTCCTTTTTTTGACTTTAGAGTTAGGAAACGGCGTGCATCATCAAAGTTGACGCTATATAAAAACAACTACAGCGCTGCGCCCGGTTGTCACGCCTGCACGTAAACCCATGCGTCGACTCCAGACTTTAGCAGCACGCTGATGAGTTAAATGAGCAAGTCTTCGTAAAAGGCGCCAAACGGCCGCGACGGATGGGCGATCTGGATTTCCAGAATCCACACGCCGGCATTCGGTGCCTGTTCGAAATCGCCCAGATCGCCGCCGCGATGGATCGCATGCGGGAAATCGCTGACTCGGTGACCCTTGATGTTCAGGTTCAGCACCCAGCCCATCGCCTCGGCCTGATCACTGGCGTAGCGATAAAGCTCCACCCCGGAAACACCCTGGCGCCAGAAGGCTTCAACTCTGTCGAACAGTTCTTTCAAGGCCGCCGCGCAAGCGATCATTTCCGGGTCGGATCCGGTGGTGAACGTCGCGCCCGCATCACCTTCATGGCCCTGCCAGACCACACCCATGTCGATGAAGAAAATATCCTCTTCACCCAGCACCGGATCGCCATCGGAACGCTGTTTGAAGGTCTTCAGCGTGTTGGCGCCGAAGCGGATCAGCAGCGGATGCCAGATGCGGTCCATGCCCAGTTCGGCGAGGATTGCCTTGCCCCGGGCCGTCGCTTCGGATTCGAGCATGCCCGGTTTGATCACGGCGGCGATGGCGTCGACGGCTTTCCAGGTCAACTGTTGCGCGTGGCGCATGGTTTCCAGCACAAAACGTTCGCCGACGGCTTCTTTACCGCTCAGGGCTGTGGTCATTTCCAGATTCCTCATGGCTACGCTGTATAGTTTTTTATATTGCGAAACGCCGACCAAGATACAGTCATGACACAAAGTGTCAATTACTCTTCTGCACGCACCACCCCGCGCTCTTCCAGCAAGCGCACAAACATGCTCAAACTGCGCGACACCGTGCCCCGCCGCCACACCAGCCAAGTGGTCAGGTAGCGAAAATCCGCCGCCAATGGCCAAACGCTGACGGTCGCACTGCCGGGCATGCTCTGCAGCATTTTGCGCGGCATCAAGGCCAACCCGGCACCCGCACTGACACAGGCGAGCATGCCGTGATAGGACTCCATTTCAAAGATCTTGCCCGGCACCGCCGCGTCGGTGCTAAACCACTTTTCGAAGTGGTGACGGTAGGAACAGTTGGAGCGAAAGGCGTAGATATTCTCGCCATTCACATCCGCCGCGCGCTTGACCGGGGCGTGATTGAGCGGCGCGATGATGACCATCTCTTCTTCGAACGCCGGCACGCCTTCCAGCGCTGGATGCAGCACCGGGCCGTCGACAAACGCTGCAGCCAGACGCCCGGACAGCACGCCGTCGATCATCGTCCCGGACGGCCCGGTGGACAGGTCGAGATCGACTTTCGGGTGCAGTTGGTTATACGCCGCGAGCAACTCGGGAATGCGCACCGCTGCTGTGCTTTCCAGCGAACCCAAGGGAAATGCGCCTTGCGGTTCTTCGCCCGCCACCGTCGCCCGGGCCTCCTGCACCAGATCGAGAATCCGCCGCGCGTATTCGAGAAAACTCCACCCCGCCGGTGACAAGCGCAGACGGCTTTTCTCGCGGATAAACAGATCGACGCCCAGATCCTGCTCAAGCTGCTTGATCCGCGTGGTGAGGTTCGACGGCACGCGATGAATCTGCGCGGCGGCGGCGCTGATGCTGCCGTGCTCGGCAACCGCTTTGAAGATTTCCAGCTGCACCAGATCCACAGTCATTCTCCAATCGTGAAAGAAACGATCTTTATTATTCAGTTTCCAGAAAACAAACACCACCCTACTCTAGGCTCATCCGACGAACATGCAGGACGACGCCATGAGCCAGATTTCCAGCCAGACCCACGCCATCTCGATCAATCCCGCCAACGGCGAGCAGATCGGCCACTACGCATTTGAATCCGCTGCTGCCCTCGACGCCGCACTGACCCGCGCAGCTTTCGGCTTCGGCAAATGGAAGCGCAAGCCGCTGCAGGATCGTTCGCGCTTGTTGACCGCGCTGGCCGCTGCGCTGCGTGAAACCAGCGATGCCATGGCGACGATGATCACTCAGGAAATGGGCAAGCCCATTGCTCAGGCCCGTGGCGAAATCGAGAAATGCGCGAAGCTCTGTGAGTGGTACGCCGAACACGGTCCGGCCATGCTCGACGCTGAACCGACTCAGGTTGAAGGTGGCAAGGCGCGTATCGAATACCGTCCGCTCGGCCCGATTCTCGCGGTGATGCCGTGGAACTTCCCGATCTGGCAAGTGCTGCGCGGTGCAGTTCCAGCGCTGATCGCCGGCAACACTTACGTGCTCAAGCACGCGCCGAACGTGATGGGCAGCGCCTATCTGCTGCGCGACGCCTTCACCCGCGCCGGTTTCGCCGAGGGCGTTTTTGAAGTGATCAACGTCACGCCTGAAGGCGTTTCCACCGCCATCGCCGACCCGCGCATTGCCGCCGTGACCCTGACCGGTAGCGTGCGTGCCGGTATGGCAATCGGTGCTCAGGCCGGTGCAGCGCTGAAGAAATGCGTGCTGGAACTGGGTGGTTCCGATCCGTTCATCGTGCTCAACGACGCCGATCTGGATGAAGCGGTGCAAGCGGCGGTCATCGGTCGCTACCAGAACTCCGGCCAGGTTTGCGCCGCCGCAAAACGCTTGATCATCGAAGAAGGCGTGGTCGAGGAATTTACCCGCAAGTTCGTCGAGGCTACGCGTAAGTTAAAGGTCGGTGATCCATTGTCCGCCGAGACCTACATCGGCCCGATGGCGCGTTTCGATCTGCGTGATGAGCTCGACCAGCAAGTGCGCGACACCCTGGAAGAAGGCGCCACCCTGCTGCTCGGCGGCGGCAAGTCCGAAGGCCCGGGCAACTACTACGAGCCGACCGTGCTGGCCGATGTCACCGACCGCATGACCTCGTTCAAACAGGAACTGTTCGGCCCGGTCGCGTCGATCATCACCGCCCGCGATTGCGCCCACGCCGTGGCCTTGGCCAACGACAGCGAGTTCGGCCTGACCGCTACGATCTACACCGCCAACGTGGCCCTCGCCCAGCAACTGACCAGCGAACTGGAGACTGGCGGCGTGTTCATCAACGGCTACTCGGCCAGTGATCCGCGCGTGACTTTTGGTGGCGTGAAGAAAAGCGGTTTCGGCCGTGAACTGTCGCACTTCGGCGTGCGCGAGTTCTGCAACGCACAAACCGTGTGGCTGGATCGTAAATAATCCAGACACCTGAAAAACCTGTGGTAGCGAGCTTGCTCGCGAAGGCGGTCAGTCAGGCAGCTTAATTGCCACTGACCCACCGCTTTCGCGAGAAGATTCGCTCCCACAATCGGCTGCTTACAAATACTTCAGCCAGGCGATGTCACGGCGACGGGCCTTCAACGCCGAGAACCAGCGCACGGCCGGGAACAGCCCGATCGCCAGAATGACCGCCGCCAGCCAGATCGCCGCCACGGAAGAGAAACCGAAATAGCTACCCTGATTCAGCCCGAACAGGGCCACGCCAATCAGGTACAACACCTTCAACGCGTACAGGTGCAGCAGATAGAAAAACATCGGCGCCGAACCGAACACGGTCAAAACGCGAATCCAGCGACGATCCTGTACACGCTCGAACAGCAGCAGCAACAACAGCCCGGCGCTCACGGTCAGCGCGATAAACAGCAGCGACGGTGGATACTTGGTGATATTGAAAAAACTCATCAAGGTTTGCACCGACGTGTCGCCCACGGCCCACGGTTTCTCGCCATAACCATTGATCAGCCGCAACCCGACAAAGCCAAGCAGCCCGGCGCTACCCGCGATCAGCAGTTGCCACTGACGCAAACCCGCTTTAACGCCGCGAGCAAACCACGGCCCCAGCGCATAACCCAGACCGATCACACCGATCCACGGCAACAACGGATACGAGGTGCGCAGACGCAGAGTGTCGCTGACGTCGATCCAGCCGCGATCATGCAAAATCGCCCACGGTACATGCAGCACCGACTCCACGGGGAAATGCACCGCGTCGAGCAGGTTGTGTCCGCCGATGATCATCAGGCTCAACGTCAGCAACAGCCAGCGCGGCACCCAGACCAGCAGCGACAAGGCGATCATGCTCAAGCCGATGGCCCAGATGACTTGCAGATAAATCACGCTCGGCGGCAACTGGAACGTCCATGCGAAGTTCACCAACGTGAACTCCAGTACCACCAGAAACAGACCACGCTTGAACAGAAAGGCGCTGACATCAGACTTGCCCGCGTACTTTTCACCGAACAACCACGCCGACAATCCGGTCAGCAATACGAACACCGGCGCGCATAGATGCGCCAGAGTGCGACTGAAAAACAGCGCCGGCTCGGTGCTGGCAATGTCCATCGGGTCACTGACCTGACGATGCAGCAAGAAGGTTTCACGCACGTGGTCCAACAGCATGAACAGAATCACCAAGCCTCTGAGCGCGTCAATGGACAGCAGCCGGCCAGTGGTCAACGGGGCAGAACGAGGAAGCACAATCGTCATGAGCGTTTCGCAATCGAAGGAAAAACAACAGGGACCACGAGGGCTACCCCTTAAAATTTGCGTTACCTTATAACATCAAAAAACAAAATCCCAATCCTGATCGACAGTGATACTCGGAAAAACCGCAGCCGATCGTGCCGCGCCATTTGCCCAATAGCCTCAGGCTTCTATAGTGATCAGGTCTCCCTCGCCCTTGCGGCCTGCTGTCGAGCGTTGTCCATGGTCAACACCGAACACCTGATCATCTGCGAGCACTGCGATTGCGTTTACGAAAAAGTCGTGCTGGCCAAACATCAGAAAACCAACTGCATGCGTTGCGGCGGCGTACTGCAGCGCTTCAACGGTTTGACCGTCGAACAGCGCCTGGCACTGACGTTCACGGCGGCGGTGCTGTGGCTGTTTGCCAATTTCTACCCGGTGATGAGCATCAGCATGAAGGGTCTGAAAAACAGCGCCACGCTGTGGGATTCGGTGCTGGCGCTGAGTCAGGGGCCGATTACCTTCATCGCCATGGTGGCGGCCATCGCGATCATCATTGCCCCGGCGTTCCAACTGGTTTTGTTGACCTGGGTATTGAGCTTTGCCCTCGGCGGGCAACGTGCACCGGGCTTCAAGGTGTGCATGCGCTGGCTGGAAACCCTGCGCCCATGGAGCATGCTCGAAGTATGTTTGCTGGGCGCTATGGTGGCGGTGTTCAAACTCGCCGGGCTGCTCGATGTGTTGCCCGGCATCGGCCTGTTTGCATTGGCCGCGCTGAGCTTGATGATGATCCGCATTGCCGGCCGCGATATCCGCGACCTCTGGGACATTCTATGAAGCGACCACCGACCGCCAGCGAACTCAATCTGTGCCTGTGCCACAGCTGCGGGCTGGCTTGCGACATGACCGACGAGCCGCACGAATGCCCGCGCTGCGATGCGCCGCTGCACCGGCGCAAGACCAATTCGCTGACCCGCACCTGGGCTTACATGTTCGCCGCTCTGGCGTTTTACGTACCAGCCAATCTGCTGCCGGTGATGAATACGGTGATGCTCGGCAATGGCGCCGACAGCACGATCATGAGTGGCGTACTGGAGTTTTGGGAGGCTGGCGCGTGGGACATCGCGCTGATCATTTTCATCGCCAGCATCGCCGTGCCAGGGATCAAGTTCGTCGCCCTGACATTGCTGCTGACGACCGTGCAACGCGACAGCGCCTGGGCGCGCAAGGAGCGCTCGAAGCTGTACCGCTTCGTCGAGCTGATCGGCTATTGGTCGATGCTCGACGTGCTGGTGGTGGCGCTGGTCGCAGCATTGGTGAAGTTTCAGGCGCTGGGCGATATCGAACCACGACCGGGCATTCTGTTTTTCGGCCTGGTCGTGGTGTTCACCATGCTCGCGGCGATGAGTTTCGACCCGCGCCTGATCTGGGACAAGGACACGGACGAATCCCTCAGCGACGCTGAACCTCCAGCAGCACCTGCAGCGGATGACGCAGTGCCTGATCCGACTGGCGCTTGACCTGACTGCGGCAGGAATAACCGGTCGCCAGTGCTTCGCCCTTCTTCGCCGGCGCGTCTACTTGACGGGCCCACGACTGCTCGTAGATCACCGCCGAGGTTTGGCGATTGCGCGCCTCATGGCCGTAAGTGCCGGACATGCCGCAGCAGCCGGTGGCTTGTGTGGCCAGCTTCAATCCTGCGCGTTCGAACACCTGTTCCCACTGGCGAGTGGCGGCCGGGGCGTTGGTTTTTTCGGTGCAATGGGCGAGCAGGCGGAACGCTGCGGTTTTATCCTGCCGCGCCTGCTCCGGCATGACCTTGAGCAACCACTCCTGCACCAGCGCCACTTCCGGGCATTGCGCCATGCCCGGCACCTTCAGATATTCCTGGCGATACACCAGCGTCATCGCCGGATCGAGGCCCAGCAACGGCACGCCCACATCCGCCAACTCACGCAATTGCCGGGCATTGCGCAACGCTGCGCGGTTGAACGCCGAGAGGAAGCCTTGCACATGCAACGGCTTGCCGTTGGCGCTGAACGGTGCCAGATACACCTGATAGCCGAGGCGCGAAATCAGCTCGATCAGATCGGCCAACAGCGGCGCTTCGAAGTAACGCGTGAAGGCGTCCTGCACGATGACCACGCTGCGCTCACGTTGCGCCTCGGTCAGCGCCGACAACGTCGAAACCTTCGCCGGTTGCACCTGCCAACGGCGCATCGCCGCATGGAAATCAAAACGACTGAGCAACGGCACGTCGATCATGCCACCGACCCGTTCCAGCAGGTTGCGAACGAATGAAGCGCCCATCAAACCGTTGTACAGCGCCGGAATCCGCGCCATGTGCGGGATGCTGTACTCCAGCGAGGCGATCAGATAATCCCGCGCCGGACGCAGATAACGGCTGTGATACAGCTCGAGAAAGCGCGAACGAAACTCCGGCACATTGACCTTCACCGGGCACTGCCCCGCGCAGGATTTGCACGCCAGGCAACCGGCCATGGCGTCGTAGACTTCATGGGAAAAGTCTGCAGAAGCCGAACGACTGTTACGCCAGCGCTGCCACAACGAGCTGAAAAACGCCGGTTTACGCATCGCCTCGGACAACACATCGACGCCCGCCTCGCCCTGCAAACGCAGCCACTCGCGGATCAACGAAGCACGGCCCTTGGGCGATTGCGCCCGTTCGCGGGTGGCTTTCCACGACGGGCACATCGCGTCGTCGGGGTCGAAGTTGTAACAGGCGCCGTTGCCGTTGCAATGCATGGCCGCGCCGTAGCTCTGCCAGACTTTTTCGTCAATCTGCCGATCGAGTTCACCGCGCAAAGTGACTTCGTCGATTTTCAGCAGCGCCGCGCCGGTGTTGGCCGGTGTGGCGATCTTGCCCGGGTTGAACTGGTTGTACGGGTCGAACGCGGCCTTCAAGGCTTGTAGCGCCGGATACAACTCACCGAAAAACGCCGGGGCATATTCCGAGCGCAGGCCTTTGCCGTGTTCGCCCCACAGCAGGCCGCCATAGCGTTGAGTCAACGCGGCAACGCCATCGGACACCGGACGCACCAATGCCGCTTGCTGCGGATCTTTCATGTCGAGAATCGGCCGCACGTGCAGCACGCCGGCATCGACGTGACCAAACATGCCGTATTGCAAACCGTGGCTGTCGAGCAGCTCGCGCAACTCGGCGATGTACTCGGCCAGGTGCTTCGGTGGCACGGCAGTGTCTTCGACAAACGGCTGCGGTCGCGCTTCTCCGGCGACGTTGCCGAGCAGGCCCACCGCACGCTTGCGCATGCCGTAAACCTTGTTCACAGCGGCGTGACCGACCGCCAGCGTGTGGCCCAGACGCTCGACCGTGCGGTCGTTGCTCAAGTGCTCGACGAACGCCTCGACCCGGCGCTGCAAATCCTCCGGATCGTCGCCGCAAAACTCCACCAGATTGATGCCCAAGGTCGGCCGCTCGGCACTTTCCGGGAAATACTCGGCGACGCCGTGCCAGACAATGTCCTGCATCGCCAGCAGCAAGACTTTCGAGTCGACGGTTTCGATCGACAACGGTTTGAGCGCCATCAGGGCCCGTGCATCGCGCAGTGCGTCCATGAACCCGGCGTAGCGGATGTTCACCAACATCGTGTGCTTGGGAATCGGCAGTACATTCAGCCGCGCTTCGACCACAAAACCCAGCGATCCCTCGGCACCGCACAACACGCTGTTGAGGTTAAAGCGATTGTCCGCCTCACGCAGGTGCGCAAGGTCATAACCGGTCAGGCAGCGGTTGAGATCGGGAAAGCGTTGTTTGATCAGCTCGCCCTGCTCATCAATGATCTGCCGCGCACAGCGATGGACTGCGCCGACGCGATCTTCGCGGGCGCACAGGGCTTCAAGTTCACTCTCTTCCAGTGGCTGGCCGTGCAGGCGCTCACCGCCGCGCAAAATCATGTCGAGTTCGAGCACATGGTCGCGGGTCTTGCCGTAGGTGCAACTGCCCTGGCCACTGGCATCGGTGTTGATCATGCCGCCGACGGTGGCGCGGTTGGAGGTCGACAATTCCGGGGCGAAGAACAGCCCGGCGGACTTCAGCGCGGCGTTGAGCTGGTCCTTGACCACCCCGGCCTGCACCCGCACCCAGCGTTCCTCGACGTTGATTTCGAGGATGCGGTTCATGTGCCGCGACAGGTCGACGACGATGCCGTCCGTCAGCGACTGGCCGTTGGTGCCGGTGCCGCCACCGCGCGGCGTGATCACCACTTGCTGGTACGCGGGCTCGGCGATCAGTCGAGCGACCCGTGCCACGTCCTCGGCATCCAGCGGAAACACCGCCGCTTGCGGCAGGCGCTGATAAATCGAGTTGTCAGTCGCCAACACCACGCGACTGGCGTAATCGGCGCTGATCTCACCGCGAAAACCGCTGGCTTTCAGGGCTTGGAGGAACTGCTGGTAATCGCTGGTCAGGGCTTTTGCGGGGGACAGCTGGGCAATCATCGGTCAGGTTATCTCGGTCAAATCGGGCCGTGTGGCGGTGAACAGTTGTACGCAACGAATGATTGCGTCAGGCTCCGCCATCTCATGGTGCCCATGTTCATTGCTGGCGAACGCCGGGACAACCGTAAATTCGACCCGCTATTGATGACGTTTACGAATGAATCCGCGCACGCTCACTCCTTCCATGTCGTTATTGCTGGCTTTCGAGGCTGCCGCGCGTCACGAAAGCTACACCCGCGCCGCTCACGAACTGTCGCTGACGCAAAGTGCAGTCAGCCGTCAGGTGCAGATTCTCGAGAAAATGCTCGGCATGCGCTTGTTCAGCCGCGAAGGCCGGCAAGTGGTGCTCACCGATGTCGGGCGCATGTATCAGCGCGAACTCGCCGAAGCGCTTGGGCAGATTCGCAGTGCGACGCTGCAGGCCATGGCGTTCGGCTCGGGCATTCACAGCTTGCGCCTGGCGACGCTGCCGACCTTCGGTTCGAAATGGTTGCTGCCACGCCTCAAGGATTTCTACACCGCGCACCCGGGCATGACCGTACATTTGCATTCGCGGATCGAAGCAATCGACTTCGATACCAGCGAAATCGATGCAGCGATCTGTGTCGGTGGCGGTGACTGGCCGGGGCTGACCGCCCTGCCCCTGCACACGGAAGAACTGGTGGTGATCGCCAGTGCGCAGCTGTCCGCCGCCGAACGCGATAACGCCGAACAGCAAATCGCCGGGCAACTGCTGCTCAATGTCAGCAGCAATGCGCAGGCGTGGGCGGAATGGTTCAGCCATCACGGCTTGCCACACCGCAGCATGCGCATCGGGCCGAGTTTTGAAATGACCTCGCACTTGATTCAAGCGGTGCGGGCGAACATCGGTGTGGGGCTGGTGCCGAGGATTCTGGTCGAGGATGAGTTGCTGAATGGCGAGTTGCTGCAACTGGGCGAGCCGATTACCAGTCGACGCAGCTACTACCTGGTGTATCCGCCGCGTAATGAAAATTTGCCGTCGCTGAAAGCGTTTCGGGATTGGCTGATGCATACACTCTGAAGAATGAGTCGCCCCTTTTCGCGAGCAAGCTCGCTCCCACACGCTGGAATGCATTTCACCTGTGGGAGCGAGCTTGCTCGCGAAGAGGCCAGCATGGGCAACCTCAAAACCGTGGTTTGACTGCCTTCCAGTCCGGCTTATAGCGCTGCATCTGCCGCACATCATCACGCTGGCGAATCCCGCACGTCAGGTACTGATCATGCAGCTTGCCCAACTGGTCATGATCCAGTTCCAGCCCGAGCCCCGGCGCCCGGCTGATCTTCACACAGCCATCGACAATCGGCAGTTTGCCGCCCTTGATCACCTCTTCATCCGGCTCCTGCCACGGGTAATGCGTATCGCAGGCGTAATCCAGATTCGGCACCGCCGCCGCGACATGTGCCATGGCCATCAGGCTAATGCCCAAGTGTGAGTTGGAATGCATCGACACACCGAGCCCAAACACATCGCACATCTTCGCCAGCGTCTGCGTATCGCGCAGGCCGCCCCAGTAATGGTGGTCGGCGAGAACAATCTGCACGCTGTTTTGCGCGATGCTGCGGCGAAACTCGTCGAAATCGGTGACCACCATATTGGTCGCCAACGGCAGACCGGTGCGTTTGTGCAACTCGGCCATGCCGTCGAGGCCCGGGGTCGGGTCTTCGTAATACTGCAAATCATCGCCGAGCAATTCGGCCATGCGAATAGACGTTTCCAGCGACCAGTTGCCGTTCGGATCGATGCGCAACGGGTAACCGGGAAAGGCTTGTTTCAGCGCTTTGATGCATGCCACCTCATGCTCCGGCGGCAACGTGCCGGCCTTGAGTTTGATGCTTTTGAAACCGTAGGCCTCGATCATCCGCGCGGCCTGCGCAACGATCTGCTGCTCGCTGAGCGCCTCGCCCCAGTTGTCCGGTTTGTACGGCGAATCGACATGCTGCGCGTACTTGAAGAACAGGTAGGCGCTGAACGGTATCTCGTCGCGAATCGCACCACCGAGCAAATCCACCAGCGGCACGTTCAAGTAATGCGCCTGCAAATCGAGAAAGGCCACTTCGAACGCCGAGTAGGCATTGCTCACCGCTTTGCTGGCGTGGGAACCAGGCGCCAGTTCAGCGCCAGCGAGGCTGGCAGGTTTGTTCGCGGCAACGGTGGCCTGCACGATGGCGCGCAACTGGTTGAGGTTGAACGGGTCGAGGCCGATCAATTGCGCCTGCAACTGTTGCTGGATCGCCAGCGCCGGGGCATCGCCATAGCTTTCGCCGAGGCCGATATAGCCGTTGTCGCTTTCGATTTCGATGATCGAACGCAAGGCAAAGGGTTCGTGGATACCGCTGGCGTTGAGCAGCGGCGGATCACGGAAGGCAATCGGGGTCACAGTTACGCGGGTGATTTTCAAGATAACGCTCCTGATAGATCAACAATCAATTCAATGGCTCGCGGCCGGGCTGGCCGTCGCGACAACGGCGGTGTCGTCATGGGGCTTTGCCGGGGTTTTGCCTTTGGCTCCTGGCGCCGTGCGGGCGAAAAAGATCACCACCGCCGCGATCAGCGACGTCGCCGCCAGGCCATACAGACCGCCCTCGATGGAGCCAGTGGTTTCTTCAAGGAAGCCGAACGCCGTCGGCGCGACGAAGCCGCCGAGGTTGCCGATGGAATTGATCAGGGCGATCACCGCAGCGGCGATACGCGCATCCAGATAGCTTTGCGGAATCGGCCAGAACAGCGCCGACGCAGCCTTGAAGCCGATGGCGGCGAAACAGATGGCAACGAAGGCGAAGATCGGCCCGCCAGTGGTCGACATGAACATGCCGATGGCCGCGATCACCAGCGTCAGCGCCACCCACGCCTGCTGGAATTTCCACTTGCCGGCCATTGCCGCGAAGCCGTACATGGCAACAATCGAAATGATCCACGGAATCGAATTAAGCAGGCCCACCTGGAAGTCGCCGAGATTGCCCATCTTCTTGATCATGCTCGGCAGCCAGAACGTCGCGCCGTAAATGGTCAGGGCAATGGAGAAGTAGATGAAGCAGAACAGCGCAATCTGCCGATCCGCCAACAGCTTGAACATCGACGGCTTGGCCACTTGCACCGCCTCACGAGCGCGCTGCTCTTCGGCAATCGCCGCCACCAGCGCTTCGCGCTCCTCTTCGCTCAGCCACTTGGCCTGACGCGGATGCGATTGCAGCCAGAACCAGACAAACCCACAAAGCACCACCGACGCCGCGCCCTCGATCAGGAACATCCACTGCCAGCCATGCAGGCCCAGACCGCTGATGTGCAGCAGTGCACCGGACACCGGGCCGGAGATCACCGAGGCAATCGCCGAACCGCTAAGAAACACCGCCATGGTCTTGCCGCGCTCGGACGCCGGCAGCCACTGCGTGAAGTAGTAAATGATTCCCGGAAAGAACCCTGCCTCGGCCGCGCCGAGAATAAAGCGCAGCACATAGAAACTTGTTTCACCTCGGACGAACGCCATGGCCATGGCGGCCGCCCCCCAGGTGAACATGATCCGGGTCAGCCATACCCGCGCGCCGTAGCGCTGCAGAAGCATGTTGGACGGTACTTCGAACAGCGCGTAGCCAACGAAGAACAATCCAGCGCCGAGGCCGTAAGCCGCCGCGCCGATGCCCAGATCGGTTTCCATATGACTGCGTACGAAACCGATGTTCACCCGATCGATGTAGTTGACGATGAACATCACCACGAACAGCGGCAGCACGTGGCGCTTGACCTTGGCGGCGGCACGGGCGAGAACCGTGACGTCCAGCGGACTCTGGAGGGTTTTCAAGGGCGACTCCCGATCTTGTTTTTTTAGGGATGGCGTGAAGCGTTGGGCCGATCATGGACGGGGTCATTGATCCCGTCTAATCTAACTTGGCATTCGATTGATACCCGGATTAGATCAATGTTCGAACTGACCCAACTGCGCTGCTTCACCACTGTCGCCACCGAGCTCAACTTTCGCCGCGCCGCCGAGCGACTGAACATGACCCAGCCACCGTTGAGCCGGCAGATCCAGTTGCTGGAGCATCACCTCGGCGTCGAGCTGTTCACCCGCAGCACCCGTAGCGTCGCGCTGACCGCCGCTGGCCGTGCTTTTTTCATCGAAGCACAGAACCTGCTGGAACGCGCGCAACAAGCGGCAGTCACCGCCCGGCGGTTTGCCGAGGGCGACATTGGTTCGGTGAACATCAGTTTTGTCGGCAGCGCGGTGTATGAGTTTTTACCCAAGGTCATCGCCGAGGCGCGCCTGAAACAGCCGCAGGTGAAAATCGATCTGTCGGAAATGAACACTTACCAGCAGCACGAAGCCCTGCGCGCGCGCCGCATCGATCTGGGCATCGCCCGTGCGCCGTTACTCGAGCCTGGGTATGCCACTGAATGCCTGGTGCGCGAGCCGTTTGTACTGGCGGTGCCGAGCGCACATCCGTTAGCGACGGCGGCTGAAGTGGCGGTCAGTGATCTGGATAAGCAACCGTTCCTGATGTATTCCCACGCCGCGTATCCGCCTTTCAACGAACTGCTGACCGGCATGCTGCGCTCGGCAAGGGTCGCGCCGGATTATGTACAGTGGCTGGGTTCTTCTCTGACGATTCTGGCTCTGGTCAACGCCGGCATGGGTCTGGCGCTGGTACCGCGTTGCGCTACCAGTGTGGTGTTCAAGAATGTGGTGTTCCGCGATATCGATCTGGGCGAAGGGGTGCAGAGCGAGCTGCATCTGATCTGGCGGGAGAACAACGACAACCCGGCGTTTGCGATGTTGCTGGAAGCGATTCGCCGGGCGGTGGCTGAGGGGTGGGGCTGAGGATTTATCGTGCCTTCCGGCGTTTCAGGGGTGGCGGCGCACTCGGTCCTTTGATCAACGGTACTTCCAGCATTTTCCCGTCCGGCCCGACGAAAAGGCGCTCTAAATGTTTTGGTATGAGTTGAGGTGCTCTGGCAGTCGGCATACGGATCCCTCTGATGATGGGCTGAACTCAACCCATTTGACGTTCGCGGAATCTATCAACAAAAACTCCGCGCCATAAGATGCCGGTTGGCCATCATCGTTGAGCCAACGTGGATATTGCATCACGAACTGACCATTGGCTGATTCGCGTGGCCACTCGACCGGCCAGCCCAGGACGCGCCTTTCGTCATTCAAATGCAGTGTGATGAAGCGCTGATATTGCGCAAATGCGCAGAACCATTCACTTGGGTAGGAAGATTGTTTCGTTAAGTTTCTACGGCGTAACCCTGCATGCAGTTTGTCGCTGAGGGCCAGATAACAGGCGAAAATTCCGAGCATCAGAGAAAACGAAAAAGCCCAAGCGGTTTCGGCCCGAGCATCCCACTTCCCTACAGAAAATCCTTTCGAACCCACCCAAAGACACAGAGTGCCAATCCCCAACACCGCTCCCTGAATCACAAACGTAAAAATCAGCGCCTGCACAATCTGCCCGAACGTATCGGGTCGCTTGAACGCCGTCAGCGAATAAAAAATCCACGCTGACAAAAATCCGGGAATCAAGTACTGCAACAGCGGAATAACTTCTTTGACCAGATCATCCATGATCCGAGGCTCCTTGAAAGGTCATACCGGCCTGACTATCCACCAGCCCTCAAAAGCCTAGTGCACCCAACTGCAAATCCTCGCGCGCAACTGTCACCGTTCATTTCGTGCCATCACCCTTCGTGCGGACAAAAAAATCCCGCTCAAGGAGCGGGATTCATTGACGCTGCGAGGATTATGCAACCACTGGAATCAGCGGATCAGCCGCTGCCAACGCACTCACACGATCAGCGGCCGGCGGATAGATCCACTGGGTGTTGATCTGCGTTTTCAGGGTTTTGCCTTCCTGCTTGACCAGCTTCACCTGACGATCCCAGCCTTCGGTGTACACCGCGCCCCAGGCACCGAGGTCCAGACAGGTTACGTATTTCGGCTGGCTGTACGGCGTCGGGTCGATCCCGAGAATCTGCGCAGCGACGTTGTTGCCGGCGTGACGCCCCAGCGAAATCGCGTGCTGGCAGGTCATCAGTGCATAGTTGCCGATGTCGTCGGTGGCGGCGTAAGCGACATCACCGGTGGCGAAGATGTCGTCCTGACCGATGACTTTCAGGTGTGCGTCGACGTGCAGACGCCCTTGTTTATCGCGCTCGGCGGGGATCTGCTCGGTTAGCGAGCTGGCGCGGACACCGGTGGTCCAGACCACGGTTTTCGCGTCGATGTGCTGGCCATCCGAAAGCGTCACACCGCTGGCATCCACCGATTGCACAGACACGTCCAGGCGCCATTCAACGCCCAGTTCTTCGCTGGCTTCGAGGATCGACTTGCTGATTTCTTCGCCCATCGACGCGCCGATTTTCTGCCCGCGATCAACGATGATCACGTTGATGTCGGCCTGCTCGCCAAGAATCTCGCGCAGTCGCCCCGGCATTTCGGTGGCCGTTTCAATCCCGGTGAAACCACCGCCCGCCACCACAACTGTATTGCGCGCCTTGGTTTCAGGGAGATCTTTCAGTGCTTTCAGGTGGTTTTCGAGGCGAATGGCTGCTTCGATCTGGTCGACATCAAAGGCGTATTGCGCAACACCCGGCGTGGCCGACTGCGCCAGACCACTGCCGCTGGCCAGAACGAGTTTGTCGTAGTGAAAGAGGTGTTGCGCACCGGACGCATCGGTGTAGCCGACGGTTTTGGCCGCCACATCGATGGTGTCAGCCGCGCCTTTGATGAAGTGAACACCGACTGCTTCAAACAGCTCATGCAACGGGGCGGCCAGTTGATGCGCATTCGGCTCATAGAAGCGTGGACGTACGCGCAACTCGGCTTGCGGTGCGAGAACGCTGATTTCGACGTCGTTGCGACCCTGCTGGTCAACCAGACGCGTAGCGCTCAACGCCGACCACATGCCGCCAAAACCTGCGCCGATAATCAGAATCTGCTGCTTCATTGTGTTTCTCCAGAAAACGCCCAACGGTGGAAAGAGGTGAAATCGAGTTCGTCGTGAGTCAGCCCTCGCCAACCCAATACCGCCGACTTTATTGGTCGGATATAAATCTCACAAGTCAGATTATCCGATAGCTTTAATCGGATTTATCGATAGCTAATACGCGGCGCCACCCTCAACCGATCTTCATCTAATCAGAAAATCAGCCAGTTTCATGGCATATCAGCGCATTAGACCGATTGCCGAGTTCAGTTCAGGCTGTTAGCATTTACGACAAATACAGTCGGATTTATCTATGTCTCTTTACAGTGCAGGCGTCGAATACGGCATCCATTGCCTGGCGTTTCTCGTTACTAACAGCGGCGATACTCGCGAGGCCAGCGTGCGTGACCTCGCCGAACTTCAAGGCGTACCGCTGGAGTACCTGGCGAAGATCTTCACCAAACTGGCCAAGGGCAAACTGGTGGTGGCGTCCGAAGGGGTGCGCGGCGGATTCAGCCTGGCGCGGCCGGCCGATGAAATCACCCTGCTCGACATCGTCAAGGCCATCGACGGGCGCAAGAATATTTTCGAGTGCCGCGACATTCGCGGGCGTTGCGCCCTGTTTGAAGGTAACGCGCCGGAGTGGGCCGTCGACGGCACGTGCTCGATTCACGCCGCCATGATGACTGCGCAACAACGCATGGAAGAAGCGCTGGCCCAACAGACGATTCTCGACATCGCCAGAAAGGTCGGGCGCAAAGCACCGAAAGAGTTCGGTCAGCAAGTGGAGGACTGGATTCAGGACCGGCGGGAGAAAAAGGGCAACGTCGGCAGCATTCCCCTGACCGACATTTCAGACTGAAAGGCTGGCCTGATAACAGTCGAAAAAAAAGCAGAAGCCGTTGATCCGGCTTCTGCTTTTTTTGTCTCTGCAGGCGCCGCTACAGGCAGTCACGCACCGATTGGCGCAACGAACCGGACTTCGCCCACGGCGGCCCCTGATACAACGAGACCCGGCTGCCATCCTTGTATTTGACGATGTCGAGAACCTCGTCTGCCGTGATGATGCTCGGCGCGGTGATGCGGTAGCCGTTGGAAATCGACGTCTGCGAAGTTTTCGCGACATCCCGCTGCCACAACGGCAATACACACGCGGCATAGTCCTTGGGCGTTTTGACGCTGGTCTTGCTGACATTCGGCTCACCCGGCACCAACGACGCCGGCAACGAACAACCTGTCAATACGGCCAACGCCACCCCCCCGATCCATATCCGCATAGTGTTTTCCTGATCTGAAAAAAGTGAATGTAGCGCGTAACCGGGTGTACATCCATCGTGGCACCGCGCCCTCGGCGCAATCTGCACAACTTTTCACAACCGCCCGGCTTACTGATGAACAGGCTTTCCCCATCAGCGAAAAATGCGACTACTCTTTTCTACCGAGAATGTTCTGGAGGTGATCATGCGGCTCAATGAATATGAACACGAACTTCAACGCGACCTGCAAAGCGTTGCATCGGACTTGAGATGGTCGGCAGTCGACCTGAAACGTATCGCGGACCAACTGCGCAAATCCGGCAACGAGGCCGACGCGCAAACCGTACTGAGATCCTGCGAGGTGCTGCAAAGCGATGAAGAACGGCTGCAACTCTACGCCAGGGAAGTGAAAGCCCGCGCCATCAGCCGAACCAAGGTCCACTGAGACCCACCCGCCCGGCCCCAAACAAAAGCCCCGACACATGCCGGGGCTTTTTCGTTACTGCCAGCCAGTCAGTGGGTTTTGTGACTTTGCGCGCGCGTCGAGCGTTTTTTGTAGCCGGGCAGTGCGACGGCATAAGCCAGCGCCTCCTCCCGGCTGCCAAACGACGCCAGCCGATCGCCCTGGGTGCAAACCCACCATGGGCCATTGTTCACGCTAAGCACGTCATAGCCGTTCATGTGCATCTTGTTCAACATCGGCATGCTCATGGACACCTCCATTTTTTGCTAACGGTCAGATCCAGCTTCACGCTTTTACCTTACACCTCGATCCGCATGAAATGCCGACCGAGTGTCGCAAGGCTTCAACGGTCATGGAACTGGCACTTTTCGCTGTAATCAACGCTCAACATTTCAATGAACCCTTGCCGCGAGCCTCGGCTCAAATATTGCAGTTTTATTTCTATTTTGTGACAGGCAGTAAACAGGTAACAGATGAAAGTACGTGCAACCGTCATATGCGAGCAGGATCGCCACATTCTCCTGGTGCGCAAACCCCACTGTCGCTGGACATTGCCCGGCGGCAAGGTCGAGCCCGGAGAAACCCGCTCGCAGGCCGCCGTACGCGAATTGCAGGAAGAAACCAGCCTGAACGCCGACGACGTGTTGTACCTGATGGAACTGCAGAACGGCAGCACGCGGCATCATGTCTACGAAGCGTCCGTGCAGGACTTTGAGCAAGTGCGTCCACAAAACGAGATCACCGAATGCATCTGGCATCCGCTGGATGCAGTGGGCAATCTGAAGACCAGCGAAGCGACGCTGCGCATCGTTCGAGCGTTTCAACGACGTTTATGAGGGGTTAGCCCGCGAACGCTCGGCGGCCGGCGCTCATTTCGGTGCGTAATTCGCCGATGAAGTTGGAAATGTCACGGATCGTGACGAGGTGTTCCGGGGAAACGCCATTCAACAACAACTCGACGCGCCCGCTGTCCGGCTCATATACCTTGATTTGCAATAGCCCCTGCGTGCTTGGAATGCAATCGCACTTGAACGCAGGAAAGCCGGATTCGACAATCCGGCAAATATCGGTAATGGCAAGCATGGCTGAACGCCTCGCAGGCGGTGGGTCGGTCGACTCGTTGAGCATAGATGAGCAATGTGTGTCCCGCTCGACACAAAAATGCCAACCAGGTCACAACTTTCAGGCACGCCGTCAATGCGCGTCATGGTCCCAGATCCAGTTCCACATCCCCGGCAAATTCACCGACTCCGAACTGTTCTCCACGGTACGCGCCAGCGCAGCTTTCTCAAGTTCAGCGTGATTATCATAAAAAGGCTCGTCCGCCAGTTTCACACCTGTGGCAGCGGCACTGTCCAGCAGAATCTGCAGGTATTCGCGGGTGTGCCGCGCGGTATAGCGGTTGAGATCATGAAACGTCACCACGACCGGGATGACCCCGTCCACGGTTGGCAACTCGCCAAGGGCGATTCGCTCACGGACTTCCGATAACTGTCGCAGCATGTTTGCCCGACGGCGCGGGCTGGCATTGAAGCCCCAGATCTTGCCGTCGTTGGCGCTTAAATCCGTCAGCAATACGTGCAAACCGTGCTGCTGATAGGCGGCGAAGGTGCGTTTGTCGTAGTTCCAGAACGGCGGGCGCAGCAAGGTCGGCGGCGCCCCGGTGATGGCTGCGATGTCAGCCGTGCCGTTGGTCAGTGACTCTTCGAGTTCTTGCGGGTCGAGCGAGCGATGATTGGTGTGCCAGTGGGTGGCCGTGTGAAACGCGAGTATGTGCCCCTCTTCATGCTCGCGACGCATGATGGCGCGGCCAATGTCACTGTTGCCTGCTCGTGGCGCGCGCGTCTGCACGAAGAACACCGCTTTGATATTGGGCATCAGCGGATTGTCCTTGAGACTGTCGAGTACCGTGGCCGACGGATTCCAGAAACCCGAAGCGCTGGGACCGTCGTCGAACGTCAACAGAAAGCGCACCGGCGCTTGCGACTTCAGGCGCGTTTCGGTTTGCGCGGTCATTTCTATCGGGGTGGCGATACAACCGGCCAGTCCGAGAGCAATCAGCGCGGCACAAAGAAGTTTGAATCCGGATGTCATGTTTTGCCTTGAGCACGGCGACTGCCGTCATGTGGTCGATTGGCAAAACTCCCTCGCCCCTATCCATCCCTGCGCTCCGATCCGCGAGCGGAGGTTGGATAAGGTACACAGGGTTTGGTTCCGGCGCTCGTTCAGTGCGTCAATGCCTGTTGAAAAGACGTGTCGATAATTCCAGCGGTGGCCAACGGAGCCGGCAGCGCTTTCACTTTGAACAAGAAGTCGGCAGTGCTTTGCAGGTCCGCAGCGGCTTGCTGGTCCACCGGTCCGACCGTCATGTGCGCCTGACGCAACCAGTGACGCGACACCTGCTGATCGAGATTGGCTTTCTTTGCCCATAGATCGGCGTATTCATCCGTATGACTATCAACCCATGCCCGAGCCTGTTTCAAACGACCGAGAAAATCGGCAATGGCCGCACGTTTGCTGTCGATGGACGGCGTGGACGCAGCGATTGCACTGAGCCCCGGCATCAGGTTCTTTGCGGTCAGGATCGGCCGCGCGCCGGAGAATACGATCTGCTGGGAAATGTACGGCTCCCACACCGGGAAAGCGTCAATGCTGCCCTGTGGCAAGGCTGCGGCGGCATCGATCGGCATCAACTTGACGAAGTCAACGTAGTTTTCCGGCAGTCCGCCCTGCTCCAGAGCGCGCAAGGTCAACTGCTGACTCCAGGCACCGGGCCAGTAGGCGACTTTTTTGCCCTTCAGATCGGCGATGGTTTTTACCGGCGAATCCTTTGGCACCAACAGCGCGATGGTGTCCGGGTTTTGCCGCGAAACGCCGATCAACTTTACCGGCGCCTGCTTGGCGGCCAAAAACAAAAAGCCGGAATCACCGAGGAAGCCCAGATCCAGCGAACCGGTCTGCAGGGCTTCCGCCAAGGGCGCTGCGGCCTGGAAGTGTTTCCAGTCGACGGTATACGGTGCGTCTTTCAACACACCGGACGCCTCCACCGAGGCACGAATGTTGTAGTAGTTCTGATCGCCGACATGCAGGACCAATGGCTCGGCTGCGTAAGAAAGTGGCGTGGTGAATAGTGCAGTGATTAACGCACTGCGTAGGAAACGTGAAAGCTTCATGGCGAGTCCTGCAAAGGTAATTGCATAGACCATAACGCTGTTGATTCATGGATTTTAAATTCGATAAATGCATAAGCTCATCACAGTTGATACCTGCTGTTCGCTTGGCAACAGTGGCGAATCACACTGTTGTCCACGCAACAGCTGAAAACGGCTACCAAGCCTTGAAAGCCTTATGAAACGGCGCTTTCAAGTACATGGCACAGAGCCTGCAATATTCCATTCATGCAGGAAGCATTCGATAAAAATATCTTTTTGGACATAAGAAACCTGTGCCTTTGCCGGAGCGCCCCATGACATCTTTCTTTCCTCGACTTAAAACCCTGCTGGCTGCCAGCGCAGTGGCACTGAGCCTGCAACCGCTCGCCCACGCGGCTGAAACCGCGCCGGCAGTGGTGCATCTCGACTACGCCTATTACTCGCCAGTCAGCCTGGTGCTCAAGCACTTCGGCTACCTCGAAAAAGCCTTGCCGCAAACCAAAGTCAGCTGGGTACTGAGCCAGGGCAGCAACCGCTCGCTGGAATACCTGAACAGTGGCGGCGTGGATTTCGCTTCCAGCGCCAGCCTCGCCGCTGTGCTGAGTCGCGCCAACGGCAGCCCGATCAAATCGGTCTATGTCTACAGCCGTGCCGAATGGACAGCATTGGTGGTGCGCAAGGATTCGCCATATCAGACCGTCGCCGACCTCAAGGGCAAAAAAATCGCCGCCACCAAAGGCACCGACCCTTACCTGTTCACCCTGCGTAGCCTGCAACAGGCCGGCCTGAAAAAAGACGATGTTGAACTGGTTCATCTGCAACATCCAGATGGCCGCACCGCGCTGGAAAAGGGCGATGTCGACGCCTGGGCCGGACTCGATCCGCATATGGCCGCCAGTCAGGTGCAGGCCGGTTCGCGCCTGCTCTATCGCAACCCGGCGTTCAACAGCTACGGCGTAGTCAGCGTCACCGAGCAGTACGCCAAAGAACATCCGCAGACCATCGACACCGTCATCAAAGCTTACGAACAGGCCCGCGACTGGGCCTTGAAAAACCCCGATGAATTCGCCGCCCTGCTCGCCAAGGAGTCCGGCTTGCCGCTCGACGTGGCCAAGCTGCAACTGTCACGCACCGACCTGAGCAGCCCGCAACTCACTCACCAGGACATCAGCGCCTCCAAGACAGCGGCGCCGATTCTGGTCTCCGAGGAACTGGTGCGCCGTGGGGTGAATGTCGATCAAGTCATCGATCAATTGCTCGACAGCGGCGTGCAGCAAGCCGTCGCCCACCAGTAACCGATCAGTCTCACGACAAATCCGCGCCCGCCGCGGATTTGTCGTGAGCGGAGCCAAAACCATGACCGCTCAGAGCAAAGACCTGCCCACGCCACTCACCGTGTCCCGTCGGCGCGCAACGGGTTTGAATCCGACGTGGCAGCGCCGCTGCAAAGGCCTGGCCCTGCCCCTGCTGATCATCGTTGCACTGGAAATTATCGTACGCATCGGTTGGCTGCCGTCCTACCAGATGCCGGCGCCTAGCGAAATCGCGCTGACCCTCACCGACCTCGCCGAAGGCGCACTGTGGAAACACATCGGCGCCAGCCTGATTCGCGTGTTGCTGGGTTTTGCCATTGGCGCCAGTCTCGCGCTGGTGTTTGCTGCATGGGTCGGTTTGAGCCGCGAAGCCGAAGCCTATCTGGAGCCGACTTTTGCAGCGCTGCGTTCCATTCCGAGCCTGGCCTGGGTGCCGCTGCTGCTGTTGTGGCTGGGCATCGACGAGACGTCGAAAATTGTCTTGATCGCTATCGGCGCGTTCTTTCCGGTGTACGTCAACGTGGTCGCGGCCATTCGCAACATTGATCGCAAACTGGTGGAAGTCGGCCGCATCTATGGCTTCAGCCGCTTGCAACTGGTGCGACGAATATTGCTTCCGGCCGCCCTGCCCGGCCTGTTCACCGGGTTGCGCAGCGGCATGAGCCTGGCGTGGATGTTTCTCGTGGCAGCGGAGTTGATCGCGGCCACCAAGGGCCTGGGCTATCTGCTCAGTGACGGTCGGGAAACCTCACGGCCGGACATCGTACTGGCCGCGATCATCGTGCTCGCCTTGCTCGGCAAAATCAGCGACGGCTTGCTGGCCATGCTCGAACGCCGCTGGCTGAGCTGGCGTGACACGTTCACCGGCCAGGACGCCAGCGACTAAGCTGAACTCTCCAACCGGAGATTCAGCCCATGTGCGGAAGACTCTCGCAGTACCGTGGCATCCATGACTTCGTCGCGGTGCTGAGCATTCCCGACGCGTTGATCAATCACGTCGACGATGCGCCGCTTGATCGCTACAACGCGGCGCCGACCACCGCGCTGGCCGTCCTTCATCAACAAGGGCAACAGCTGCATGCCAACAATCTGCGCTGGGGTTGGCGCCCGCACTGGGCCAGGGATCGCCCCGCCCCCATCAATGCCCGGGTCGAGAAAGTCGCCCATGGCCCGTTCTTCCGGGCGATCTGGCGCCATCGTTTGATTGTGCCGGTCGATAACTGGTTTGAATGGGTCGACGCAGAGGACAAAACCCGCCAACCGTGGCTGATCCGTCGCGCGGATCACGGGCCAGTTTTCTGCGCGGCCATCGGACAATTTCCGACAGCCGAAACAGCGGCGCGGGATGACGACGGTTTCGTCATCATCACCGCCGATGCCGTCGGCGGCCTGCTCGATATCCACGATCGCCGACCGGTGGTGTTCCGCGCAGAAAGGGTGCGCGAGTGGCTGGATCCGGCGACGGCGGTTGAGCGCGCCGAGCAAATGTTGCTGTTCGAAGGTGAAGGCAGTGAGGTGTTCGAATGGCACAAAGTCGGCAAAGCCGTCGGCAACGTACGCAATCAAGGTGCGGAGTTGATTGAACCTGTCGCTTAAATTTTTCTCGATGCGGTGCGTTTTTATGGAAACGGCCAACGTCTTGATTCTTCAGCGTTACGGCGGGTGTTTCAATCTCGATACAGTAGCGATAAAACACACGTTCGAATGAACTAACCGCCTGTCTGACATTTCAACCGTCATACATACATTTAGATGCACTACGGCTAGCATGCGCGCCGCCTTTCCGATTGGTATACCAGTTGACCAAAGAGTCAACAAATCAGGAATCCCCCACAACTTCTACAAGCCTTGCAGAGAAATAAGTTGCGCGACGATTTTGCAATCAAACAGGTCAGCGGCCTGGAGTGTATTTATCTGTCGATGACAGAACGCTTTGAACTCGACTGTTTTATCGGCCACTACATCAAGACTCGAAACCTGCGTACCGTTCCCGATATCGAACGCACCCTGCGCACCACTCTCGAAGCGTATCCCGGCCACCCACCGGTGATGGTCAACGAGCTGAACGCGTGGATCGACCGAACATTGGGATACCGGGCCTCACACCCCGATTTCACGCAGTTGGACGATCTCTGAACCACAAAAAAGCCCCGCACATGCGGGGCTTTTTCGTAGCAATCACTCAAAATTTGCGGTCAGGGTCTGAAAGTTCTCTGCTGTCATCGTGCTTCCAGGTTTGTTCCTTATGCTTCTCCCGCTCTATCTCCTCTTCGGTCGGCTCATCCGTCTCTTGCTCATCCGTCTGCGGATGCTTCTGCTCAGTCGCCATGCGCACCTCCCGTTATCAGTAAACCTCCCTCTCTGAAGCGTAGAACAGACAACTTACAACCACCAGCGCAGCAAAAAGAAGAACGCCATGCTCAACAGCATGCTGAGCAAAGTACTGCGCGTGTAGATCACGAGTGCGATCGCCACCAGCGAACTGAGCAAATACGGATTATCCCACTGCAGATTCAGCTGTTTGTCGGGCATGAAGACAATCGGCCCACAGATAGCGGTCAACATCCCCGGTACCGCAAACCCGAGAAACTGTCGCGCATTACTGCTCAGACGCACCGGTAAACGCGGTTCGAGAAACACGTAGCGATTGAGAAACACCAGTATCCCCATGCCGAAAATCACCGCCCAAACCATCATGTACGCTCCCGATACAGCTTGTTGCAGATAAACCCGGCAGTCATTCCGGCCAGCCCCGACAACACCAGGGCCGAGCCCCATTGCCAGTAACTGAACAGCACCGAACAAAACAGTGACACCGCCACGCAAACCACCGTCGGCACGTTGCGTACCACCGGTGTAATCAGGGCGATGAAGGTGGCAGCAATCGAGAAGTCCAGCCCCAGGTGTTCAAGCCCCGGAATGCTGCTCCCGAGGACAATACCGGCCAGGGTGAACAGATTCCACGCGATGTAGAACGTCAGGCCGACGCCGAGCGCATACCAGCGATTGAATTGTTGACGATCATGCTGACTGGTCAGCGCAAACAACTCATCTGTGAGCAAAAAACCCAGACCTATGCGCCAGCGCCCCGGCAACGGCGAAATGACCGAACGCATACTCATGCCGTACAGCAAGTGCTGCGACGTCAGCAGCAGCGTGGTCAGCAGAATCGAGAAAATCCCCGCCCCGCCCTTGAGCATACCGATCGCCACCAGTTGCGCAGCACCGGCAAACACGATGCTCGACAAGCCTTGGCCCTGCAGCGGCGTAAGGTTGGCTTCGATCGCCATTGAGCCGGCCAACAGCCCCCACGGCGCGGTGGCCAGAGACAACGGCATGATCGCCGCAGCGCCGCGAAGGAACGCACTGCGCGGCATAAGTGAATCAGACATAAACGTTCTTCAACCAGGAAAACGGTCCGAGACTGTGCCACTCCTCTCGCCTTTCTGGCTTGAACAATCTTGCGCACTTGTGGGAAATCGGCAGGATGCGCGCGCAATTCGCTGATTTTCGCACTGACCTTTGATCCCCTGACCGGCGTAACATAGCGCCATTCACAATCGCGTCAGGGAGACGACATGCTGTACCGAATCGCAGCCGACGGGCTGGTGGTGTTTCATTTGTGCTTCATTCTGTTCGTGCTGTTTGGCGGGCTGCTGGTACTCAAATGGCCACGGGTGATGTGGCTGCATTTGCCGGCCGCCGCCTGGGGCGTGGCGGTCGAGGTGTTGCACCTGACCTGCCCGCTGACCTACTGGGAAAACCTCATGCGCCACGCCGCCGGACAGACTGAATACGCCGGCGGTTTTATCGAGCATTACATCTGGCCGATCATCTATCCGGCCGGGCTGACCCCGCAGATTCAACTGGCGCTCGGCAGCGTGGTGCTGGCGGTCAACCTGCTGGTGTATGGCCGTTTGATCCGTTCATGGAAGCTGCGGCGAGCACTGTAATCAGCGCGAAGTCGGCTTCAAGGCTTCGAGCCAGGCCGGATCCAGGCACGTTTGCTCGGTATCAAGCCCCAGCGCCTGCATCCGTTCCTTATGTGCCTCGACTTCCCGCCACAGCTGCCCATGATCGCTGGAATTACCGTCCAGTTCGTGCATTTGCGTCAACCCCAAATGGTAGAAACGCAGAACCTTCATCGCCACCGGATCGTTCCGCTCCACCGCCGCCGTCACCTGATGCATCACATTGGTGATGCTCATCAGGTTGCGCTTGAGTCGCCAGCTGTACATGGCTGGCGCCATCCAGCTCTGATTCCAGAAGCGCCCGCGCAACAGCGCCGCCGTCAGCAGAAAGGCCACAAACACCCCGCCGACATTGAAGCGCAGGTTATCGCCACCCGGTTCACCGAACAGCGCCACCGCTACGCTGGAAAACAACATCGCCAAGACAAGAAATAAAACGGCGATGATGATCGTGCTGCGCCGCGTCTGCTGGCGAAAGGTAGCGGCGTCCATCGGCTGAATCTCGAACATCACAAATGACTTCCTTGAGCGACAAAAGGGGTAACTGAAAAAACCGGCCGGCGCATTATCGCCTCTACCGCGGATTTAGCTATGCTGGGGCTCCTTTTCATCTTTTCAGCGTCCAACGGGGACATGGCGGTACAGCGCAGATCGTGCCATCTTCATTCATGGATACACACTATTCGGATGCCATTCGCCTGGTTTTGGGATGACATCGTTTTAAGGATCATTGCATGACCCAACGACACGTAATCAATGCCTCGGTCAGCCCGAAAGGCAGCCTGGAAACCCTTTCTCAACGTGAAGTCCAGCAACTGAGCGAAGCCGGATCCGGCAGCACCTACACCCTCTTCCGCCAGTGCGCCCTGGCCATCCTCAATACCGGCGCCCATGTCGATAACGCCAAGACCATCCTCGAAGCCTACAAAGACTTCGAAATCCGCATTCACCAACAGGACCGCGGCGTCCGCCTGGAGCTGCTGAACGCGCCGGCCGATGCCTTCGTCGACGGCGAGATGATCGCCAGCACCCGCGAAATGCTCTTCAGCGCCCTGCGCGACATTGTCTACACCGAAAACGAACTCGACAGCCAACGCATCGACCTGAGCACCTCGCAAGGCATCAGTGACTACGTTTTCCACCTGCTGCGCAACGCGCGCACTTTGCGTCCGGGCGTCGAGCCGAAGATCGTCGTGTGCTGGGGCGGCCACTCGATCAACACCGAAGAATACAAATACACCAAGAAAGTCGGCCATGAACTGGGCCTGCGCAGCCTCGACATCTGCACCGGCTGCGGCCCCGGCGTGATGAAAGGCCCGATGAAGGGCGCGACCATCGCCCACGCCAAACAGCGTATCCACGGCGGTCGTTATCTCGGTCTGACCGAGCCAGGCATCATCGCCGCTGAAGCGCCAAACCCGATCGTCAACGAGTTGGTGATCCTGCCGGACATCGAAAAACGCCTGGAAGCGTTCGTGCGTGTCGGCCACGGCATCATCATCTTCCCGGGCGGTGCCGGGACGGCGGAAGAGTTCCTTTACCTGCTCGGCATCCTCATGCACCCGGACAACGCCGGCCTGCCGTTCCCGGTAATCCTTACCGGGCCGAAACATGCCGCGCCGTATCTGGAGCAGCTCGACGCGTTTGTCACCGCGACCCTCGGCGAAGCGGCCAAACAACACTACGAAATCATTATCGACGACCCGGCCGAAGTCGCGCGGCAGATGACCCAAGGCCTGAAAGCGGTGAAGCAGTTCCGCCGCGAGCGCAACGATGCGTTCCACTTCAACTGGCTGCTGAAAATCGACGAAGGCTTCCAGCGCCCGTTCGACCCGACCCACGAAAACATGGCCAACCTCAAACTGCATCGCGACCAGCCACCGCATGAACTGGCGGCGAATCTGCGTCGGGCGTTCTCAGGAATCGTTGCCGGCAACGTCAAGGACAAGGGCATTCGCCTGATCGAAGAACACGGGCCGTACCAGATCCGTGGTGACGCAGCGATCATGCAACCGCTCGATGCGCTGCTCAAAGCTTTCGTCGCCCAGCACCGGATGAAACTGCCGGGTGGCGCGGCGTATGTGCCGTGTTATCGAGTGGTGGCATAACCAATCCCGGGCCACACACAAAACCTGTGGGAGCTGGCTTGCCAGCGATAGCGACAGATCAGAAACACTTATGTTCTCTGACACACCGCCATCGCTAGCAGGCTAGCTCCCACAGTGGTTTTTGGGTGCACACACATTTTGCATTCACTCCGATCAAATGTGGGAGCGAGCTTGCTCGCGAAGAGGCCAGAAAGAACAACCTCAACCCACCAATCGCGCCGCTAGCGCCTTCGCCTGCAACGCGACATCCGTCACCGCTGTACTCTCCCACCACATCCCGCGCAACGGTGGGCCCATGGCAAACAATCGGCTAGCCGCACGCCCCTCGGCATCCAGCACCGCACCGTCCACGGCCGCCGCAACCCCCAGTGCCAATGGCCCTGGTTGCACCAAACCCCGCGCCAGCACCTGCTGCGGCAACGGTCGCGCCACCCGGCGCCAGTCGTATTCGATGCCACTGGAGTTGATCAGTGCAGCGCCCTGCACCACACAAGTTTCAGACTCACCGCGATGTCGAATGCGAATGCTGACGCCACCCTCCACATTGGGCTCAAGCCCTTTGAACGACGCCGCCTGAATCCGCAATCGCCCTTCGCTGTACAACCGCTCAACCAGCTTCGCGCTCAACGGCGGCGAACGGTGATGATGACTCTCCCACCATGGCCGCACATGCCGTACGAATTGTCGCCGCTGCCCGTCAGTCGCCTGACTCCACAACCGAGCGATGTGCACCCGAACCGTGTCCAGTGGCGCCTGCCAATCGATGCCTTGTGCCATGGCTGCCTGGCATTGCCGACGCAATTCGCGCAATAACTGGCGCGGCGAACGCAGGCTGTGATCGTTGCCAAGAAAGTCCACCCAAATCGGCGGTTGCCGGCGCACATGGGGCAACAGGCCATGCCGCGAAAACACTTCAATCGGCCCGCGATGCCCGGCTTGCTCCAGCGACACCACGGCATCGACCATGGTCAGGCCGGAGCCGATGATCAGCACCGTCGATTGCGGATCGAGTTGGCGCATGGCCGCGACATCCCAAGGATCGAGCGCGGCGGCGTTGAGGCCGCTGGAGGCTTTCTGTGGGGTTCGCGCGGCAGGGAACATTCCAGTCGCCAGGACCGCGTAGCCACCGCGCAATGATTGGCCATCGCTCAGCGTCAGTTGCACCGAGTCGGTGTCAACTTGCAGATCGACGACCTCCGCACGAACGTGCTCAACACTTGAGCCATTCTGCGCCCCGACTCTGCGGGCTTCGGCCAGACGCTGCTGCACATAAACGCCGAACAATCCACGCGGTGGAAACAGTTCGCTGACCGGCACATTCTGCTCGGCCGATTCAGGCCAGCCACCGCCGGCAATGTGCTCGGTAAGCCATTGCGTCAGATCATCAGGATTATCCGGATCGACGCTCATTCGTGCGGCGTTGCCGTTGAGCGTATGACCCAACTCGACCGCGCTGTAGGCCTCGCCCCGCCCGAGTTCGGCGCGCGGCTCGATAAGCAGAATCGTGCGCTGGCCAGGCAGTCGCAACAATTGCACCGCCAGCATCGTGCCGCTGAGGCCGCCGCCGATAATCAGGATGTCTGCGCTCTGACTCATTCAAATCACCACATTGCGAACAAACCGCGCCGGCACGTCCCCGTCATTGCGATAGGAATGCGGTTGGTTACTGGCAAACATAAAGAACTCACCGGTGCCGATGTGCTGCGGCTGATCGCCTAGCATCAGGGTCAGGCAGCCCTCAAAGACGAAAATCTGTTCACTCCAGCCTTCGGCATCCGCTTGCGACGGATAAACCTCGC
Organism: Pseudomonas sp. NPDC085632; assembly: GCF_044541255.1. Classification (NCBI taxonomy): domain Bacteria; kingdom Pseudomonadati; phylum Pseudomonadota; class Gammaproteobacteria; order Pseudomonadales; family Pseudomonadaceae; genus Pseudomonas; species Pseudomonas sp. NPDC085632. The sequence goes on along the minus strand of NZ_JBITSX010000007.1, from coordinate 61,063 downwards.
CGGGTTGCAGGCACCATTCCCACTGCTCGACCTCGCGAGTCGCCGTGGCTTTGGAGAGCAGCACCGCTTTGCTGCCCGGGTGGGTTCCTGCCCAGGCCACCTCGTTGATGCGGCTTGGATCACGCGCATCCGGCGCCTGAATCAGATCGCTGAACGCCACATCAAGTGCTTCGGCCACGCGATCAAGGGTGGTCAGGCTGACATTCTTCTCACCTGCCTCGATCGCCACCAACATGCGTCGGCTGACGCCGGACTTTTCTGCCAGCGCGCTCTGACTCAAGTCGGCGGCATGCCGCAGGCGCCTGACGTTCTGGCTGACGTGTTGTAAAACGGAAGCCCGCTGCGTTGAATCTTTGTGCACTATATTGCTCACTCGGTGGGGTTGGGCAGTATACTGCGCAACGTTGGGCGCATTGTGCGGCCTCCTTTTTATAGTGCGCAAGGTCATGACGTCGCAGAACAACTCCCCCACTCCTCTCCGTTTCTCTCGTTTCAGCAAAGCCGAGTGCGTGCTGGTGGTGATCACCATGATCTGGGGTGGCACTTTCCTGCTGGTTCAGCACGCGATGACGGTCAGCGGACCGATGTTTTTCGTGGGGCTGCGTTTTGCGGCGGCGGCTTTTATCGTCGCGTTGTTCTCGTGGCGTCATCTGCGCGAACTGACCTTGTTCGAACTCAAGGCCGGCGCGTTCATCGGCGTGGCGATCATGCTCGGTTACGGCTTGCAGACGGTCGGCTTGCAAACGATCCCGAGCAGCCAGTCGGCGTTCATTACTGCGCTATATGTGCCGTTCGTACCGCTGCTGCAATGGCTGGTACTCGGCCGTCGGCCAGGGTTGATGCCAAGCATCGGGATCATGCTGGCGTTTACCGGTTTGATGTTGCTGTCCGGGCCGGCCGGGGCGTCACTGAATTTCAGTCCCGGTGAAATTGCCACGCTGATCAGCGCCATCGCCATTGCGGCCGAAATCATTCTGATCAGCACCTACGCCGGGCAAGTCGATGTGCGCCGGGTGACCGTGGTGCAACTGGCAACCACCTCCGTGTTGTCGTTCCTGTTGGTGGTGCCGACCGGTGAAGTGCTTCCGGACTTTTCCTGGACCTTGTTAGTGACCGCGTTGGGGCTGGGCGCCGCGAGTGCGGCGATTCAAGTGGCGATGAACTGGGCGCAGAAGAGCGTTTCGCCGACGCGGGCAACGCTGATCTATGCCGGTGAGCCGGTCTGGGCCGGGATTGTCGGGCGGATTGCCGGCGAGCGTTTGCCGGCGATTGCACTGGTGGGCGCGGGGTTGATTGTCGCGGCGGTGATTGTCAGTGAGCTGAAGACCAAGGGGAAGGTTACTGAAGCCGAAACTGAGTTGGAACGGGAAACCCAGGGATAAAGCTCCTAAATCTTCACAGTCTGAATTATTGCTATCGCGAGCAACATCCATCTACCTGAAACAATGCCAAACAGAAAATTCCGGACTACTTTGTAGGATTCTGAGACATCCTGGCGTTTGGTGATCGGGGAGCTGGCACGTATGATGCTTCACAAACTTCCGCAGATTAGAAGCCTATGTCCCTGATAGTTCTACTGCTTCTGCCATTCATTGGCAGCTGTCTGGCAGCGGTGCTGCCACACAACGCGCGTAATACCGAATCCCTGTTGGCAGGTCTGGTCGCTTTGATCGGCACCGTCCAGGTCGCGATGTTGTACCCGCAAATTGCCCACGGCGGCGTGATCCGCGAAGAGTTCATGTGGCTGCCCAGCCTCGGCCTGAACTTCGTCCTGCGCATGGACGGTTTCGCCTGGCTGTTCTCGATGCTGGTGCTCGGCATCGGCACGCTCGTCTCTCTCTATGCCCGTTATTACATGTCGCCGGACGATCCGGTGCCGCGTTTCTTCGCGTTTTTCCTGGCGTTCATGGGCGCCATGCTCGGTCTGGTGATCTCCGGCAACCTGATTCAGATCGTGTTCTTTTGGGAGCTGACCAGTCTCTTTTCGTTCTTGCTGATCGGCTATTGGCACCACCGCGCCGACGCTCGTCGCGGTGCTTATATGGCGCTGATGGTCACCGGCGCCGGCGGACTATGCCTGCTGGCGGGGGTCATGATTCTCGGCCATGTCGTCGGCAGCTATGACCTCGACAAGGTCCTGGCCGCCGGCGACATGATTCGTGCACACGCCCTCTACCCTATTCTTTTACCCCTCATTCTTATCGGCGCACTCAGCAAAAGTGCGCAGTTCCCTTTCCACTTCTGGTTGCCGCACGCGATGGCGGCGCCGACCCCGGTTTCGGCTTATCTGCATTCTGCGACCATGGTCAAGGCCGGGGTTTTCCTGCTTGCGCGCCTGTGGCCGTCGCTGTCAGGCAGTGAAGAATGGTTCTACATCGTCAGCGGGGCCGGCGCGTGTACGCTGTTGCTCGGCGCGTATTGCGCGATGTTCCAGAACGATCTCAAAGGTCTGCTCGCTTACTCGACCATCAGCCATCTCGGCTTGATCACCCTGTTACTGGGCCTGAACAGTCCGCTGGCTGCCGTGGCGGCGGTGTTCCACATCCTCAACCATGCGACGTTCAAAGCCTCGCTGTTCATGGCCGCAGGCATCATCGACCACGAAAGCGGCACCCGCGACATCCGCAAACTCAGCGGCCTGATCAAACTTATTCCCTTCACCGCGACGCTGGCCATGGTTGCCAGCGCCTCGATGGCAGGTGTGCCGCTGCTGAACGGCTTCCTGTCGAAAGAAATGTTCTTCGCCGAAACCGTGTTCATCAACGCCACGGCGTGGGTCGAAGCGGCGCTGCCGATTGTTGCGACCATCGCCGGTACATTCAGCGTTGCCTACTCGCTGCGCTTCACCGTCGATGTGTTCTTCGGTCCGCCGGCTACCGACCTGCCGCACACTCCGCACGAGCCACCGCGCTGGATGCGCGCGCCGGTAGAGCTGTTGGTGTTCACCTGCTTGTTGGTGGGGATTTTCCCCGCGCAGATCGTCGGCCCGTTGCTTGCCGCTGCTGCGTTGCCAGTGGTTGGCGGCACGCTGCCGGAATACAGCCTGGCAATCTGGCACGGCCTGAATGCGCCGATGATCATGAGCCTGATCGCCATGTCCGGCGGCATCGTCGTCTATCTGTTGCTGCGCAATCAGCTCAAGCGCGGGCGCTTCAAGTACCCGCCGCTGGTGGGTCGTTTCAATGGCAAGCGCCTGTTCGAGCGCAGTCTGGTCGTCATGATGCGCCTGGCCCGACGTCTGGAACGGCGACTCGGCACCAAGCGTCTACAGATGCAATTGTTCCTGATGGTATTGGCGGCGGTGCTCGCCGGCCTGATTCCGATGCTGCACAGCAGCCTGAGCTGGGGCGACCGGCCGAAGATTCCCGGCTCCATCGTCTTTGTGACCCTGTGGCTGCTGGCCATCACCTGCGCCCTCGGCGCCGCATGGCAAGCCAAGTATCACCGTCTCGCCGCCCTGACCATGGTCAGCGTCTGCGGCTTGATGACCTGCGTCACCTTTGTCTGGTTCTCTGCGCCCGACCTGGCCCTGACGCAACTGGCGGTCGAAGTGGTCACCACCGTGCTGATCCTGCTTGGCCTGCGCTGGTTGCCACGCCGTATCGAAGAAGTCTCGCCACTGCCGAGCAGCCTGCGCAAGGCTCGCATTCGTCGTTTGCGCGACTTGCTGCTGTCGATTGCCGTCGGCGGCGGCATGGCGCTGCTGTCCTACGCCATGCTCACGCGGCAGACGCCAAACGACATTTCCTCGTTCTACCTCAGCCGCGCCATGCCCGAGGGGGGTGGCAGCAACGTGGTCAACGTGATGCTGGTGGATTTCCGTGGCTTCGATACCCTCGGTGAAATCACCGTGCTGGTCGCCGTGGCGCTGACCGTATTCGCCCTGCTGCGGCGCTTCCGCCCACCGAAGGAAAGCCTGCAACTGCCCGCCCAGCAACGCTTGCTGGCGCCGGACGTGGTCACCGACCTGGTCAACCCGCGTTCGGCCAGCGACACTGCGCTCGGTTTCATGATGGTGCCGGCCGTGCTGGTGCGCCTGCTGTTGCCGATTGCGCTGGTGGTGTCCTTCTACCTGTTCATGCGCGGGCACAACCAACCGGGCGGCGGTTTCGTCGCCGGTCTGGTGATGTCGGTGGCCTTCATCCTGCAATACATGGTCGCCGGTACACAGTGGGTCGAGGCGCAAATGAGCCTGCGGCCGCTGCGCTGGATGGGCACCGGGTTGCTGTTCGCCACTGCTACAGGCCTGGGCGCGATGCTGGTCGGTTATCCGTTCCTGACCACGCACACCTGGCATTTCACCTTGCCGCTGCTCGGTGACATCCATGTCGCCAGCGCTTTGTTCTTCGACATTGGTGTGTACGGCGTGGTGGTCGGTTCAACGCTGCTGATCCTCACTGCCCTCGCCCACCAATCGGTGCGGGGTCACAAGACCGCATCGCTGCCCAAGTCCGTCGCCACCAAGGGAGCCGTCTGATGGAAGAAGTCATCGCAATCGCCATCGGCGTGCTCGCCGCGTCCGGCGTCTGGCTGATCCTGCGGCCAAGGACGTTCCAGGTGGTCATGGGCCTGTGCCTGCTGTCGTATGGCGTCAATCTGTTCATTTTCAGCATGGGCAGTCTGTTCATCGGCAAGGAACCGGTGATCAAGGACGGCGTCACCCAAGACTTGCTGCACTACACCGACCCGCTGCCACAGGCCCTGGTGCTCACCGCTATCGTTATCAGCTTCGCCATGACCGCGCTGTTCCTCGTCGTGCTGCTCGCCTCGCGCGGCCTGACCGGCACCGACCACGTCGACGGCCGGGAGCCTAAAGAATGATGGCGATGACTCACCTGATCGCCGCACCGATCCTGCTGCCGCTGCTGACCGCCGCCATCATGCTGATGCTCGGCGAACGGCACCGCCCGCTGAAGGCGAAAATCAACCTGTTCTCCAGCGTCGTCGGTCTGTTCATTTCGGTGATGTTGCTGCAATGGACGCAGACCACCGGCGTGCCCGGTTCCATCGGTGTGTATCTGCCGGGCAACTGGCAGGCGCCGTTCGGCATTGTGCTGGTAGTCGATCGCCTGTCGGCGCTGATGCTGGTGCTGACCGGGATCATCGGCGTCAGCGCCCTGCTCTTCGCGATGGCACGCTGGGATGGCGCCGGTTCGAGCTTTCACGCGTTGTTCCAGATTCAATTGATGGGCCTGTACGGCGCGTTCCTGACGGCGGATCTGTTCAACCTGTTCGTGTTCTTCGAAGTGCTGCTCGCCGCGTCTTATGGCCTGCTATTGCATGGGTCGGGTCGAGCGCGGGTATCGTCGGGGCTGCATTACATCTCGATCAACCTGCTCGCCTCGTCGCTGTTTTTGATCGGCGCGGCACTGATTTACGGTGTTACCGGCACCTTGAACATGGCCGATCTGGCGCTGAAGATTCCGCTGGTACCTGAAGCCGACCGGGGCTTGCTGCACGCCGGCGCGGGGATTCTGGCTGTTGCGTTCCTGGCCAAGGCCGGTATGTGGCCGCTGAACTTCTGGCTGGTGCCCGCTTACTCTTCGGCCAGTGCACCGGTGGCGGCGATGTTCGCGATCATGACCAAGGTTGGCGTCTACACCCTGCTGCGTCTGTGGACCCTGTTGTTTTCCGGGCAGGCCGGAGCGTCGGCATTCTTCGGCGGCGACTGGCTGATCTACGGCGGCATGGCGACCATGGCCTGCGCGGCACTGGCGATTCTCGCCGCGCAACGCCTGGAGCGCATGGCCAGCCTGAGCATTCTGGTGTCGGCGGGAATTCTGCTGTCCGCGGTCGGTTTCGCCCAACCGAACCTGATCGGCGCGGCGCTGTTCTATCTGGTCAGCTCGACTCTGGCGTTGAGTGCGCTGTTCCTGCTGGCTGAGTTGATCGAGCGCTCGCGCTCGGCCAACGAGATCCCGCTGGAGGACGAAAGCGAACTGCTGCCGCGTCCGCAGGAATCCCTGCAACCGCCCAAAGGCATCAACCTCGATGACGAGCAGAAAGCTGTGGTCGGTCAGGTCATTCCGTGGACCATGGCGTTTCTCGGCCTGAGCTTCATTGCTTGCGCGCTGCTGATCATCGGCATGCCGCCACTGTCCGGTTTTATCGGCAAGCTCAGCCTGATCGGCGCATTACTCAATCCATTGGGCCTGGGCACCGGTGCGCCGATAACCAACGCTGCATGGGCGTTGCTGGCGCTGCTGATCCTCACCGGGCTGGCGTCGCTAATGGCGTTCTCGCGTCTCGGCATCCAGCGCTTCTGGACGCCCGAAGAGCGCCCTTCGCCGCTGCTGCGCAAACTCGAATGCACGCCGATCTTCCTGTTGCTCGGGCTGAGCATCGTCCTGACCTTCAAGGCTGAACCGCTGCTGCGCTACACCCAAGCCACTGCCGATGCGCTGAACAATCCGCAACAATACGTCATGGCGGTGCTCGGCACCCGCGCCGTGCCGAGCCCGGAAGCCAAGGCCGCGATGCTGGAGGTGCAGCCATGAAGCGTGTGTTTCCGGCACCGTTGTTGTCGCTGGCGCTGTGCGCCTTGTGGCTGACGCTAAACCTGTCGATCAGCCCGGGCAATCTGTTGCTCGGCGCGATACTGGGTTTTGCTGCACCGTTGATGATGCGCAAGTTGCGCCCGAAACAGGTACGCATTCGCCGTCCCGGGACAATCCTGCGCCTGTTCTTCCTCGTCGGTCGTGACGTGGTGGCTTCCAACCTGATCGTCGCGTGGGGCGTGCTCTACGCCGGTCGTCGCCCTCCGCGTTCAGGCTTTGTCAAAGTCCCGCTGGACCTGCGCGATGCTCACGGTCTGGCGACCCTGGCGATGATCTGCACAGTGGTGCCCGGCACGGTGTGGTCGGAACTGTCGCTGGACCGCAGCATTCTGTTGCTGCACGTCTGGGATCTGGATGACGAAGCGCAGTTCATCGAGCACTTCAAGACCACCTACGAGCGGCCGTTGATGGAGATTTTCGAATGAGCCCATTACTGTCGAACGCGATCTTGCTGACGCTGTTCCTGTTCTCGCTGGCCATGGTGCTGACCCTGGTGCGTTTGTTCAAAGGCCCGTCGGCGCAGGATCGGGTTCTGGCGCTGGACTACCTGTACATCGTCGCCATGCTGATGATGCTGACCCTGGGCATTCGTTACTCCAGTGACACTTACTTCGAAGCGGCGCTGCTGATTGCGCTGTTCGGCTTCGTCGGCTCGTTTGCCCTGGCGAAATTCCTGCTGCGTGGCGAGGTGATCGAATGAATGCTGAATTGTCTCTGTGGGTCGAGATTCCGGTGGCGATCCTGCTGGTACTCAGCGGTCTGTTCGCGTTGATCGGTGCGATCGGGTTATTGCGCATGAAGGATTACTTCCAGCGCATGCACCCGCCGGCTCTGGCTTCGACGCTGGGTGCATGGTGTGTGGCGTTGGCGTCGATCATCTGCTTTTCGGCGCTGAAATCCGGGCCGGTCATACATGCCTGGCTGATTCCGATTTTGCTGGCGATCACTGTGCCGGTGACTACTTTGCTGCTGGCGCGGGCGGCGTTGTTTCGTAAGCGCATGGCCGGGGATGATGTGCCGGCTGAGGTCAGTAGTCGGCGGACCGAGAGCGGTAGCTGATTCCGAATCCTTGTGGTGTTGGTGCTGGCCTCATCGCTGGCAAGCCAGCTCCCACAGGGTTTTAGGTGGAACCCGGTATTTGTCTACACCCACAATCACTGTGGGAGCTGGCTTGCCAGCGATGAGGCCAGTTCAGCAACCACAAAATCCGATCTGCTCTCAGACCCAAGCCACCGCCAACAACCCCGCCCCCAACACCGCACACAATGGCGAATACACCCAGGTGTCCAGCCGCGCAAACCGCGAATCCTTCACTTCCTTGAAGAACCCGACCAGATGCGAATCACCAATCGCCCGGGCAAACATCAACAGCGCAATCGCGCTGATCACCCATTGCAATGCCTTATGAGTCACCGCCGGCATTCCCCAGCCAACCCGCATACACACTAACGCAGCGATCACCAGCAACGCCGCTGCCACGATCAACGTGAGCCAGCCTGACGGCTTAAAGGCCGGCCTCACCGTTGCGACAAATCCGCGCACCGGCACCTGCGGCACCACCACCGCTGCCGCCCACTGTCCACCCAGCGCCCAATACACGTGCATCAAGGCGATCACCGCGAACGTTGTCACCAGCCATTGAGCCAACACAAAGGTCATGGTTGAAATCCTTGGAAAGGGATTTGAACAAATCATCCTAGTCGGATTTTTTTCAAGTGCACGACCGATCAGCGGTACGGTAAAGTGCCGCCCCATGAAATTCTCCCGTTCCGATCGCTCACTGCTGGCCTGGATGCTCTATTGCTGCGTCCTGTTCAACGTGTTCGCCTGCAGCATCGGTCACGGACAAATGGTCGGCATGCAGCTTAACGGTATCGGCGGCCAGTTCTGTACCGTCGACCCGGCCACCCAAGCGCCGCTCGCCAGCAATCCCACCGAAGAACAACTGCCAACCCTGTCCAAAGCATTTGGCTGCCCGCTGTGCTCGGTCGGCGGTGGCATGGGTCCGGCATTTAACTCCAGCCTGACGCTGGCGATCCTGCCGGAACAACACAGCCCGCCACTGGCGCCCATTGTCAGCGCTGACCTCCCTGCTCGCTTCACCTGGCCTTCGGCCAACCCCCGCGCCCCACCGCTCGTCTGAGTGTCTTTGCCTTTTTGATTTGTCAGCCCACTGCGCCAACGCGCGGCGTTCGCCTGTGCGCTGACTCCTAGACAAGCATTCAGGATTCAATGATGAAACAACTCACTCTACTGGCGAGCCTGTGCGGCTGCCTGTCCGTTAACGTCTGGGCGCAATCCACCGTGGACCTGGCGCCGATCACCATCGACGGCGAGTCCGGCGCAGAACCGGGCCTGAGCCTCGACCAATCCAGCGGCATGGCCTCGCGCCTGGGTTTGAGCGTGCGTGACACGCCAGCCTCGGTGGCCATCGCCAATCGCAACGACATCGAGCGTCATGGTTCACAGAATTTTCAGGACGCCGCCAACACCCTCCCCGGGGTTAACGCCAGCGCACCGCCGGGGTTCGGCGGGTTCGTCTCCTATCGCGGCTTCACCAGCAGCCAGATCACCCAGATGTTCAACGGCATCAACGTTTCCGGCGGCCTCGCGCGGCCGGTTGATTCGTGGATCTACGACCGCGTGGAACTGGTCGGCGGCCCGTCATCGCTGATCAACGGCGCAGGCTCGGTCGGCGGCTCGCTGAACTACGTGACCAAACTGGCCACCCGCGATGAACAAGCTGTTGAAGGCCGGGTCAGCTACGGCACTTACGACACCACCGAAACCGCCTTCGGACTCAACCACGCGCTGACCGACCCGAGCGCCGATATCCAGCACTATGCGCGACTCGACGTCAGCCACAACACCAGCAACGGCTACATCGACCGCCAGGAGCGCGATGCCTGGAGCGTGGCGTTCTCGCTGCTCAGCGACCTCACGCCCGACCTGTCACACACGTTGGCGCTGGAATATCAGGATGAACACGAAGACAGTCCGTACTGGGGCACGCCCGTGCTCAACCCCAAGGCCGGCGAGTTGAAGATCGATAAACACAACCGCTTCAACAACTACAACGTCGAGGACGGTCGGTACGAGCAGCGGACGATCTGGGTGCGCTCGATCATCGACTACCGCATCAACGACAGCACCACCCTGCGCAACACGTTGTACCACCTCGACAGCCAACGCGATTACCGCAACCTTGAAACCTACCAGTACAACGCCGACAACAGCGCGGTGAACCGCTCTACGGCTTATCAAGTACGCCATCAGGGCGAACAGAACGGCAACCAGTTCGAACTCCGCCACGACAACGCGCTTTTCGGTCTCGACACGACGTGGTCGGGGGGCTTCGAATACAAGGTCAACCAGACCACCAACTCGCCGCTGAACATCAAAGGTGCGAGCACGGTGGACCCGAACAACTATCGGCCAGGGCATTTCTACGACATCCCCGGCACCAACCCCAAGCTGATCAGCGACAAGACCAACGAGGTCACCACCAAGGCACTGTTCGTGGAAAACCGTTTGGCGTTGACCGACAAACTGTCGCTGCTCACCGGCCTGCGCTATGACGACATTGACCTCGACGTGACCAACCATCGCACCGTGACCGCTACTAACCCGAAACACCTCAAGCGCAGTTGGGAGCCAGTCACCGGCCGCGCCGGCCTGAGCTACCAGTTCATTCCGTCGGCCAACGTCTACGTGCAATACAGCACCGCCGCCGAGCAACCGAACGGCACGCAGGACTTCGACGTCTCCACCGGCAAGCAATGGGAGATCGGCAGCAAATTTGATTATCTGAACGGACGCGGCTCGGCGACGATTGCCGCCTACACGATTGAGCGAAAGGACTTCGCCGTGACTGATCCTCTGGACCCGACCAGCAGCATTCCGGTCGGCCAGCAGACGTCGAAAGGCATAGAAATCGCCAGTTCCTTGCGGATTACCGACAAGCTTTTGGCCGAAGGCAACTTCGCCTGGGTCGATGCGCAGTACGATGATTTCACCGAAAAGAATACTGCCGGTGTGGTGGTGTCGCGCAAAGGCAACACGCCGACCAACGTACCGGATCGAGTCGGCAATCTTTGGCTGACCTATGATTTTTCGCCGCAATGGCAAGGTGGGGTTGATGCGCGGTATGTCGCGTCGGTGTATGCGGACACGGCGAACACCATGACCGTGCCGTCGTACACCTTGTTTGGCAGCTTCCTCAGCTACAAGGTGGATTCGCACACCACCGTGACCGGGCGCGTGCGGAACCTGACCAATGAGGTGTATGCCGAGTTTGCGCATGTTTCGCCGGCGTATTACCTGGGGACACCGCGCACCTTTGAATTGGCGGTGGCTACCAAGTTCTAAAAGCTTCGCGAGCAAGCTCGCTCCCACAGTGGATATGCGTCGTTCACAAAACCAATGTGGGAGCGAGCCTGCTCGCGAAGAGGCCTGCCGCATCAACCTCTATTTCAGATCAGCCGAAACCTTCTCCGCCACATCCTTCGGCAACCAGGCCTGCCACACATCCGGGTGCGCCTTCATGAACGCCACCGCTGCATCCCGTGGCGCGGTGTGCTTCTCGCTCATCTCCGCCAATGCCTTGTTCAACGGCTCGATCGGGAAATCCACTTTGCTGAAGAACTCGGCAATCTGCGGATACTGCTTTTGAAACGGCGTAGAGACGCCAATCGACAGCTTCGACGCCAGCGACCGGGTCGGTTTCGGGTTGGGATTATCGGCGTCAGTCAGCGTCTTCCACGCCTCGGCATCAAACGGCGGCTCTTCCAGTTGCACCAGTTTGAACTTGCCGAGCAATGGCGTCGGCGACCAGTAGTAAAACAGCACCGGTTTGCCGCGACGAATCGAAGAGCTGATTTCGGCATCCAACGCCGCGCCCGAACCACTGCGGAAATTCGTGTAATCGTCCTGCAAGCCATAAGCCGTCAACTTCTGCTTGTTGACCACTTCCGAGGTCCAGCCGATCGGGCTGTTGAGGAAGCGCCCCTTGCCCGGGGTTTCCGGATCCTTGAACACGTCCTTGTACTTCTTCAGATCACTGACACTACGCAGATCCGGCGCCAGCGGCTTGATGCCTTTGGCCGCGTCGCCCTTGATCACATACTCCGGCACCCACCAGCCCTCGGTTGCGCCCTTGACCGTATCGCCAAGGCTGACGACTTTGCCTTCGGCCTCGGCCTTGACCCACACCGGACTGCGCCCCGCCCATTCTTCGCCAATGACTTGAATATCATTGTTTGCCAGTGCGGTTTCCAGCGTGATGGTGGTGCCAGGCAAGGTGTCGGTCGGTAAACCGTAGCCCTTCTCGACGATGATCCGCAGCACATCGGTAATCAGGCTGCCGCTTTCCCAGTTCAGGTCGGCAAAATGGATTGGCGCCTGGGCGGCCGTCACCGATTGCGCTGATGTCAGCAAACCGAACGTGGCCACGCTGGCGGCCAATAACCGTCGAAATCCGTTCATGCATTGCACCTCGTGCTGTTCACAGCAATGGCAGGATGGCCTGGCAGAAGACCGCAAGCCTCTGAATACTCAGTCAACTGACTGTAGCCGAGGTTCCTGCTTTTTCCGGGCCATGCCCCGGACGAGGTTATGAATCAGACTTTTCCTGCAAGCTTTGCAGCTCGCGTCTGACCATGCTGGCGTATTCCGCGGGACGCAACTGATAGATCTGCGCAGCCAGCCAATTCAACCAGGCGCCTTGCAGTTCGGCCTTGGCGGCGAACAAACGCTGGGCCTCCTCGCGTGCAGTGTCGAGGTTCTGCGAATGAAAATCCGCGCGGCTCACTCGCTGGCCTTGAACGTCACCAGTTCGCCCTTGCGCCACTTGGCGGCCTTGGCGGTAACGGCTTTCAAGGTTTTGGTCAGGCCTTCCTGCAATTGCTCGTTGGCGGCAAACACAGTCACCACGCTATGGCCTTCCTTGAACAGGATCGCGTGCCCGTCAGCGGTGTCGACAAAGGCGTAATCGCCCAACCCATAGACCGTCAGTTTGATTTCGCGAAAACGGATATCCATCTTGCCGCCTTCACGGCTGGGCAAGACCGATGCACTGAAATGATCGCCGACCTTGAGCTTCAGCCCCGGTTTGTCATCGACCACCAAGGCGCTTTCGGTGTCGATCTCGGCCACGTAAATGCCTTCGGCGTTCTGCTCGGTGATGTAAACAAAACGCGACTGGAACAGCTTGACCAGCTTTGCACGCAAATCACCCAACACGAACAAAGCATGCATATCGAGATTACTGACTGCCAAAGAAACATCCCCACATCTGAAAAAACCGCACACGGAAAACGCGCACGGCAAAAAACGGCCAGGCCGATGTCACTGCAAATAAATCAATAAAGCCCGAATCGAGCAGAGTGCTCATTCAACGCGAGGTTGCTAAGACTACTGGATTGTCACCCGCGAAACTCATCCCGATGTCGCCAAAGCTTGAAGGAAAAATCCTCAGTAGCGGCGAGAGCAGTCTGACTACGAACTTTAGGGAAAATTCTCACGAAAAAAAGCACTTTTCCGACATATCGCTGGCGAAAAATTGCTTTAGATAAGCCCTGTCGCCAACGGGTACTGGCGATTCTAGAGCAGCGATGCTCATTCCGACTACCCGCAACGGCCTGTAAATATCGGCCAACTGATGAAAAGGACTTCATATGTGCACCCTGACTCACTTTGCCGTGACCCCTGACGCCCGGAACGAATTGCCGCTGATGCTACGTGCCACCGTTATCAACGACCATTACCCGCGTTTCCAGGTCGTACCCGCTGGCAACGCCTTCTTCCATATAAAGGAAACATCGACCGGCCGTGTAAGAGGTTTCCGCGAAGATCACAACGAAGCCTGCGCCCTTGCCCGCTCACTTGAGTTGAAGATCGAACTCCTGGCGAATGGCTGCCTCAGATAAAGAGAGAGATCGACCGCGCCATACCGGCGCCCACCGAAGGAGTACACGATGGAACTGCCAGCATACGATCTGAAAACCCTGTTCGATCAACTGGGGTTGCCTTCAGAAGGCACAGCAATCGACGATTTCATCGAAGAGCATCCATTGGACGCCAACACCAAACTGATCGACGCCGACTTCTGGTCGCCGCAACAGGCGCAATTGCTCAAGGAATGGTTAAGGGCCGATGGTGAAGAAGCGGTCATGGTCGACGAACTGAATGTGCGCCTGCATCGCGGCAAGTAATCCCGGATCAGTGAAGGCTGTCACAGGGCTCGGCGTGCAATTGCGCGAGCCACGCAGCCTTGCATTCCTCGGCCTCGTCGCGACTGGCAAACGCCGTGCCGCGACGCTCGCCATTGAGCAACACCACCCAGCAGACGCTGCGGCCCATTGCGCGCAAACCGGCAGGCACGCCACTGCCGATCATCACGGCGACATCAACTCTGCACTGCATGCAGCCCTCCCGAAATCATTAGCACCCTAACTAAGCGGTCAGATTAATGGTTTCCTCCGAGTGGAAACAGCAAGCTCCGTGCACAGATTCATTGCATCAGAAGTAACAATCCCTCAGCGCGGACTTTCCGGCTTATAGCCCAAGCGCAATCCCCCCCAGTGCCGGCCCTTGATCATGATCGGCACCGACAGGTCATGCATCAACTCACCGGTGTCGCGGGTGTAGGTCTGCAACAACACCGGTTGCTGATGGCTGCCGCAGCGAATACCGGTGCGGTCGGCAAACTTGCGTTTGGTGCGATTGTTCACTGCGTCGACCTGCGCATCGCCCGTCAACGGCTGACTGAACAGCTGATTGTGCGTCGGCACATAACCCTGTTGCGTGCAGGCGATGGCGAACACCAGCCCCTCGTGACGCGGCAACAACGGCTCCTGAATCGCCGGCAACACCTGATCGGTGTAGCGGTCGAAACGGGTTTGAAATTTCGCCGGTTGTGTATTCGGGATCGGCTGATACTGACGATCGAACAGATCCTCGAGGCTGATCCGGCCCTGCTCGACATCCGCCTCGAAACGCGCAGCAATCTGACTCGAGCCTTCGCGGGCCAGATCGTAGATGCGCTGGTGATAGTCATCCAGCCCGACTTCGGCCAGGCGCTCACTGATGGTTTCCGCCTGCCCTTCCATTTGCACGGCGGCTTCGGCGAGGCGACGGGTCTGTTGATCGCTGATCGCCAGGTCGCTGCGCATCTGCTCGATGGCCTTGAACAGACTGTCGAGTTGTTCGCGATTGGTTTCTGCACCTTGGGCGATTTCACCGACCTGAGTTTCCACCCCCGCAGCCAGTCGCGCGATGTTATCCAGATGTTGACCTGTATGTTTGACCTGCTCGACGCCGGTCTGCAGATCGCTCGACAGTTCGCGAATCTGCTCCACCACCTGCGCCGTGCGTTGTTGAATATCAGCGACCATCTCTCCGACTTCACCGGTTGCCGACGCCGTGCGCGCCGCCAACCCGCGCACTTCATCCGCCACCACCGCAAAACCGCGCCCATGCTCCCCCGCCCGCGCCGCCTCGATCGCTGCGTTCAACGCGAGCAGATTGGTCTGGCTGGCAATCGACTGAATCACCAGGGTCACGCGCTGAATATCATCGCTGCGCACACTCAAGGCTTCGATCAATTCACGGCTGGCATTGGCGCGCTGACTGAGCTGATGCATGCGCGCGATCGAGTCCACCAGTTCCGTGCGCCCCGCCGCGCTGCTGTGATGCGCCTGACTGGCCGCCTCAAGCGCGGCACGGCTGAGCTGCGAAGTCGCGTGTTCGGTGGCGATCATCACCTCAGCGTTGCTGACGATCCGCGCCGCCGCATCGAGTTGCGACTCGAGTTTGCTCGCCAGTTCCTTGACCGAAAATGCCACGCCCGCCGCCGACAACGCGTTGTGGCTGGTGGTGTAGGAAAGGTCGCGGGTCAGTTCGGACATTGCGCTGCCGCTGTCGGCAGGCTGGGATTCGGGGATGGCGCGGGAGCGCAGGCGCGGCAGCCAGACAATCAGCACCGCCAGCGGCATGCCAATGTACAGCGACCATTCGGCCAGGCTCATGCCGGCCAACAACAGCATCAAGGCGATGCTTTGCAGGGTCGGAACGATCCAGCGGTTTTTCGGCAAAAGCACTGGTGCAGGCAAAGCCCCAACCAGAGATCCATCTCTCGTCATATCAACACCCCACGCTTGTTCTCATTATTGTGACTGCATTAAACGCCACTACAACGCCATTATCCATGGTCCGTTAGTCGTGGGGTCTGTGGCAGGTCAATGGAATCGCGCGGAAATATTGCGGACGATAAAAAGCTTCGCGGGCAAGCCCGGCTCCCACAGGTTCGGTGTTGAACCTTATGGGGCGGACTTGCCCGCGATCACAGCGCCGGAAAAATCAGGCCTGACGCTGGTGCTTGTCGATCTGCTCGTGACGCTCTTGAGCTTCGATGCAGTACTTGGTGGTCGGGCTGATCAGCAGACGTTTGAGGCCAATGGCCTCGCCGCTGTCATCGCACCAGCCAAAGCTGTCTTCCTTGATGCGCTCAAGGGCTTGTTCCAGTTGCGGCAGCATGCGCTGGTCGCGATCGATCGCGTTCACCAGCCAAGTGCGCTCTTCTTCAACCGAAGCCGCGTCCGCCGGGTCAGCCGGGGTGTCCAGGCTTTCGATGGCGATACGATTTTGCTCAATGCGCTCGTGGGTTTCGACTTTCATGTTCTGCAACAGCTCAGTGAAGAAAGCGTGCTGCTCGGCATTCATGTAGTCATCTGCCGGCATGGCCAGCAACTTGTCCTTTGTCATTGATATCTCTATAAAAAAACGTGCATTAAGGCGAATTAGGGAGCGTTTCGGCGAACCGCGTGCGGTCGGCGAAAAGGCATCGTTTATTGCAAATGCCACCCGGCACTCAATTTACGAGGGGCGGCAGTCTAAGGCCCGAATGAGGCCTCAGCAACTGTAAATACAGGGAATTTGTCCGACAACGTCCGGAAACTGCTCTGACACAGCGTTCACACGGCAATCGGAGTGCGTTTATAGCAAGAAATTCAGTCGAGCGGCTGTATATAGAAGACAAACGGCTAACCACGCAGCGCCCAGACGCAATTTTTTACCACGCACTGCATCGTTTCAGCAAAGCAGAACCGCAAAAGCCCCCCTACTATCAGGCCCACCGTGTGATCAAACAGCCTGAAGGATGACCTATGCCCCGCCCCGATCTGCCGGCCACCGACGAGGTTTCACTCGCCAGCCCCCCGATCAATGCCGAGCGCCTGCTGCAACTGATCACCGACGAATACGACGCCCTGCCGCGCCAGCTCAAACGCATCGCCAGCTACATCAGCCAACAGAGCGACCGGATCATGGTCGACCGCATCAGCGACATCGCCCGCGAGTGCGAAGTGCACCCGTCCGCCATCGTGCGCTTCTCGCAACGCTTCGGTTTTAGCGGCTTCAGCGAAATGCAGGCACTGTTCCGCAGCGCCTACACGCACAAAGCCTCGCCGGTGCAAAACTACCAGCAACGCATTCGCAGCATGATCGCCAACCAGTCGCAGCCAGCCGGCGCCGGCGACCTCGCCCGCGAATGCATCGACGCTACGCGCTCCGGCATCGAACGCCTGGGCCGCGAACTCGACGACGCCGCGTTCGAAAAAGCCGTCGACCTGATCGTCAACGCCGACAACATTTATGTCGTCGGCGTGCGCCGCTCCTTCGCCGTCGCCGACTACCTCGTTTACAACTTGCAACACACTCAGAAACGAATTCATCTGGTTTCCGGGCTAGGCGGTAGCTATCGAGAGCAGATGCGCAGCGTGCGCGCCAACGATCTGGTCATCGCCATCAGCTTCGTGCCCTACGCCAAAGAAACCCAACACTGCCTGCGCTACGCCCGACAGCAACAGGCCAACACCCTGATCCTCACCGACAGCCACCTCTCACCACTGGCAAAACTCGCCAACAGCGTATTACTGGTCAACGAAGGCAGCGCCCTCGCCTTTCGCTCATTGAGCGCAACGTTATGCCTGTGCCAGGCGTTATTCGTGGCCGTGGCCTATCGGCTTGAACTGAATGTCGATGAGATTCACGAACAAGCCGGATTTGAGGATTAATGAGCGTTTTCTTGAGCTGTGCAACTGCCACTTTGCAAAATCAATTTCTTTTGATTGGGATTGGTCATAGTCCTTATCCCGGGAAGAAGGATTTGTAACGGCGCTGCCACACTGCCGTAATCAGGCTCTAATGGCTTGGGTGGCGACGGGTCAGAGTTTGAGGCCGGATTCAATGAAGCGATTTTGAAATGTATACCTCGATAACCAATGACAACCGGCTCCGCGAAAGCCTGCCGTAAAGTAATGCCCAACGCCGAAGAGCGAACCACAGATCCGGTAACGCCTGGCATGTCCGGAACAATCTGGCTGACTTTCTTCCTCAACGCATCATTGACTTGAGCCAGTTCGGCTTTGATACGCGCGATCTCCGATTGTTTGGCCGGTGTATCCGGCTTCGGATCTTCCGGCTTGGCGCCCGCTGGTTTAAGCCCCTCTGGCTTAGGCTTCGGCGCACCTTCTGCCGCAGGCTCTTGTGGCGAAACCGGCGCTTGCCCAGTCAATTTGCCAAGTTGGGCTTCAAGTGATTTCTTGTTTTCGCTCAGATCAACCATTGCCAGGGTGACGGCAGAAAACGTCCCACTCATTCCCTCCTCCGATGACACCACAACATCGATTGCCCGGGTCAGATATACATCTGTGACAAATACCAATATAGGTGCTGCCGTGTTGTTTTTATTAACCTGTGCGGCCTGTAGCTGTGCAGCTGATTCGCGCATTCTCCGCAGATCTTCCTCGCTATAGCGATTGAGCGTTTCCTCATCAAAACGAGTCCTCGCCAACAAATACATAGCGCCATAGGTTTCAGCACTGGGAACCGAATATGACACGCTGTACTGAGAGCGGCGCCCATATCCCAAAGCCGTCGCTATCGCGCTGCTAGTGACGTTGACACCGATGTCGCTCTCGGCGAGTGAGGCAAAAGTGAATCCCGGAAACGCCACGAGACTGTTCACCTGTTTGTCACAGACCATCATGGGAATCAGCGCGCGGGTGTTCACGGGGCCACTTCCCGAGCCGTCGTCATAGGTCGCAGTCGACGTGAATGTATGTTTGCGCGCAGACGCGGCAATCTGCGCATCTAGATTGATGTAATCAAATTTGGTTGAAGCGAGAACGTAGTCGGAGGTTGTGATCTTCTCACCGGTTTTCACAGCTCTAGCGATAAAAATATCACCCACCTCGACATTGCTCCGAGGAGGATAAATTGCCTTGATCCCCAACTGTTCTGTGTTGGTGGTCCAGTTCTCGGCAACCACTCCCGGAGCAGGCTTCGAACTCCCACACCCCGCCAACCCCGCCCCCACCAGACACAACACCAAATGTTTAGAAGCTTTCATGCGATGACCCTCCCTGCAGTTTCGAAAGCACGACCTGACGCATTGAATGCGCACAGGTTGGCGCCTCAACGATTTCGGGATCATGGACTGCAAGGGAGTAATACAAACGAGTACTGAATCAGAGGGCCTGAAGCTCGCTTAACTGTTCCATCCCTGGTCGGTGCTGGCAATTTGACTATAGATCCGCACAAGCAACCAACAAGCCCATGAAAGCCTTTATTTATGGCTGTTTCGCAGGTGTTACAGATTTCGCTTCAGTTCCGATACAGACGTTGCGTACGCGCAGGGACAGTAGTCAATCGACAACCTTTCCAGCTACATTCGGCATCCATCGACGATTGCAGGCAGTCACGCCAAGGAATTGCACATGAAACTGATTGGCATGCTGGACTCCCCTTACGTACGCCGCGTGGCGATCTCCGCCAAACGCTTGGGGATCGACCTCGAACACGAGTCGGTCTCGGTGTTCCGCCACTTCGAGCAATTCCAGCAGATCAACCCGGTGGTCAAAGCCCCCACGCTGATCCTCGACGACGGCGTCGTCCTGATGGACTCGACCCTCATCCTCGACTACCTCGAAGCCTGTTCCGGCAAAAGTCTGCTGCCGACCGACCTGAAACAACGCGCCCACGCCCTGCGCCTGATCGGCCTCAGCCTCGCCGCCTGCGAAAAAGCCGTGCAGCTCTATTACGAACGCAACCTGCGCCCGGCCGACATTCAATACCAACCATGGGTCGAACGCGTCGAAGGCCAACTCGCTGCCGCCTTCACCGCCCTCGAGCAAGAACTGGAAAAAACCGGTCTGCCCACCGACGGCACCCTCACCCAGGCCGGCATCAGCCTCGCCGTCGCCTGGAGCTTCACCGACCTCGTCGTCCCCGACCAGATCGACACCCGCCGCTACCCCCACATCGCCCAATACACCGCCTACGCCGAAACCCTCGAAGCGTTCGTCAGCACCCCGATGACCTGACCATGAGCACCACCGACACCGCCGCCCCGGCGTTAAAGGAAATCTTCAACGCCGAGCGCTTGCAGCACATCGCCAGCGAAATGAGCGCCGTGTACCCGGCATTCAAGGCCAAGGCGTTTCTCAAACACACCCAGGACGGACTCGCTGAATTATCAGTGATGCAACGCATGGCGCGTGTCAGCGAGAGCCTGCACGCCGTGTTGCAGCTGGACTTCGAAGATTCCCTCGATGTATTGCGTGAACTTGCACCAAGGCTGAACAGCGGATTCGTCAGCATGTGCCTGCCGCACTACGTCGCTAGCTATGGCGGACACGCGTTCGATACCTCCATGGAGGCCCTGAAGTACTTCACCACCTTCGGCTCCTCCGAATTCGCCATCCGCCACTTTCTGCGCAGCGACCTCGAGCGCTCGTTAGAACTGATGCACGACTGGACCCGAGACGAAAACCACCACGTTCGACGACTCGCCAGCGAAGGCAGCCGCCCTCGCCTGCCCTGGTCGTTTCGGTTGGACGCGGTGCAGGCGGATCCGCAGTTGGCCGCCGGGATACTGGATCGGTTGAAAGCGGATGAGAGTTTGTACGTGCGCAAGTCCGTGGCGAATCATTTGAATGATGTGACAAAGGTGCATCCGGAGTGGGTGTTGGACACGATTGAAGGTTGGTCGCTGGAGAACAAGCACACGGCGTGGATTGCGAAGCATGCGTTGCGGAGTTTGATCAAGCAGGGAGATTTAAGGGCGCTGACGGTGATTGGTGCAGGGGCGAAGGCTGAGGTTGAGTTGTTGGATGTGCGGGTTGAGCCGGCGGTGGTTAGGTTGGGGGAAGCGATTACGTTGTCGTTTGTGGTGAAGTCGACGGTGGCGCATGAGCAGCGGTTGGTGATTGATTATGCGATTGACTATGTGAAGGCGAATGGCGGGGTTTCGGGGAAGGTTTTTAAGTTGAAGACGGTGGGGTTGGCGGGGTTTGAGAGTGTGGGTGTGGGGAGGCGGCAGGTGATTAAGGATTTTACGACGCGGAAGCATTTTGAGGGGCGTCATGGGGTTCGGGTTATGGTTAATGGGGAGGTGTTGGGGAGTGCCAAATTCGACATCGTCGCTGATTGATACCGCTAATGGATTCCGCTGATCTGGCAGTACTCGGACTGATAGGAAATTACGGATGGGGCAGCTTTCGGCCATGAGCGGACATTCGACTAGGGGGTGGATTCTGCTAAGGAATGGGCAAAGGAAATTGATGGTTGGTTAGTAACTCTCTTCCAGTCTCGACTATATTTCTAGATGTCGGCACACTATGGGCCAAGAATGGCGCTAAGAATAAATACAAACTTTTTAGGCTAGTTCAAGGAGCTTTATGGAAACGCCGGGAAGAAACGACCCATGTTGGTGTGAGTCGGGAAAGAAGTACAAGCACTGCCATCGAGATAAAGACAAGCATCCAGCGGTTGAGGCTCATACCCTATTTCAAACTTTAGGATCCTTTAAGAAAACTAAAAGGTGCAGCGTTCCGGAATCGCTGTTGCATGAGTGTTCGAATAAGATAATTAAAGCACACACAGTATCAAAAAGCTCATCCTTGAAGGCGATAGCTAAAAACGGTCATGTTTTAAAAATATCCGTAGACCTAAAATTCAACGTCGCGCCAGAAATAATTCTTGAAGAGGTCGGAATAAATAACGCGTCTACCTTCTCAGGTTTTTGCTCTGTACATGACAAAAAAATATTCTCGTCAATCGAAGATCAACCGTTTAATTCTTCGCCTCTACATTGCTTTCTAGTGACTTATAGGGGAATAGCCAAAGAATTATTTAGCAAGGACTATGCATCAAAAACATTTGAATTGATGAAAACCCTCGATGGAGGTAAAAGCCTACCTCAGCAGGTAGCAATCCAAGCCACATCAAGTTCGCTCGGCAATAACAATAGTTTAACGACAGGGGATTTGAGGCAGATCAAATCGAAGCTCAATACGATGCTAATCTCGAATGACTATTCTGATCTGAACTATACAGTTTTTACACTTGAATCTCCGCCTCCAATAATGGGCAGTGCAATGGTTGGCCCAACGTTTGATTTTAATGGGCACAAAGCTCAAGACATTTCAAGCGATAAAAACAGCGTGCCGGATTACATTGCTATTAATTCATTTTCTAGTGAAGGGAAAGGGTATATTGTTTTATCATGGCTATCAGAGCACTCTTTAACCTGCAATAAACTGATTAGGCAGTTTCTAGATAAAAAACTGACAGCCGATAGCTTGGCGGTGTTCACGATTCTGCTTATCGAAAACTTCTATATTTCGCCAGCCTGGTATTCTTCGCTAGACGACGACACCCAGAGATTAATAAAAAATCTGTATTCGCAAGGCATAGATGGTTATACCTATGGCGAGTCGATAAATATTTCTCGCCCTTTGTATTTTCCACCAATAACGAATATTTTGATGGTGCCGATGATTTAACTTGCATGTTTGCAAGTCAAGCTTCGGGGGTTTGAGTAAAAATACTTCGTAACCATAACGTCGTTATGTTCAACAGCCCCCCACACCTTGACCCGGTGCGGGGGGCTTTTTGTTGGGCTAAGGAGCATGACTAGGGTTTCGAACCCCTTCTAATATCTTTGCAGACCGCTTCAGGGCCAAAATCTCGGTCATTCAGGTCACGTGTTTTGGTTCTCTGCGACCTACAGGGGCCTCCAATGTGCCCTAAATATGCCCTAAAACGCTTTCAACGATCCTCCGAAACCCTCACCCAGCCAGGTCCTTTCGGCCAATAGTTGCCTCTTGCGAAAACAGGTTTGATGCGCGGTCGCCGTGGACACGCCGTACAGACTGAGAGTGTCAAACTGTGCGCATTTTTGCCTACGGAGCGGCGTTCTCTATCCACCATACCTGCGTGGGTATCGGCTTAAATAGAAGTACCGTCAGGACCCTTCTTTCCATAATTGATCGCAAGTGGCGGCTGCCATCCTGCAACTGGCCCAACGTGTACGTTCACACCTCTAGCGAATTGCTCTTGTAGGTATGGAGCCCCTCTATACAAAATCACATTACAATCTTTCTCCAGCTCTTTGTATAAAGCGTTATCGCTACCACAACTGTACAGCAGTGCCACCTTAAGCACACCTTCCTTGCTTTTTGCCAATACTTTTACATAAAGATCACTTGAAACATCCGTAAACTCAACTGCCCATCCAGCGCCTCTTAAAGGGCGTACTAAATCGTCGATGCAATCCTTCATAAGCAGCGCTGTTCGAAGGGTCGCTCCGTCGTCGGTTGGCAGGATAGGGACCAATTTTCCGTTTTCGTGATAATTTCTTTCCTCCATAAGTTTTATGACCATTTGAGCGGATCCATGGAGAATCGCTTGTCGCCATAAGAGTTCGCTGTCTTTATTCGTCGCCGGAAACAGAAGTGGGGCTGAATTATCTTGGTGGTACCAAGACTGAATTACACCCACAGTAGATATGGCAACAATCAATCGAGACAAATTTGCCTGTTGCCATTCGGGCGAAAGCCCATGTGCAAAGAGATGTCTGTTTAGACGGGCCGCACCTTTGTATCCGTCCGTGTTTTTGTAAAAGGAATCTTGCAACCACCGTCTGAATGTTTCAAAAGCAAAAACCATCTCGTCCATGCAGAACAGGTATTCAGTGGTTTTGTAGTTCTTGGGAGTCCACATTCCTTCGAAGTGAAGCTCGGCGGCATTACTTATTGCTCCAGCGACGGCTTTATTCACTCTTTCCATGGTCGCTAAGGAATGGTTTTCCTTGGGAAGTATTTTTGAAATTGCGCCTTCAATGGCTGGGATGAGAGCCGCTATACTTGCCGATTTGTAACCGGCGTAAAACGCCAAATACGCTTCTCTTGCCAATGGGCGGATATCAGCGAGGCATGACGCCCCGGCCATTATTTGCTCAATGCAGGTAGCTTCGAAAGAAAGCGTGTAAATGGTGGAAGTATGATAATTGAACAGCTTTATCGCGTCCTCCGCGGTTCGGTGCTCACAGTCATTAAGTATTCTTGTCACGTCTTTTCTACATACCCAGAACGGGGAGAACCACTCGAGTTTTGCCCAGATTGCTGCCGTCTTTGAATATGACTCGTTCCGTTTAATCCAATCTTCTCGGCTCGCTTCTGTGATCACCGGAAAGCATGCGCTTCCGTGCTGAGTATGAATTATCACGCAATCGGTCTTGCCAAATCTCCCCACATTTTTGCGTACAACTCCGGAGACGGTTAAACCTTTCGCCACCGCCCAGCTTTCAATTTCTTCCAGATTTACTTTATCTTGGTCTTTAAATCTAACCCAGATGCCGCTGAACACACATTCCAACGTTTTCCTTTCCATTATTTTCTCCTAGAGCACCAGACCGAGTCATTCGACATTGGCAGACCAGACACAGTCGCGCTCAGATTGACGAGGGTAGAGATATATCATCGTCGTTTGAGGCTGAGAGGTTGCTTGTGGTCGATTGCGGCTCCTTGCCAAATGCAGAAATCGGCCAAAGCCGGCACTAACGTTTGGTTAAGGGGCGCGGTTTAATCCGTGCTAGCGAGCCACTACTTCAGCAAATGTTCGAGTAAATTCCTCATTAAGTTTTTTATTTGATTTGTTGGTATCTTTGCCTCGAAGCCATTTTTATCCGAAAAACAGAAGCCTTCGCATGGTCGGTGATCATTTGGAAAAGGGTTTACCCTACAATGAGCGACGGCGTTTCGTAGGTGGCGTATTATCTCCCTCAGAGTTAACTCTTCTGACTCTTTGTTTGCACCTGCATTGACAATGCAATCTGAGTTAAAACCCCAAGCCTCTAATTCTTGGAGGGCGGTCTCAGGTATCAACTCCCACATTCTTTCATGTGGGAAAAACAAAAGCCCGATGAGTCCATTCAGTAGTTGTGTGGTTTCATACTCGCCACTGCATGTGTCAATTAGCTCTAGGCTGCGCTGCATGAAGACTCGTTCAAAATTGTTGAAGTAGCTCATGTAGTTACCTCTGGTATATTCTTAACAGAGAATTCAGTCGCCCGAGCAGAGAATATAATAAAGCATGATACTTTTAGGTATTGAGGTACCTTTGAGTCCATTCTTCATCAAGCCTTTTCATTTTTTTCTTGTTTAAGCCCCTACTCCAAGGTAGGCGGCGCCATTCTGCGTGGCGAAGGATATTTTTAAGATGCCTCGCTCTTCTCCGAGCCCCCCAACCACCTAGCCTTCGAACCTCGGCACTTAACCTGGCGTGATTCAGATGACCAGAGCGCGCTTTAGCGTCTGCGGCTGTGATCAGTTCATAAGGTGGTAGATCTTCAAGCCTCGCCGCTTCAGCCCAAAGTAAGTCGATCATCATGAGGCAGCGCCGCCGGATTCCATCGTGGCAAACCAACCATGTAGTAATTTCGCTGCGAAGACGGTCGTGCCTCATCTCCTCGTCGTTGGGCCCGATAGATCCGTAGCATCTAAGGTAATCAGAGTTACCGTCTAGCAAAGTGCGAAGAGGTGCTCCCTGCCTCAGCAGTTCTGTGCCAAAAATTGGATAGATTTCATCAATTTTTATATGGCCTTTTAGGATTCTTGAACATAGATCACTAAGCATGCCACAAACATTACGAACGGACGCCTGAGCCCATGAGGACGCGATGTCGCTAGAAGGTGATCTTAAAAACTCGCGTAATTCTTGAAGTTTTACATGATGAGCAATTTGATAATAGTCTTGTGCCTTTCGTCCAAGAAATACAATTGTCGCCCAGTCGCCTTGGAGTTCAGTCCATCTACATCGGTACATCTCCGCCCAATCCAACCTTTGTTGTTGTCGCTGTCCAGACAGTACTCTGACCTGGGCTCCTCCCACCACGACCAAAAGTATAGTTGCTAATGCAGTTAGCTCGGCATCCGTCATAAATTTTCCCGCCATCTATTTTCGCCACCAATAGGCGGATGATGGCCAATGATCGAAAGAACCGCAATCGGCATCTGAATTTGGAGACCCGCGCCTCGCCTTAAATCGCCCACCGTTTCTAGATTGATCCGATTGGCAGCTTTTGGCCGAAAGCGAACCTTCGTTGAGCTCAGCATTGACGCGGTGGCGGTGAACGGTGATTAACTCCAGACAACGCCACTGAAAGCGGGCAAGAGAAGTGACTGCTACCTCTTTCCTACCAGCTTCCATACGGAATGCCGTACTTTTCGACGTATCGTTTAGCTTTCTCACTTACCGGATAGGCATAACGACCACCGTGCTTCCCTTGTTCCGGCCCCAGAGGCTCTATCTCTCCTTGACCGCGAGAAATCTCAACCGGATTTCGACATGAATCTCTAACCCATGTTTTGAGCACACCGCCCGGAGCGAGCCCCACGTAAAGTGACGCCATAAAGCGAGCAGTTTTCTCCGGTGTTTCCGGGCAACGCTGGTGTGTTGACTTCACCATCAGTTGCCTGCCTTCCTCCGGAATTTCGATGAAACCTTGATAGGTTTTTTGCTCTGTTATGGATTGCCAGCGGACAAAGATCAGTTTTGGAAGGTCGGCGCCCGTCACAGGTATCCCGCTCCCCGACACTGTCCCCCAACCGCGGGCAGACTCTGTGCTGATATCGGGTTCTCCGCTGGCTGCGGTACTCTTGCCAGCTCTAAAGAAGACTTTGTTATTGATGTCTTGGACGGAGCTGTCCTCTACCCAGACCCTCATGTAATTCGGCTCAACGAACACTAACTCCCACCATGGATATTTAGGGTCATTTTCGCCGGTTTCTGGGCCTGTGATTTGGCAGCCAGACAATAATAAAGCGCCCAGCAGCGCAATCCTTGCGTTCATTACAAAAGATCCATTCAGTTAACTGTCACGACTACCAACTTCCGTACGGAATGCCATATTTGTCGATATACCGCTTTGCCTTTTCACTCACCGGATAAGCGTAACGCCCTTCGTTCTTACCTTGGCTCGGCCCCAGTGGCTCAATTTCAGCCTGCGCTCGAGCGACTTTGACCGGGTGGTGGCAAGAGTCTCTTACCCAAACCTGCACAACACCACCGGGGGCCAACCCTAAATAAACCGACGCCATAAATCTCGCTTCCTGATCAGGCGTCTGCGGGCAACGTTGATTGACGGACGCCACCATCAACTGCCTGGCTTCCTCTGGGATTCCTACCCATGCCTGCCACGTTTTCTGTTCGACAATCGATTGCCAACGGACCCAGATGCGGACAGGCAAATCTGCTCCAACCACTCTCCTTCCGCTGCCGCCTACCCCACCTGTCCAACCTCGGGCGGACTCCGTTCCATCTTCTGGCTCTCCCCCCGCAGCGGTGCCGCCGCCGGTTTTATAGAAAATCCTGCCGTTAATGTCTTGAACAGAACTGTTCTCTACCCAGACTTTCATGTAGTCCGGCTCGGTAAACGCCAACTCCCACCACTCGGATTTCGGGTCATTTTTTGCTGAAAGTGGATCCGCGGACTGGCACCCAGTAATGAACAGCGCGCATAGCAGGGTAAAAAGTACTTTCATCACCAAAGTTTCCAGTCAGCTACATGAGGGTGTTGTACGCGTATCGAGTCCGGCGTCGGGGCATTGATGTAAACGGCACTGACACCACTGCCATCTCTGCGCCCGAGAGGATGGTTCCAATTTGCAGACATGTGAATGTACTTCAGCTTCAGCAGTTGGTCTTCTTGCATTGAGGTGTCGTAACTACCCGCCAGAAATCGATCACACAGCGATTGAAGCTCTGCGGGCACTGCCAACTCTGGCGTATCGGGAATGTCTTGAAACCGAACGCCCTTCTCTTTTGCCAATCGGTGCATCACTCGTAGATATACCCTGGAGAGCAAGCCACTCACAGGACGCTTGAGCTGCACTGCGGCATACACGCGTTTCATACGTGGGCTGAGCCGATCCTGCCGATCAATTGGCAGAGGAAGGGCTTCAGGCGTGACGATCTCCAACATCTCTTCTGGCCATCCTTTGGCAAGCCACTGCGCCTTCACCGTCACGGCATCACGGTAGATCGACGTAGTGGAGACATCGGTAAATTGCGACACCTCAAGCGTTTGCATCGGACTGACGAGCACGCACTCTTCGACCTCATCGCGGTAGCCACCGCCGATGTCGGAATGAACCCCGGGCAGAGTTATTTCCAAGTGATCCGCTTTAACGCGGCTCAGAGCGAAGTTGGCCCGATATTCGTCACGTGCGGATAGCTGCACGACATCTGTGAAGAAGCGACGGTCGAGGTAGAGTTTGATTCCTGTTGCGATGGGACTTTTGATGTCCCCAAGATTCGACCAGCCAGCAATCGATGGCACCGTATCAAAAAGGCCAATAAAACCCATGTTGATGCTGCTTTTGTACTCCTCGATGAAGGTCCGGCTGAGGGCATTGGCGTTGCTGCGCAAAACCTCCCCGAGTGGCCCCTGCTTTCCACGTACGACCTCGTTGGCGAAGTGTCTTGCTGCAGCAGCACCACGGCTGAAGCCGAATGTATCAAAGGTCAGGGACGTAATTTCACTATTGGGATTGTTGTCCAACACGTCCTTGATACGGGTTTTGATCTCTGCGAACGACAACTGAACACGGCCCGCCACGCCTGTTTCGCCTCGGCCAGTACCACCACCTAACGTACTGTCCTTTTTGCCTGACTCAGTTCCTATTCCCTCGATGTAAATCATCCGGAACGCTTGCTTTTGCGAACTATCCCCTTCGGCCTTTTGAGGTGCGAAGTACAGTTCGCTCAGTTTCTGAACATTGGTGGTGCTATTGGCGTAGCTGCTGTCCGGATCCCTCATATAGGGCTGACAGCTAGCAGGAATATCCTGCGGCGCAATCGGATGCTGCGCCCCACACAGCAATCCAGCCGCCGTGTTATTCGCATTATTCCCAGTGCCATCAAAGAAAACCCCAATCCTCAACGCGATCCCGATTTTCTCAGGTTCGCGCGCAGGTTCTTTCCCGTGCTTCTCATATTCCGCCCAACGCTGGGCGTGAATATCGACGGGTTTGGCTTCTTCGTAACGATAATTTTTCGGGGGGTTGGGTACGTAGCCACTCATCCGTGATTCCTGGTTCTGATCCTTGAGAACGGCCCGAAGGGTGACAGCCGTGGCTGGGGGGCGCAAGCCGTGGCCGTGTGCCAGCCAGGGTGTGACAGCGGGGTTCGACGAGGGTTTCCCCTCGTCGGGGGTGGGGGTTAGCTGGCGATTTCGACGTTATCCAGCGCTTGGTTGACGGCGATTTCGCCGAGCATCACGACTTGGGCGATGCCCAGTGCGGTTTTGCGGTGGGGGGTGTCGAGCATGGCGGCGAAGTTGAGGAGCATTTCGCTGGCGGAGCCGAGGGTTTCGCTGGCGTTGGCGAGCAGGGATTCGCTGTTGTACTTCGGGTTGGCGAGGTACATGCGTTCGGGTTGTTGGGTGCTGGCCATGATTTGGCTGGCGGGTTTAAGGTAGTGGTCGAGGGCGCGTTCGGCGGCTTCGTGGAATCGCTTGGAATCGGGGGATTCGTAAGGGGATGTGGGGTCGGTTTCTGGTGGGTTGGGTGTTGGTTTGATCATGTTTGTTCTCCTGGTTTTCATTAGGAGCTACCAGCATCACTTGCAGATGATGGGTGGCAGCTATGCGCGGGTCTGCAAGACCGGGAAACCAGGCACCCGGCAGACCCGAAGGTCTCCCGCACAAAGCTGCCATTGAGCGGACACGAACGAGTGTCCTTTTGGCTGGCTGTGCGACTGGTTTTTCCGGCGGGCTTGCAGACCCGATCACTGATGAGCAGTGACGGGAATCAAGGTACGGAGGGAGTGCCAGACGCACAAGCCGGCGGATTCTGGCTTAGTCGTAGGCGATGGCGCAAGGAGTTGTAGGGCGTAGCCAGCAACGAGAGACACCTATTAAACAAACATGTAGATCATCTGTTTAACATGTCAGTTGAGATGCAGAGAATTCCGAATCAATGGGTCTCAAACGAATTCCACTGGTGAGTATCAAGATCCAGCGCGCAGTAGGGTTCGAAAACGTAAAGCACAAGCGGATTTTCAATATCTATCGCTGCCACCTGGAGTGACTTGAGATAGGACTGAGCCTCTGCGAATGATGTACCGAACAGAGGATCATCCATTGCCTTCGCGCGCGTCAGCTTGGAAATCGTTTGATCTGGATGTTTTGCCATCGCAATTCGAAAAGCCAGGCTAGCGTCGAAGTGTGTTTTACCGAAGACGTGCTGACGAAGCCGACTGATCACGCTTCTTGAAATACCAACGTAGATAGGCACGCCGTTGTCGATCAGCACGTAGCAACCCGAAAAATCTTGCGCCAGTTTGAACTGCTTCAGCAACGATTTAACGCCAACACCAGGCACTGAAAAGTCCTTCAACTGTCGCGGAGTTTCAAGAGAGCTTTTTATTCTGCTCATATGGCCGGGCAGTACCGTTTTGGCTAACTCTTCAAATGTGTGCATGCATTCGTGTAACGCCATTGGAGAACCGCTCGGTCGAGAGATGGGCGCCAACGCTATCGCGTCAAGTCAGACCATTACAAGCGATGTAACTCTCGTCTATGTAAAGCGACGCCTGAACAATGTGAGGTAATAAATCTCTGTAGCGAAGAACAGAGGAATCGCTACAGAGATCGTTCACATCTAGCTGGCGATTTCGACGTTATCCAGCGCTTGGTTGACGGCGATTTCGCCGAGCATCACGACTTGGGCGATGCCCAGTGCGGTTTTGCGGTGCGGGGTGTCGAGCATGGCGGCGAAGTTGAGGAGCATTTCGCTGGCGGAGCCGAGGGTTTCGCTGGCGTTGGCGAGCAGGGATTCGCTGTTGTACTTCGGGTTGGCGAGGTACATGCGTTCGGGTTGTTGGGTGCTGGCCATGATTTGGCTGGCGGGTTTGAGGTAGTGGTCGAGGGCGCGTTCGGCGGCTTCGTGGAATCGCTTGGAATCGGGGGATTCGTAAGGGGATGTGGGGTCGATTTCGGGTGGGTTGGGTGTTGGTTTGATCATGGTGAAACTCCTAGTTAATAAAAAGGAGCCTTCACATTCGCTACCAAACGAAGGTGGCGGCCATACGCGGGTTGGTAGACCGGTAACTAGGACCCGGCACACCCGAAGGTGTCCTGCGCATGGCCACCATTGAGCAGAGACCTGATGAGGTCTGCGAACGGTTCGCGATGCGACTAGTTATGGCGGGCTACCAAACCCGATCGCTGTTTTTCAGCGACCGACAGACGATAGAACCCGCGACCTAGACGCACAAGCCGGCGGATTCTGGCTTAGTCGTAGGTAACGGCGCAAGGCGTTGTAGGGTTTCGGTGGTTACTTGAGGCTTCGTTTAAACAGTGGTGTTTTTTTCTGTTTAGAGACTGGGGAAGGTCAAGGTTAGTGGCAGCAAAAGGTAGTCGGCAATTCGGTGATTGATGTGTTGTTTGGGCTGACGCTTTCGCGAGCAAGCTCGCTCCCACAGGAGAATGTTTCTGGCTTGGGATTGGTGGTGATCGGGCTGGCGTTATCGCGAGCAGGCTCACTCCTACAGGGGGTTGTGGTTGGGTTGGGATTTGCGGTGGCCGGGCTGGCGTCTTCGCGAGCAGGCTCGCGCCCACTGGGGAATGCGGGTTAGGCGTCATGCGTTTGGATGCGGAATACGAGGCTGGGGGCTTTGCCTGGGACGTCGTCTAGATCGCCGAAGCGCTGCATGCCGATCTTTTCCAGGACGCGGATTGAGGCGATGTGGTCGGGTCTGACCAGTCCGAAGACTTCGGCTAAGCCGAGGTGTTCGAATGCGTGGGTCAGCGCGGTTTGGGCGGCTTCTGTTGCGTAGCCGTGGCCCCATGCTTCGACGGCGAAGCGGTAGCCGAGGTTGATGACTGGTTTGCCCAGATAGTCATGGGCAGCGATGCCGGCGAATCCGAGGATTTTTTCGGGGGCTTGAGGGCTGCTGATTGCCCACCATCCGTAGCCGTGGGTTGTCCAGTGTTGCAGCCAGCGATCGAGCAGGGCCTCGGCTTGGGCGATGTCGGTCATGGGGCCGGCGGGGTTGAATTGGTTGGTTTGTGGGTCGCTGAAAATTGCGAATACGGTGGGTAGGTCTGCTTGTTTTGGGCGTCTGTAGATCAGGCGTGGGGTGGGGTCTGACATGATCGAAGCCTTGGGATTTTGGGTGGGTCAGTGGGTTGTGTGGCGGTTGGGCTGGCGTCATCGCGGGCAAGCCCGGCTCCCACAGGGATTGGGGATGGTTAGGGTCGGTGACGTGTCATGTTGATGAGGGCGGATCGTCCACCATTCGGCGCCGGGCGTTCTTCGATGGAGTACGGCACGAAGCCAAGTTTTGGGTAGAGCAGCAGGCCTGCGGTGTTTTCATTGAAGCAAGACAGTTGCACTTCCTTGGCCTGGTATTTTTCGAAACCCAACGCGGTCATGGTCTCGACGATGTATCGCGCAACACCTTGGCCTCGGGCGTAGGGCGCGACGATGACGTTGCCGATGCAGCAGATGCCATCGTGCTCAGCGCGGTAGAAATTGGCGAAGCCAACGAACTCGCCGTTGGCCAGAAAAGCCGTGGAGTCGAAGCGTTGGCTGATTGCGCTGTGCATCTGTTCTTCCGTCAGCGGGAAGTTGGCTTTCGGGAACATGAAGAACAGCTCTTGTTCGCCTTGGGGAAAGCTGCACAGGGTGTTGACGTCGTCGGCCGTCACGGGCCGGTGGGAAAAATTCATCGCTGCCCTGCCCTCACTTTTTACCCGCCAGATGATGCGCAACCAAGGCGTTGGCATGACCGTGGCCCATGCCGTGTTTCTCCTTGAGCCACGCCACCAGTTCCATGTGCTTCTTGTCGGAAATGCTGGCGAGCAAGTTGAGCCAGTAATCGATGGGCTGGCCGTACTTCTTTTCGATAGAGGGGAAGTAGGAGGCTGGGCCTTTTACTTTGTTGTTTTCGCTCATGCTGTTGGCTCCGTTTGCTTGCTCATCGATAAAACCGGCGAAGATTCCACCGGATTCAATTCTCGAACATCCTGAACCGCTTCTTCCAGATCATAGGCGGCCAGATCAACATAGCGTTTTATCCGCAGTCTTTGGTAGGGCGTGCTTTGAATGCCATCCCAGACAATCCAGTAAATAAACGAAACCGCGGCGACCAGAATGAGGATGACAGCGCCCTTCCCTCCTATAAAAAATGACGTCGCTTTGATCAGTTCAGTGGACAGACCGATCATCAGAGCGAAGAGCGAAACGAAGACCAGATTTTGCGAAAGTGCAGGTTTGGCTGGCGCGACGGTCAAGTCTGAATATGCCGAGAGTTCCCGAAGCTTGGCAGCCGTATAGCCCTCATCCTGCACAATTTGCAAAAAGAACGCATAGCAAAGAATGTTCTCTTGCTCGCCCCACGGTTGCTGGCCAATGGCATGCTCAGAGAACTGCACTGGATAAACCCTGCGAAGGGCGTTCAGTCGAGTGAAGAACAATCCGCCCGCCCACAAGGCAAGACAGACATAAGAAATCGGAACAAATATCGGATACAGGATGCCCAGAGCGGACAAAGCAATGAGGGGCAACGTGGTCGCGGCGGCCGTCCACATCGGCCATAACCGGCGCGCATTTTTCCATGTGAACAGCAATTTGTTTGGCTGTCTGCGGCTGCGTTTGTACAGCGCCGTCAAATCTACCCATTCCTTGAATTTCATGACCAACACTTCCTTGAATTTGCCCGTGACACGGTGATGCGCAGATATCCTATGTGAATCGGCCAGCATTTGCAGCCGGCCAAATCATGCTGCGAAAGTGCTACTTAGATCGAACGCTGATTCACCCGCGCCATCAATTGCTCGGCACTTTCCTTGCGCTCGGAGTAACGATCGACCAGATGCGCCTGTTGATCACGCAGCAGCACGGTGAACTTCACCAGTTCTTCCATCACATCCACCACACGATCATAAAAGGGTGACGGCTTCATCCGCCCCGCGTCGTCGAACTCCATATAGGCCTTCGGCACCGAGGATTGGTTGGGGATGGTGAACATGCGCATCCAGCGCCCCAACACGCGCAACTGGTTGACCACGTTGAACGACTGCGAACCGCCGCAGACCTGCATCACGGCCAGGGTTTTACCCTGGGTCGGGCGTACCGCGCCTAGTTCCAGCGGGACCCAGTCGATCTGCGCCTTGAACACGGCGGACATCGCGCCATGGCGTTCCGGCGAGCACCAGACCTGGCCTTCCGACCACAGCACCAGCTCGCGCAGTTCCTGCACTTTGAGATGGTCGACCGGAACGTCGTCGGGCAGCGGCAGCCCGGACGGGTTGAAGATCCGCGTTTCGGCGCCGAAGTGTTCGAGCAGACGTGCGGCCTCCTCTACCAGCAAACGACTGAACGAGCGTTCACGGGTCGAGCCGTAGAGCAGCAGGATGCGCGGTTTGTGTTGATCCAAAGAAAACGTCTGTAAGCCTTCGAACAGCGAATGATCAAGATGGGGCAGTTGTTCTGACATATGTCCTCCAGCTCAGAGCGAGCCGATACGATCCAGCTCACGCTGGAGTTCAGCGCGGTTGAGTGCTTTAAATGGCAGGCCGAGGAAGGTCGCGCAGCGCCGCTCGATGATCGCTAGCGTGGCAGCAAACGCCGCGTCCACGGCGGCATCGTCGCCGATCACATCCGAGGGATCTGCCAGGCCCCAATGGGCTTTGAGTGCGGGGCCGAAGTACACCGGGCAGCTCTCACCGGCGGCCTTGTCACAGACGGTGATGACAATGTCTGGCGGATTGTCTTCGAACGCGTCATTGCCTTTGCTGTACAAGCCATCGATGGCAATGCCGGCCTGTTGCAACGTCGACAGGCTGCGTGGCAACACTTGGCCCTTGGGGAAACTTCCGGAACTCACGGCCTCGAATCCGGGGCGCGCCAGATGATTGAACATGGCTTCAGAGAGGATGCTGCGGCAGCTGTTGGCCGTGCACATGAACAGAATTCGCATGGTTTTTTCTTTCTCAGCAACAGGCGCTTTCACGAACCGGACGCCCGTCCATGTTCTGCAGGCGGGCGGCATTGTCTTTGAGCCAATCAGCGTTGGCCTTGGACGTCACTTGCAGGATTTCGCGGACCCACGCCGGCAGCTCCGGATTGAGCCGGTAATAGACCCACTGGCCCTGACGGCGATCGAGCAGCAAGCCATTGCTGCGCAGTTGCGCGAGGTGGCGGCTGATTTTCGGTTGGCTGTCGCCGAGCGCACACATCAGCTCGCAGACGCAGAGTTCACCCTGATCGGCGATGAGCAGCATGGCGCGGACGCGGGTTTCGTCGGCGAGGCTCTTGAAGACTTCGGTGGGGGTGATCATCGGACGGGCTCGGCACATATGGAGATTCGAATATACGTATATCCATATATACGGTCAAGCAAGATCAAAAGATCGCAGCCTTCGGCAGCTCCTACAGAAATCGGTGTAGGAGCTGCCGAAGGCTGCGATCTTTTGATCTCAAAGGTTAAGCAGCAACCCCTGCTCCGCCTCACACAACCCCACCACATAGTCCCAAACCACCCGCAGCCGCACCGATTTGTGCAACTCGCGCCGCGTGCTGATCCAGTAACTGCGCTCGATGCTTTCATCCGGGAGCAACGGCACCAGATCGGGATCCGACTCGGCCATGTAGCAAGGCAACACGGCAATGCCCAATCCCGACCGCGCCGCTTCCTGCTGAGCAATGACGCTGGTGCTATGGAACACAACCCGAGGGCTGCGGCAGAAACTGTTGAGAAACATCAGTTCCTGACTGAACAGCAAATCATCGACATAACCAATCCACGCATGCCGCCCAAGGTCTTCGCGGCTGTGCAATGGCGGGGCTTTATCGAGATAGCGTTGGCTGGCGTAGAGCGCCAAGCGATAGTCGGTGAGTTTGCGCGTCACCAGCATGTCCGCCGCCGGGCGCTCCAGATGAATGCTGATTTCCGCCTCGCGGTTGAGGATGCTGACAAAGCGCGGCACCGCGACCAGTTCCACCTCCAGCCCCGGATAACGCTCGAACAAGCCGATCATGCGGCTGGCGAGAAACTTGATGCCCAGCCCTTCGGTGACGCCGACACGAATCTTGCCCAGTGGCGCAGTGGATTGGGTGATTTCTTCCTGCGCCAGCAACGCAACGTTTTCCATCGCTTCGGCATGTTTAAGCAACGCCTCCCCCGCCGGGGTCATTTCGTAACCTTGCGCGTGCTGGACAAACAGCGCAGTGCCGAGGCTTTTCTCGATGGCTTCGATGTGGCGGGCGACGGTGGCGTGGGTGGTGTTGAGACGGCGAGCGGCGGTGAGCAGCCGGCCGCTGCGTTGCAATTCGAGAAAAAACCGCAGGTCGTTCCAGTCGAACATGGCGTGTCCTTGTCGGCTATGGTCTATGCAGGCTGTTTGAAAACGCACAGCGGCTGCGCAAAAACTAACATTCTTTTGACGAAAGCTAACAACTAGAGTGTCCGACAATAAAAACAAAAAGCGAGGTCAGGGAATGCAGACTTCCCTCGATGAATACGACTACATCGTGGTCGGCGCCGGCCCTGCCGGGTGTTTGCTGGCCAATCGGCTGTCCGCTGATGCGCAGCAGCGTGTGCTGTTGCTTGAAGCCGGCGGGCGCGACAACTATGCGTGGATTCACATTCCTGTCGGCTACCTGTTCTGCATCGGTAACCCGCGCACCGACTGGTGCTTCAAGACCGAAGAACAACCGGGCCTCAACGGCCGCGCGCTGAGTTATCCGCGCGGCAAAGTGTTGGGCGGTTGTTCGTCCATCAACGGCATGATCTACATGCGCGGCCAGGCCAACGACTACGACGGCTGGGCGGCCGAGGGCAACCCGGGTTGGGCCTGGAACGACGTGCTGCCGCTGTTCAAGCAAAGCGAAAACCACTTTGCCGGGGATGCTGAATTTCACGGCGCCAAAGGTGAATGGCGGGTTGAACAGCAGCGGCTGTCGTGGCCGATTCTGGATGCCTTTCGCAGTGCTGCCGAACAGAGCGGCATCGCCAGCATTGATGACTTCAATCAGGGCGACAACGAAGGTTGCGGTTACTTCCAGGTCAATCAGAAATCCGGCGTGCGCTGGAACGCGGCGAAGGCATTTTTGAAACCGGTGCGCGAGCGGGCGAATCTGACAGTGCTGACCGGGATTGAGGTGGATCGTGTGCTGCTCGAAGACGGTCGCGCAACAAAAGTCAGTGCGCGCCACGAAGGCCAGATCAAACAGTTCAAGGCGCGCAAAGAGATTGTCCTGTGCGCCGGTGCCGTTGGATCGCCGAGCATTCTGCAACGCTCCGGGATTGGCCCGCGGCCGCTGCTCGAACGCTTGGGCATCGGCGTGATTCATGAGCTGCCGGGGGTCGGCGGCAACCTGCAGGATCACCTGCAATTGCGCCTGATCTACCAACTGGAAAACGCCCGCACGCTCAACCAGATCGCTGGCAGCGTGTGGGGCAAGATGGGCATGGGCCTGCGTTATCTGTATGACCGCAGCGGGCCGTTGTCGATGGCGCCGAGTCAGTTGGGCGCGTTTGCGCGCTCGGGGCCGGAGCAGACCTCGGCGAATCTTGAGTACCACGTGCAGCCGTTGTCGCTAGAGCGCTTTGGCGAACCGTTGCACAGCTTTCCGGCGTTTACTGCGTCGGTGTGTGATCTGCGTCCACAGAGCCGTGGACGCATCGACATTCGTTCGGCGGATCCGCAGGAAGCGCCGCTGATTCAGCCCAACTACCTCAGTCATCCAGAAGATTTACGCGTCGCGGCTGATGCGATTCGCCTGACCCGGCGCATCGTCAGCGCCCCTGCCCTGCAAGCGTTCAAACCGGTCGAGTATCTGCCCGGCGCCAACCTGCAAAGTGAAGAAGAGTTACAGGAAGCAGCAGCGAAAATCGGCACGACGATTTTCCATCCAGTCGGCACCTGCCGCATGGGCAATGACGGTGATGCGGTGGTCGATGCGCAACTGCGCGTTCACGGCGTGCCAGGTTTACGCATCGCTGATGCGTCGATCATGCCGCGCATCACCTCGGGCAACACCTGTTCGCCTACGCTGATGATTGCCGAGAAGGCTGCACAGCTGATCCTGGCGGGACCTGTACACAGTCCAAATGTGGGAGCGAGCCTGCTCGCGAATGCGGTAGCACATTCAACATAAACGTTGACTGACACGACGCCTTCGCGAACAGGCTCGCTCACACAGGAATCAACAGCACATCCAAGGCATCGCGCATCACCCGGACACGCAACACCAGTGGAACAACAAAAACAATCACTGTGAGGGATACCGATATGTCAGAACACGTTCAGCCGCTGGACGCCGTGCGCAGCGCGGAGACCAGCCCGGATACACGCAAAGTCATCTTCGCTTCCTCACTGGGAACAGTGTTCG
Organism: Pseudomonas sp. NPDC085632; assembly: GCF_044541255.1. Taxonomy (NCBI): domain Bacteria; kingdom Pseudomonadati; phylum Pseudomonadota; class Gammaproteobacteria; order Pseudomonadales; family Pseudomonadaceae; genus Pseudomonas; species Pseudomonas sp. NPDC085632. The sequence goes on along the minus strand of NZ_JBITSX010000007.1, from coordinate 22,761 downwards.
AGTGGTATGACTTCTTCCTCTACGGCGCCCTCGCGGCGGTGATCAGCAAGCAGTTTTTCGCCGGGGTCAACGACACCACGGCGTTCATCTTTGCGCTGATGGCCTTCGCCGCAGGCTTTATCGTGCGGCCGTTCGGGGCGCTGGTGTTCGGTCGGTTGGGGGACATGATCGGGCGCAAATACACCTTTCTCGCGACGATCATTCTGATGGGCGTGGCGACCTTCTGCGTCGGCCTGCTGCCGACCTACGCCAGCATCGGCATCGCCGCGCCGATCATTCTGGTGCTACTGCGCATGCTCCAGGGTCTAGCGCTCGGCGGTGAATACGGTGGCGCAGCAACTTACGTTGCCGAACACGCGCCAATCGGCAAGCGCGGTTTCCACACCAGCTGGATTCAGTCCACCGCCACTCTCGGCCTGTTGCTTTCGCTGCTGGTGGTGCTCGGCTGCCGTTACTTCACCGGCGACCAGTTTGAAGTGTGGGGCTGGCGCATTCCGTTCCTGCTGTCGATCGTACTGCTGGGCATTTCCACCTGGATTCGCCTGAGCCTGCACGAGTCGCCGGCGTACCTGAAAATGAAAGAAGAAGGCAAAACTTCGAAAGCGCCGATCCGCGAATCCTTCGGCAAATGGGAAAACCTCAAAGTCGTGTTGATCGCCCTGTTCAGCATCAACGCCGGGCAAGCGGTGACCTTCTATGCGGCGCAGTTCTACGTGCTGTTCTTCCTCACCCAATTCCTGAAAATGGACCCGGCGGTGGCCAACACCTTGCTGATCATCAGCGTGGTGATCGGCGCGCCGTTCTTCATCATTTTCGGCTGGCTGTCGGACAAGGTCGGGCGTAAACCGGTGCTGATGCTGGGCCTGTTGCTGGCCACGGCGCTGTACTTCCCGATCTTCAAATCGCTGGCGCACTATGCGAACCCGGCGATCGATCAGGCCAGCCGTCAGGCGCCGATCACCGTGCTGGCGGATCCGGCCACCTGCACCTTCCAGTTCGACCCGGTGGGCAAGGCCAAATTCGACAGCCCGTGCGACAAGGTCAAAACCTTCCTGGTCAAGCAAGGCCTGCCCTACTCCAGCGCCGCCGCGCCAGCCGGCAGTGGCGTGCAGATCAGCGTTGGCGACGTGAAACTCGATGGCTATGACGAAGCGGCGTTGCGCGGCGCAATCACCCTCGCCGGCTACCCGCAACAAGCGGATCTGCAGCAAATCAACAAACCGATGATCGTCGCCCTGATCGTGGCGCTGATCATCATCTCGGCCATGTGCTACGGCCCGCTGGCAGCGCTGATGGTCGAACTGTTCCCGACGCGCATTCGCTACACCTCGATGTCGCTGCCGTATCACATTGGTAACGGCTGGTTTGGCGGGTTCCTGCCGACGGTGTCGTTTGCGCTGGTGGTGTACACCGGGGACATCTTTTATGGGCTTTGGTATCCGGTGCTGATTACCGGGGTGAGCCTGGTGGTGGGGATGATCTGTTTGCGTGAGACGAAGAATATCGATCTCGACAAGAACTGATGCGTTAACAAAGCCGCTTCAGGCTGGCCCTGAAGCGGCTTTTTGCCGCCTGGAGTTTGCCTCTGTTGAGATAATGGCGTATCAGTGGCCACCCAATAGAGACATCAAGCCTTCAAGTCCACAAACGTCGTCAAATGACAAGGATCATCCTCTCGATGAACGATCAATATGTGTGCATTACCTGCCCGACCCTGCAGCCGCTCGAACCGGTTTTAAAAAGCTGGATAGCCTGCACTCAACGCTACATTGACGTCTGGGATGGCGATGATCTGCCTTACTGGTACAACGAGCAGGCGAACGTCAGCATTCTCGCGGGAGCTGCCTGGAAAGCCGACTGGACAGCCATTGAGGAATACCAGATCAGCAAGATCGCGACAGAGGCAAGTGAGCAGGCAGCCTCGATCGGCCGCAATGATTTGTACATTGCCAATGAACAGGATGGGTTTTGCATAGAGGCAAAAGTGGCTTACGTTGATATCAACGGACAGGAAAAGACCAAAAACCATATCGCTGCCAGACGTGATCAAGCGAAAGGCGATGCAAAGCGAGTCGATTACCACGAACCACGTTTGGGCGCGGTGTTCGTTGCACCTTATTCGCTAGGCACAGAGGCCAGTGACGAACAGATCAGAGCCTTTCAGCAAGAGCTGCTCAAGTTGGACTTTCAGGCCTTGGCGTGGGTAACACCCACTCAGGCCCAAAAAACCCGTAGCCACGACAATCGCTACTACCCGATGGTCGCTCTGTTGTTGATGACGGTATGAACTGAAGGTGCGGCCCTCCACTGAGGGCCTTTACCACTCACTCCGCCTTGATCACCTCAAACTTCACCTGATCCGGATAAAACGCTACGTAGTCGCGGATCGTCGCTACTGACACTTTCGGATTTTCGTAAGTCCACACCGCGTTCGCCCCTTCATGCCCCGGCACTTGCAGGCTGAAGTAATTGGCATCGCCCTTGTACGGGCAATAACTGGTGTGATCGGTGCGGGCGAAATACTTTTCGTCGATGTCTTCGCGAGGGACGTAATAGACCGGCGGGTAGTTGGCTTCGTTGAGGATCAATACGTGGGAGGACGCGGCGACCTGGATGCCGTGGAATTTCACCAGCAGGCAGCCGGCAAGTTGTTCGAGGGCGATGACGGGACTGGGTCCGGAGGATTTCATGGGGTTCTCCTGAATACGGCGAAGAGACCGGTTCAGGTATAGCCCATCGGTTCTGGTTGGGGTGGGTTTACAGCCGAACGGCCCATCAACTTCAAAAGCCCCTCACCCCAGCCCTCTCCCCGGGGCAGAGGGAGCCGATTGGGGGATATTGGCGAGATTCACCGACTTGAACGATTGGCTTTGAATCCATAATCGACTCGGTTTTTCAGGTCGATGGATTTCGCCAAACAACTCGGTCAGTCCCCTCTCCGACTGGGAGAGGGTTAGGGTGAGGGCCGTTCTTCAGGCATCACGCAACGATATCAGTCTCCACCGCTTGCCCCACCACACCCACAGCAAAGTCCACCGCCCCCTGCCCCGTCAGGTCAACCATCAGGCTGGTCTGATTGGTCTGCGCAAAGTAGGTCAGGATCGCATCGCCCGCATGGCCGGTGAAGCCGCTGACAAAGTTCAGCGACGCCGCGCCTGTGGCGAAACCGGCGATCCCCGACAGATCGATCTTGTCCAGACCGCTGGTGAAATCCATGATCCAGTCCGGCGCGGTCATGGTCGAATCGCTAGCAGCACCGAACACGAAAATGTCAGCACCTGCACCGCCCCACAAAGTGTCGCCACCGCCACCACCGTAGAGGATATCGTTGCCGGCACCGCCGAACAGATCATTGGCAGCGGCGTTGCCAATCAGCAGGTCATTGCCTGAACCACCGATGGCATTTTCCACAGTCACACCGTGAGCAACGGACACGTTACCGACAAGGCCACCGACGTCGGAGAACGAACCTTCATTGAGATTGATCTTCTGGTTCTGGCTGAAGCCGGAGAAGTCCAGCGTGTCATTACCGCCACCATCCCACACCGAGAAAACGACTTTGGAAGACGCCGAAGTGGCGCTATAGAAATCGCGCTCGGCGTTGGAGTTGAAACCGTACGTGGTGTCATCGGCGCGGGTCGCGTAGTTGGCGCCATAGAGTTTTTGCACCGCGACAATGTCATCCAGCAATGGCGCCGAAGCGTACGCGCCGCTGCCGTCCTTGCTGAAGTTCTGATCGGTGTTGGCTTCGCTCCAGTAGCTCATCAGGCTGTAGCCACGGGTATCTTCGGCGTACTTGGCGTCGTTATAAGTCGGATTGCCATTACCAGCATTGTAGGCGCCCGGGTGCGACAGGCCGAGGGTATGGCCGATTTCGTGGGTCAGTGTCTGACGCCCGTAATTGTTGGTGTCCGGGGTTTTGTTGACCTGATATTGATCGTTGATCAGATACCACGACTGGCCGTCATAACCGCCGCCGCTCGGCAGGTAAGCGAATGCCGCGCCTCCGGTGCTGACATCGTAGTTGCCGAAGGTCATGTGGCCATCGCCGCCCTTGCCTTCAGTGAACGTGACGTTGGCGACGTCGGCCCAGGATTGCATGGCCAGCACGGCCTGAGCTTTTTGCTGGGCGCTGAACTCGCTGAAGTTGCCCAGTTTGACGTTGTAGTTCGCCGGTTTTTCCGTCAGGAAGGTGTAACTGAGGTCGATCTTGCCGTCAGCGTTCTTGTCGCCCCACGACAGGCCTTTGCGCAGGATTTCATCCGCAGCCTGATCGGCGGTGAATGAGGGTTTGCCATTGACCAGACCGACGCCACGGTCATACAGGTGGCTGAAGGTATCGATTTCGTCGAAGGCGCTGCTGGTTTTCGATTTGGCTTGAGCCATGATGGACTTCCTTGTTTCTGAGTAGTCAGTGTCGACAGACCACGGCGATCTTCTGGCGAGATCGTCCTGTCACTCGCGTGTTTTGAATCGGCGAAAAACCTGACACACGCGCCAACCGGGCGCTAATCAATTTCTCGATAGCCCGGCCTGCGTCCCTGTATTGCCCGTCACCTGCTGCAATGCTTTTTATCTGTATATCCATACAGATAAAAGTTGCCCCTGACGCCAAGTCCGGCCATTCTGTGCACCTGTTCCGACCTTGATCGACGATGGTGGTTATGCGGCTGTACCTCTGTGAAAAACCCTCCCAGGCCAAAGACATTGCGGCCGTGCTCGGCGCCAGGCGTCGGGGCGACGGCTGCTGGCTGGGAACGGACGTCACGGTGACCTGGTGCATCGGCCACTTGCTCGAAACCGCGCCGCCGGATGCCTATGACGCGCGCTACAAGCGCTGGGTGCTGGCCGATCTGCCGATCATCCCGGACAAGTGGAAAATGACCGTCAAGCCGCGCACGGCCAGCCAGTACAAAGCGGTCAAACGCCTGCTGGGTGAAGCCAGCGAACTGATCATCGCCACCGACGCCGACCGTGAGGGCGAGATGATCGCCCGGGAACTGGTCGAGCATTGTCGTTATCGCGGGCCGATCCGCCGATTGTGGCTGTCGGCGCTGGACGAAGCCTCGATCCGCAAGGCCTTGGCCGCGTTGAAACCGGGGGCCGAAACCTTCAGCCTGTATCACTCGGCGCTGGGCCGCTCGCGGGCGGACTGGCTGATCGGCATGAACATGAGTCGGCTGTTTACGCTGCTGGGGCGACAATCGGGTTATCAAGGCGTGTTGCCGGTAGGCCGAGTGCAGACGCCGACCTTGCGGCTGGTGGTCGATCGCGACCGCAGCATCGCCGATTTCGTGCCGGTGCCGTTCTGGGCGATCGATGTCGATTTGCTGCACAACGGCATCCCGTTTACCGCGCAGTGGCGGGCGCCGTCGGATGTCTGTGACGATCAGGATCGCTGCCTCAATCAGGCGTTGGCCCAGCAAGCGGCAGCGGCGATCAACGGCGCGGCCAGTGCCCGGGTGGTTAAACTGAAAACCGAGCGCCTGCGCGAAGTGGCGCCCCTGCCCTTCGATCTCGGCACCTTGCAGGAAGTCTGCTCGAAGAAACTCGGCCTCGGCGCGCAGGAAACCCTCGACATCGCCCAGGCACTCTACGAAACCTACAAAGTCATCACCTACCCGCGCAGTGATTGCGGGTACTTACCGTTGAGCCAGCACAGCGAGGCACCGGGGATTCTTGCGGCATTGCGTCAGGCCGATCCGGGCCTTGAAGCGCTTAACGGGTTTCTGGAGCCGCAACGCAAATCCAGAGCCTGGAATGACGCCAAGGTCAGCGCGCACCACGGCATCATCCCCACCGCTGCGGCGAAGAATCTCGAACGCCTGACCGGCAAACACCGCGCGGTCTACACGCTGATCCGCGCACGCTATCTGGCGCAGTTCCTGCCCAACCACGAATACGATCGCACTCAGGCCGATTTCGATTGCGCCGGTGAAGCGCTACGCGCAGTCGGCAAGCAGATCATCGAACCGGGCTGGAAACGTGCGCTGCCCGAGGCACTGGCGCCGGCCAAGGGCCGCGAGGCACCCGCACCGCAAACCTTGCCGGCCCTGAGCCAGGGTGTCGAATGCGCCATCGCCGCTGTGAAGCTCAAGGATCTGTGGACACAACCACCGAAACCCTACACCGAGGGCGATCTGATCAAGGCGATGAAAAACGTCGCCAAACTGGTCGAGGATCCGCTGCTCAAACAGAAGCTCAAGGACACCACCGGGATCGGCACCGAAGCCACCCGCGCCTCGATCATTCAGGGGTTGCTGGATCGTGGTTATCTGGTGAAAAACGGCAAGGCCCTCGCTGCCACACCGGCGGCGTTCAGCCTGATCGATGCGGTGCCTCGCGCAATTGCCGACCCCGGCACCACGGCAATTTGGGAGCAGGCACTGGACATGGTGCAAAGCGGCGAAATGAGTCTGGAAGAATTCGTCACCAAACAAGCGGCGTGGATGAGCAAACAGGTGACGCGCTGCTCCAGCCTCAGCCTGACCATCAGCGGCCCGCCCCCTGCCGGCAAAGCCTCGGCACCGTGGAAAAAGAAACGTAAATCGACCCGCAGCAAATCCGCAGGCACCACCAAACGCACGGCGAAACCGGCGAGCAAATAAAACCCCGCTAATGTTTCTGCAAGGCTCATCACTTTCAGGAACCCGGCGCATGGCCAATATCGAACTGCACCCTGCTCAGCGCGATGAACTGGAGATCATCGAAAACCTCATGCAGTTCTACATGTACGACTTCAGCGAATGGCTGCCGCTGAAGCTCGCTGATCATGGTTTCTTCTCCATCCAGCCAAAAATTGACTACTGGCGCCATCCGGCCACCCGACCGTTCCTGATTTGCGTCGACGGCGAACTGGCCGGGTTTGTGACCGTCGATGACGAAACCCATGTCGCCGGTACCGAACACAACATTGGCTATTTCTTCATCGCCCGGCGCTTTCGTGGCCAAGGCGTCGCGCAGTTTGTCGTCTCTGCCCTCTTGAGCCAGATCCCCGGTCAATGGCAGATTTTCCATATCGACGCCAACCTGCCGGCCCAGTCCTTCTGGGCCAGACTGATTCCGTTATTGAGCGACGGCCACTTCACCCTGGAGCAGCGCAAAGTAGACGGTTATCCATGCACCTTCTATGTGCTGCGCACGCCTTTTTCCGTTGCCTGAACGGATTCTTTCTCATTCCAAAACAGCTTTGTCCGACAATATGTAGTGCTTGAAAATAATCACTACAAAACCGTTGACGGCGTCGTTTTGCTTTTGCATGATGAAGACGTTCCCCGATCGGGAACACGAGTAACACGCTTGAGCAAACTCGTCTGACCGCCGAGTTGTTTTTTCCGGATACACGCTGCCCACAAGGCAGATTGAAGAAGCTGACCTGGCCTGAACGTCCAGTACAAGGACGAGAAGCGCTGGCGAAAATTCTCAAGACGCTTGTGGTCGACACGGTAAATGTCGTCAAGGAGCCTCCCGGTTTTCGCTGCTTCTCCTCGTTGTGACGCTATTGCGTAGCAGTTATTCAACACGACTACATGCAACAGATGCACGACCCCGTATTTCACACGGGCGAGCGCTGACGTCCTGGTTTCGGTGCCAGGGATCAACTAACCGATGGGCTACCTGTATTAGCGAATCAACTTTGAAAGATCACCAGACTGGTCAAGGGGCAAAATCATGAATCTGAACAATCAACCTACTATCGAAGAACTGGCTCGTATGTTCGCTGCGCAGAAAGACAGCCATGACAGCCATATTCTGTGGATCAGCACGTCGGGTCAGGTGCATATCGACTGCCTGGCACCGCATGCTGGCGAAGAAGAGTTCGACCGCAACCATCAGAACCTGCTGGCCCGCCTGAAGATGTACCGTCGCGGCCACGGTTATGTTGGCAAGAAAGCCGCGGCCGACAGGGACTTCATCGGTAATGTTTTGCAAACGCTGAAACAGGCGTGGGATTCGATGCAGAACAAGAATGAAGTTCGGGTGATTGATCGGTTCTGCTGAGTTAGTCATTAAATAATTGAAAGGCCTGCTTTCTTAAAAGAAGCAGGCCTTTTTTGTTCGCTTGCATTGATTTGGCGTGACTGGAATTGTAGCCCCTCACCCCAGCCCTCTCCCGAGGGAGAGGGAGCCGATTTGTGCTGCGCTTAAAATTTTAGTTCGACTCAAAACTTTCAGGTCGGCGTAAATCGCACAAACACCTCGGTCAGTCCCCTCTCCCTCTGGGCGGTCCGACGTTTCGGGAGTGTTAGGGTGAGGGGCTTCCCATGTCCAACACCAACTCCACAAACGCCACCGCCGCCGCGCTGTGATAATTATTGCGCCGCCGCAACAACGCCGCCCCACGCTGCGGCGCCTCGCTCTCCACGCGCAACCGGCGCAACGCCCGATCCTCCGTCGCAATCGCCTGCGGCAGCATCGTCGCCATCGGCGAACAACGCACCACTTCCAGCAACGTACTCACCGAATTCACCTCGATCCGCACCTGCGGTGTAATCCCGTTTTGGCGGAAATACTCGTCCACCGATAACCGCGTGATGAAGTCCGGCGCCAACAAGGCAAAGTCCAGCGAAGCGATTTCCCCCGGCGTCAGTACCGAGTGGCTGTCATACAGCGGATGCTCACGCCCAACCATGATCCCCAACGTTTCGGTAAACGCCGGGATGCACTCGATATCAGGGCTGCGCACCGGCGTAAACGCAATCGCAATATCCAGCGAGTCATCCGCCAGCCCCGCCTCGATGTCGTCCATCGACAACTCGAATATCTGTAAATGAATCCCCGGATAGCGCGCGGCAAAGTCGCGCACCAACGGCCCGACCAGATACGCCATGAACGTCGGCGTCATCGCCAGACGCAGCGTCCCACGAGACAAATCCTTCACGTCATGCAACGCGCGCTTGCCCGCCTCCAGTTCTACCAGCACCCGGCGCGCGCATTCGATGTAAGCCTCACCGGCATCGGTGGGTTTGACCGTTCGCGAGGTGCGATCAAACAGATTCACTCCGAGGGTTTCCTCCAGTTGGCGAATCTGTTGCGACAAGGTCGGCTGCGACACGTGCAGTGCCTCGGCGGCACGGGTGAAGCCGCCGTGATCGGCAACGGCCAGCAGATAACGCAAATGTCGCAGCAGCATGGGAATCACCATCTATAGGCAGGGCTTATGCCAAGCATTGTATATCGGTCTTGGACGCTATGGATTAATCGGCAGAAGATCAATCCCACACAGCAAGCCAACCCCTGAAAGGAGTGACACCATGCAACAGTCCCACGCCTACAACGACACCAGCCTGGCCCTGACCACCCGCGTTCTCGATGCCAAGGCACGCAAAGATCTGTCGTGGCAGGATCTCGCCGACGGCACTGGCCTGAGCCTGGCATACGTCACCGCTGCCCTGCTCGGCCAGCACCCGCTGCCGGAAAACGCCGCCCAAGTGGTCGGTGACAAGCTGGAACTGAGCGCTGAAGACGTCGCAGCGATGCAGATCATCCCGCTGCGTGGCAGCCTCAGTGGCGTGCCGACCGACCCGACCATCTACCGCTTCCACGAGATGATCCAGATCTACGGCACCACCCTCAAAGCCTTGGTTCACGAGCAGTTCGGCGACGGCATCATCAGTGCGATCAACTTCAAACTCGACATCAAGAAAGTCGAAGACCCGGAAGGCGGCTCCCGCGCAGTGGTCACCCTCGACGGCAAGTTCCTGCCCCTGCGTCCGTTCTGATCCGCACCGGCCCGCGCCCTGCGTGCGGGCCAACTCACCTCAAATGGCTACCCGTCACCAAACGCATCTGGAGGCTGCCCCATGCAAAAAATTCTGTTGATTCTGGCCCTGCTCGGCGGCTTTTGCGCCCAGGCATCTGCCGCTGACGAGGCCGTCGCCTACCGCTACGGCATGCCACTGGATATCGCCCAAGTGCTGGACATTACCCCGGTTGCCGATGTGTGTGGCGTGGTGCCGGTGGAGATGACGTATCTGGACAGCCACGGCGGCAAACACATTCTTCAATACAGCGAATTCGGCAGCGGTTGCTCGAACTGAGAGGACAACACCATGAAAAACCTGATTGATGGCTTCCTGAAATTCCAGAACGAAGCGTTTCCGCAACGCACCGAACTGTTCAAACACCTGGCGACCACGCAACAGCCCGGAACCTTGTTCATCACCTGTTCCGACAGTCGTGTCGTGCCGGAACTGCTGACTCAACAAGAACCCGGCGAGCTGTTCGTGATCCGAAACGCCGGCAATATCGTGCCGTCCTACAGCCCGCATCCGGGCGGGGTGTCGGCGACGGTGGAATACGCGGTGGCGGTGCTTGGCGTAACGGATATTGTGATTTGCGGCCATTCGGACTGCGGCGCGATGACGGCAATCGCCAAGTGCAAATGCATGGATCATCTGCCCGCCGTCAGCGGCTGGTTGCAGCATGCCGAGTCGGCGAAAGTGGTTAACGAGGCGCGGCCGCATGCCAATGACGCGGCGAAATTGAGTTCGATGGTGCGCGAAAACGTGATCGCACAGCTGGCGAACATTCAGACCCACCCGAGCGTGCGTCTGGCACAGGAGAAAGGTCTGCTGAATCTGCATGGCTGGGTGTATGACATCGAGACCGGCTCGATCGATGCGCTGTCCTCGGACCGCCGCACGTTTGTGCCGCTGGCGGAGCAACCGGCGACTTGCGCAATCCACGCGCAAGCCACCCACGCTGCCTGAGCATTGATCGTTCCCACGCTGGAGCGTGGGAACGCTCATTGTCCGCCAGCTCAGCGTTTTACCGTGAGATCGACCTGAGTCATGCGGCTGCGCACAGTGAATACACCATCCCCCGAAAGAATCGCACTGCGCGCAAACAAACGCCCACTCTCCCAGTTCGAAAGCCCCAGTTCCGGCTTGTTCAGCGCGTACTGCCCATCGACCCAACGGGTAATGCCATTGCCCACGAACGGCGCATTCACCGCGTTGTAAAAACGCGCTTGCACGGCGGCATCTTCACTGATCAACGACACGGTAAATTGCGGGCTGTAGCGGTTGAACAAACTGATTGCCTGATCCAGATCGTCAACGATCATCAGACTGACTTCCGGGGTTTCTTCCCATTCCCACTCGCGACCCAACTCGGACTCTGCCAAGGGCTCGGCCAGTGCTTCAGTCTGGTAACCCTCGGCGCGATAAACCTCGACCGTCGCGTTCTGCCACTCACTCGGCAGATAACGTTCACTGCCTTCAACGATGTGCAATTTGCAGCCCTGGCCACGTGCCGTACCGGCCTGTTGCAGCGCATCGAGAAACAACGGCAGCAGTTCCGCCGCACGATCACGCTGGATCAGGCAGACGTTCAACGTATTGCAGACCTTGCGGTCCAGCGAGTTGCGCACCACGGCGGCAAAGCGTTTGGCATCGGCATCACGATCGGCAATCAACCACGCACCACCCGTACCGTGCAGGCTGACGGCGGTGCCGGCTTGCTGGGCAATGCTGCCCAACTGACTGACCGCACGACCCGAACCGCGCGCCACCGCCAACGACAAACGCCGATCAGCGAACATCGCCCAACCGGCAGCATGATTGACACTTTCCACCAACGACACCGCACCGGCCGGCAGACCAGCCTCGGCCAGCGCCGGGTTCAAGGCGTGAGTGACAATCGCTTGCGCGGTGCCCAACGCATCGCTGCCGATGCGCAGTACGGCGGTGTTGCCGGTGCGCAAAACACCCGCCGCGTCGGCGAACACATTCGGCCGACCTTCAAAGACAAACGCGACGATGCCCAGCGGCGAGACCACTTGTTCGACCTTCCAGCCGTCATGTTCAACGCTGCTGATGACTTTTCCGCGCGTCGCTGCCGCATCACGCCAGGCGCGCAGGCCGGCGATCATGTCGCCACGCATGCGCTCATCAGCGAACAGGCGGGTGGTGGAGCGGCCGCGCGCCTTGGCCCGCTCAATGTCGGCAAGGTTGGCGGTTTCGATGTGCGCCCAGCACTCGGGAGTTTCCAGACGCTGCGCGAACAGGTCAAAAAACTGGCTGATCGCCGCATCGGAAACCGCCGACAGCGCGATGAATGCCGCGGCTGCGCGCTCGATCGCCACGTTCGCCGCTTGCTGATCCGCCACCGGGATCAGCAGCAACTCGCCACTGACCTGCTCCACCAGCAAATGGTCACCGGGCTGAAACCGCGCGGCCAGTTCGGGGCTGACCACGGTGACGCGGTTACCAGCGAAAGGGATCGGCGTGCCAGCGACTAGACGTTCGAGCGCGAGAGACATGAAGCGGATTCACCATGCAAAGGGCGGCCGGAAAATGTAGCGGATTACTCGATGAAATACACCTCATCAAACACTAAAGAAACCTGTGGGAGCTGGCTTGCCAGCGATAGCGGTGGTTCAGTCCAATTTATTGTGACTGACAGGACCTCATCGCTGGCAAGCCAGCTCCCACAGGTTTTTGGTGTTTGACGGATCGGGTCAGAAGACTGACCAGCCAATCCGCGCACTCAGCATCTCCAGCGCCGCCATCCCCGCCAGCGAGTTCCCTGCCGCATTCAACTCCGGCGACCACACGCACACCGTGAACTGCCCTGGCACCACCGCGACAATCCCGCCGCCAACACCACTCTTGCCCGGCAAGCCAACGCGATAAGCGAAGTTACCCGCCTCGTCATACAGCCCGCTGGTGGCCATGATCGAGTTGACCTGCTGGGTTTGCCGACGTGTGAGGATCTGTTCGCCGCTGTGTTTGCAAAAACCGTCGTTGGCCAGAAAGCAGAACGCCCGGGCCAGATCAATGCAGTTCATACGCAACGCGCAATGGCTGAAATAGCTGCGCAGCACCGCTTCGACGTCGTTGTGAAAGTTGCCGAACGACTGCATCAGATACGCCATCGCCGCATTGCGCGCGCGGTGCTGGTATTCGGAGTCGGCGACTTTGCCGTCGATCATGATCTGCGGGTTGCCCGACAGTCGGCGGACGAAATCGCGCATCGACAAAGTAGGTGCGGCGAAGCGCGACTGGTTGATGTCGCAGATCACCAGCGCGCCGGCATTGATGAATGGGTTGCGTGGCCGACCGCGCTCGAATTCCAGCTGCACCAGCGAGTTGAACGGTTGCCCGGACGGCTCGTGACCGAGGCGCTCCCAGATCGCTTCGCCGGAATGGTCGATTGCCTGCACCAGGCTGAACACCTTGGAAATACTCTGCACCGAGAACGGCGTCTCGGCGTCACCGGCGCAGTACATCTCGCCGTCGTTGCCGTACACGGCGATGCCCAGTTGATTGGCCGGCACGGTGCCGAGGGCAGGAATGTAGTCAGCCACCTTGCCCTGCCCGATCAGCGGGCGGACAGCGTCAAGAATCTCGTTCAACAGCGCTTGCATGCCGGGTTCCGAAGTCTCGCCCCATGGGATTGCGGGGACACTGGGGCTAGACGCTGCGCCCGCCCGTCGAATCACACCGGCCGCCATCGCACTGAATGTTCTAGGCTCAACCACACATTCAAAACGGGAGAGCACCCATGCATCTCGAAGGCTCCTGCCATTGCGGCGAGGTCACATTCAGTCTCACCAGCGCCCACCCCTACCCTTATCAACGCTGTTATTGCTCGATCTGCCGCAAGACTCAGGGTGGCGGCGGTTATGCGATCAACCTCGGCGGCGACGCGACCAGCCTCAAGGTGCGCGGGCGTAAACACATCAGCATCTATCACGCGAAGATGAAGGACGACGGCGCCAAACGCGCCCATCGCAGCACCGCCGAACGGCATTTCTGTTCACTGTGCGGCAGCGGCTTGTGGCTGTTCAGCCCGGAGTGGCCGGAGCTGATCCACCCGTTCGCTTCGGCCATCGACACACCGTTGCCGGTGCCGCCGGAGCACACGCTTCTGATGCTGGGTTCGAAAGCGCCGTGGGTGGAAGTCGAGGCCAAAACCAAAGACCAACAGTTCGACGTCTACCCCGAAGAATCCATCGCCCAATGGCATGAACGCCTCGGTTTGACCCGATAGACAATCGCCGCCATTCCTCTATCCCTGTGGGAGCTGGCTTGCCAGCGATGAGGACAGCTTGTTCAAAATCAATGTTGGCTGTCCCACCGCTATCGCTGGCAAGCCAGCTCCCACAAGGTTCTTTTTTTACCTTTTGATTTTTGCAGTTCCCTTTTCCCGCACTCGTTCGGTTAACCCCTCAGAAGCACTTCAACTACCGATCGATTCGATGCAAAGGGGTCTCCATGTCGCACCTCCGTTTTCGTTTTGCCCTGTGCCCGCTGGCACTGGCCCTGCTGAGCATTTCTGCCAACGCCGCTGAAAAAACCGACCAGTCCCTGCAACTGGGCGCCACCAACATTTCCGCCCAAGGCCTCGGCGCCACTACTGAAGACACCCGTTCTTACACCACCGGAGCCATGTCCTCGGCCACCGGCCTGCCGCTGTCGATCCGCGAAACCCCGCAGTCGGTGACGGTCATTACCCGTCAGCAAATGGACGATCGCGGCGTGCAAAGCATCGGCGATGCGCTGCGCAATACCCCCGGCATTTCCATGCAGAAGTACGACAGCGACCGGACCGAGTTTTCAGCGCGCGGCCTGGCGATCACCAACTTCCAGTACGACGGCATCAACATTCCCTACGATGGCGTTTACGGCGAGAACCCGAACAATGGCGATGATGCCGCGAGCATCGACCGCATTGAAATCATCAAAGGCGCGACCGGCCTGATGACCGGCTCCGGCGACCCGTCGGCCACGGTCAACCTGATTCGCAAAAAGCCGACCAAGGCATTCAAAGCCTCGATCAGCGGCACCGTCGGCTCATGGGATGCCTACCGCACTGTCGGTGATATTTCCGGTTCGCTGACTGAGTCGGGCAACGTGCGCGGACGTTTCGTCGGCGCCTACTCCGATCAGAACTCTTACCTGGATCACTACAGCCAGCGCAAAGACCTGTTCTACGGCATCCTCGAAGCGGATCTGAGCGACGACACCCTGCTGACCTTCGGCGTGGACAAATCCAGCACCACACCACGCGGTTCGTCGTGGACCGGCAACCCGGTGTACTTCGCCGATGGCGGGCGAACTGATTTCGGGCGGCATTTCAACTCTGCCGCCGACTGGAGTCGCCGCGATTTCGACAACATCACCTACTTCGCCTCCTTGGAGCAGGCGCTGGCCAGCGACTGGAAATTCAAGGTCAGCCTCGACCAGAAAACCACCGATCACGACACGCGTCTGGCCTCGGCCAGCGGCGGTAATCCGAACCGCGCCACGGGTGAAGGCATGTTCATGTATTGGGGGCGCTGGGAAGGTCATCGCGTGCAGAACACCGCTGACGTCAATGTCTCCGGTCCGTTCACGCTGGGCGGTCGCGAGCATGAGCTGATCGCCGGGGTCATGACCTCGCACTCGCGCCAGACCGGTTCGACCTACGACACCAGTGCGTTTTCCGAAGTCCCGGGCAGCATTTACGACTGGGAGGGCAATCTGCCGAAACAGGACTTCCCGAAAAACGGCAAATACGAGCGCACGCAGAGCCAGAACGGCATTTACCTGGCCACGCGCCTGCGCCCGACCGATGATCTGTCGGTGATTCTCGGCAGCCGCTTGAGCACCTTCAAATACAACGAAGACTACCGCTACAACCCCGGCGCCGGTCTCGACGACACCCACACCAGTTACAAGGAACACGGCGTGGTCACGCCTTACGCCGGGGTGATTTATGACCTCGACGACACCTATTCGCTATACGCCAGCTACACCCGTATTTATCAGCCGCAGACCTACAAGGACGCCAACGGTTCGACCCTCGCGCCGGTCGAGGGCGACAGCTATGAAAGCGGTTTGAAAGCGGCGTATTTCGACGGTCGCCTCAACGCCAGCCTGGCGTTTTTCCGCATCGAGCAGGACGGCGTTGCCGAATCGATCGGCACCAACGCGGTAACCAACGAAGGCATCTACAAAGCCATCGACGGCGCCACCACCAAGGGCGTGGAACTGGAACTGGCCGGCGAACTGGCCGAAGGCTGGAACGTCTCCGCCGGGTACACCTACGCGCGTACCCGTGATGCCGATGAGCAGCGTATGTACGGCTATCCGTTGTCGACCACCAAGCCCGAGCACACGGTGCGCACCTTCACCACCTACCGTTTGCCCGGCGTGCTGGACAAGGTCACCGTCGGCGGCGGCGTGAGCTGGCAGAGTGCGTTCTACGGCAAGATCTACAGCGCCCCGGCGGGCGACTACACACGGATCAAACAAGGCGGCTACACCCTCGTCGACCTGATGAGCCGCTATCAGTACAACGAGCACCTGAGCTTCACGGTCAACGCCAACAACGTGTTCGACAAGCGTTACCTGACGGGTCTGGGCAACTTCGACACCACGTTCTACGGCGAGCCGCGCAATGTGATGCTGACGACCAAGTGGGATTTCTGATCAGCAGTTGAAATAGCAGTGCCATGGACGGCCCCATCGCTGGCAAGCCAGCTCCCACAGTGATCTGTGGTGTTCACAAATCCAGTGTGGGAGCGAGCTTGCTCGCGAAGGGGCCGGCACAGGCAACGGCATTCAATCCAGATGCGCCCAAGTCATCCGGAACGACGCCCCACCCCAAGCCGAATCGCCCACCTCAACCTGCCCGCCATGGGACTGTGACACCCGGCGCACCAGCGCCAAACCCAGACCAAACCCGCCCGTACGCCGATCCCGACTGGCATCCAGCCGCGAAAACGGTTCAAAGATTTTCTCCCGTCCGTCCACCGGCACGCCCGGCCCATCGTCGTTGACCCGCACTTGGTAATAATCGCCCGTGCGCTCCAGTGTCACCTCCACCCGTTGCTCGGCATAGCGAATCGCGTTGCGCAGCAGATTGATCACCGCTCGCGCCATGAATCGCGGCTCGATGCGCACGGTGTCGAGCCGGCAATCACCGATCAACAACTGCACCCCCGCCGCTTCGGCCTCCAGCGCGACGCTGCCGACCACGCTGTCGAGCCAATTGGCAGCCTGAATGTTTTCGCGCTTGATCACCGTCGCGCCACGCTCAAGGCTGGCGTAGGTCAGCAGTTCGGAAACCATTTCCTCCAGCTCGCCGAGGTCGGCGTACATGTCGGCAATCAGCTCGCGGTTCTGGCTGGCGTCCGGCTGCTGTTTGAGCTGGTCGAGTTCAAACGACAGCCGCGCAATCGGCGTGCGCAGTTCATGGGAAACGGCGTTGGTCAGTTCACGCTGATTGGCGATCAACCCTTCGATGCGTGCAGCCATCAGATTGAAGTGCTCGGCCAGATCGCGGATGTTCGAGCGTTTCGACAACTGAATGCGCACCGAGAGATCGTTGTCGCCGAAACGCTCGGCGGCCAGGCGCAGCTTTTCCAGATCGCGCCAATGCGGACGCACCCAGAAAAACAGCACGATACCGATCAGCACCGCGAGCATCACATAGGCGGCCGTGATATAGAACGGCATCAGGCTCGGCTCGGGCGGCAGCTTGATGCTGAGCACCTGCGAACCGCCGTCGATGTTGCTGATGAACTGGGTGTAGTTGTCGCGGATCACCAGCAGATTCTGCGTCAGTTCGGCTTTTTCCTGCGCCGTCAGCGCGAGTTGATCGGCCTCGACAAGGCTCAGCGAAAGCCCATAGTGCGGACGCAAACTGTCCAGTTGCCGCTCACGATCCGCGCCCTGCCGCCCCTGCAAATGATCGACCAGCGACCACGCCTGACCGCGCACCGCCTCACGGTTGTAAGCCTGCATCTGATTGTCGAGCAACGCGTTGAAGGTATGCTCGACCGTCTGCAGCGCCAGCACTAGCCCCACTGTCATGACCAGAAACAGCCCGAGAAATAACCGCAGCATCTACAGCTCCCACGCGAACGGATTGAACAGATAACCCTTGCCCCACACGGTCTTGATACACATCGGCTCGCGGGGGTTGTCCTTGAGCTTGTTGCGCAACTTGCTGATGTACACGTCGACGCTGCGGTTAAGGCCGTCGAAGGCAATCCCGCGCATGCGATTGAGGATGTCGTCACGCGACAGCACCTTGCCGGCGGCACTGGCCAGCAACCACAGCAGTTCGAATTCCATGGTGGTCATTTCGATGACCTCGCCCGCCAGCCGCACTTCACGGCAACTGCGATCGACGCTCAACTGGCCAAACTCCATAAAACTCACCACGTTGCTGTCCGGCACCTGCCGCCGTTGCAACGCCCGCAGTCGGGCCAGCAACACCGGTGGTTTGATCGGTTTGATCACGTAGTCATCGGCGCCGGATTCCAGTCCGAGGATATGGTCGAGGTCATCTTCCTTGGCAGTCAAAATCACGATCGGCGTGTCCGACACGCTGCGAATTTCGCGGCACACGTGCAGACCGCTCTGCCCCGGCAGCATCAGGTCGAGCACCACCACTTTCGGCTTGAATTCCAGAAACGCCGCCACGGCCAGATCGCCACGCAGCACGGTGCGCACCTCGTAGCCGTGTTGTTCGAGGAAATGGGCGATCAACGCCGCGAGGCGCTCATCGTCTTCCACCAGCAGGACTTTGCCAAAACCCAGGTTATCCATAACGACCGTCTGCCGCCCATGTGTGAAGTGGTCGGCATTATGGCGGTTTTCGTGGGGGTGGCGTTTGTTTCAGGCAGCAAAAACCGGCCGCTGGGGCCGGTTTTCGGTGATGTTTCATACTCTTAAGAGTTTTTAACAATCTTATGCAGGCACACCGCTGTGAAAGCGGAACTCTTCATCCGGCGACTCGATCAGTTCCTGCTCGGCGGCACGAACCTTGTCGATGACTTGGACAATATCCTTCGCATCACCGTACTGATAAGCCAGCTTCAGATAACCCTGAAAATGCCGCGCCTCGCTTTTCAGCAGGCCAAAGTAGAACTTGCCGAGTTCTTCGTCCAGGTGCGGCACCAGCGCTTCAAACCGCTCGCAACTGCGCGCTTCGATGAATGCGCCGACCACCAGCGTATCGACCAGTTTCACCGGCTCGTGGCTGCGCACCACTTTGCGCAGGCTCGACGCGTAACGCCCGGCATGCAGTTGGCGCAGCTCGATCTTGCGCCGTTTCATGATGCGCATGACCTGTTCGTGGTGCACCAGTTCTTCCCGGGCCAGACGCGACATCATGTTGATCAGGTCGACGTGGGAATGGTACTTGGCTATCAGGCTCAGCGCGGTGCTGGCAGCCTTGAACTCGCAGTTCTTGTGGTCGATCAGCAGAGTTTCCTGATCGGCCAGTGCGGCCTGGACCCAGGCGTCGGGGGTGCGGCAGCCAAGGAATTCGTGGATTTCGGGAAGGATCATGGGGCTCACGGTAAAAGGTGTTCGAGCGAAGGGCGCCGATTATACCGGCCTGCCCGCAGACCACCAGCGGCTGGCGTTGATATGCATCAAGTCGCAGCCTCATGAGCAGCAACTATAGTTGTGCAACGCCGTGCCTTTTCTTTGCTGGAGACTCCGCTCATGCAAGCCATTCGCAGCATTCTGGTGGTCATTGAACCCGAACATTCGGAAAGCCTGGCGCTCAAGCGCGCCAAGTTGATCGCCGGCGTGACCCAGGCCCACCTGCACCTGTTGGTGTGCGACAAGAAGCACGATCACGCCGGCATGCTCGGCGTGCTCAAAGCCGCGTTGCTGGAGGACGGCTACAGCGTCACCACCGAGCAGGCGTGGAATGAGAGCCTGCACGAAACCATCATCGATGTGCAGCAGGCCGAGGGCTGTGGGCTGGTGATCAAGCAGCACTTTCCCGACAGCTCACTGAAAAAAGCCCTGCTGACCCCAGCGGACTGGAAATTGCTGCGTCACTGCCCTACTCCGGTGCTGCTGGTGAAAACCGCCGGTTCCTGGAAGGACAAAGTGATTCTGGCGGCGGTTGATGTGGGCAATGCCGATGGTGAACACCGGCACCTGCACACGACGATCATTGATCACGGCTATGACATTGCCAGCCTGGCCAAAGCGCATCTGCATGTGATCGCGGCGCATCCTTCGCCGATGCTCTCGGCTGCAGACCCGACGCTGCAACTGAGTGAAACCATCGAGGCGCGCTATCGCGAACAATGCCGCGCGTTTCAGGCGGAATTCGACATTGATGACGCGCATCTTCACATCGAGGAAGGCCCGGCGGATGTGTTGATCCCGTTTATGGCGCACAAGCTGCAGGCGTCAGTCACCGTGATTGGCACCGTGGCACGGACCGGGCTGTCAGGGGCGTTGATCGGCAACACGGCGGAAGTGGTGCTGGATGCGCTGGAGAGCGATGTGCTGGTGCTCAAGCCGCAAGAAGTCGAGGATCATCTGGTGGAGTTGGCGGTGAAGCATTAAAGATCAAAAGATCGCAGCCTTCGGCAGCTCCTACAGGTAGAACGCGTCACACAAACCTGTGGGAGCTGCGGCACGCTGCGATCTTTTGACCTTCAGGCGCCAAAGGCGTCTTTAAGGAACCCGGGGGCGATGTAGCGCTGGTAGTGCGCTTCCGACAGCAGGAAGAATTCCCGATCAATGGCATCACGCAGTTCCGGCAGGTTCCAGTCACGAAACTCCGGCAGCAACACCATCCCGTACGCTTCCAGATTAATGATCACTCGCGCACCGCGGGCAATCAGCTGATAAGCCCAGCAATATTCCGACTGATGCGGTACGAAGCGGATCTTGCGCTGTTCGAGCTGCTCGCGCAGTCGCGCGGAATCGAAAATCTCGACCTTGGCCGCCATCACTTGTGACAGCAATTGCTCCAGACGCAGCCACACCGCGCGCTTTTCCTCCTCGTTGTACCCATTCCAGTGGATCACTTCGTGATGGAAACGCTTGCAGCCACGGCACACCAGATCACCGTAAACAGTGGAGCAGAGGCCGACGCAGGGGGTCTTGATGGTCTGATTGGGCATAAGATAGGTAAAACACTGAAACGCGGAACAGGTCGGCATGTTAGCCCTTTGTCAGGCATTGATCACCCCTCAAACATCAGGGTCTCAGACGCACCGCGCGTTTGACCCGGCCACGCGCATTGCCACGAAAGTCCAATAGAGCCCGACTTACCTTTAAATTTTTTTTGCCGTAGAATCAGCCAGCCTTTTAAGGCGCCAATGTCCGTTAGAAGCTGTTTTCAAAGCGTCACGAGCACAGTCGTTCCTTCAGAGCGGTGTTGGCGAGGGATTTTTCCAGCGGGGAAAAATCCAGCGCCAACCCTCATCAGCTCCCCGTTCTGCAGGCGTAAAACTTTGAAAGCAGCTTCTGTAAGGAATTGCCGGTAATTCTGGCCGAACGACCCACAACGTCGTGAGGAGCATGAGTACGGCAATTTCGGGATGAGCGTCCCGGACACCCATTTGGGACCACTGATGAGGGTAATAACTGTGCTTGAAGCCTACCGCAAACATATCGAAGAGCGTGCAGCCCTGGGTATCGTTCCCCAGCCGCTTAACGCCGAACAAACAGCAGGCCTGGTCGAGCTGCTGAAAAACCCTCCGGCTGGCGAAGAAGAATTTCTCGTTGACCTGATCACCAATCGCATTCCACCAGGCGTGGACGAAGCTGCTTACGTTAAAGCCGGTTTCCTGTCTGCTCTGGCCAAGGGCGAAGTTTCCTCCCCGCTGCTGGACAAAAAGCGCGCTGTAGAACTGCTCGGCACCATGCAGGGCGGCTACAACATCGTCACTCTGGTTGACCTGCTGGACGACGCCGAGCTGGCGCCAGTCGCGGCTGCGCAACTCAAGCACACCCTGCTGATGTTCGATGCGTTCCACGATGTCGCGGAAAAAGCCAAGAACGGCAACGTTCACGCTAAAGCCGTGCTGCAATCCTGGGCTGATGGCGAGTGGTTCAAGAACCGTCCGACCCTGGCCGACAAGATCAGCCTGCGCGTGTTCAAGGTCACCGGCGAAACCAACACCGACGACCTGTCCCCTGCTCCGGATGCCTGGTCGCGTCCAGACATCCCGCTGCACGCCCTGGCCATGCTGAAAATGGCCCGTGACGGCATCGTTCCTGATCAGCAGGGCGCCATCGGCCCGATGAAGCAGATCGAAGAAATGCGCGGTCAAGGCTTCCCGATCGCCTACGTCGGTGACGTGGTCGGTACCGGTTCGTCGCGTAAATCGGCGACCAACTCGGTGCTGTGGTTCTTCGGTGACGACGTTCCTTACGTGCCGAACAAGCGTGCTGGCGGTTTCTGCTTCGGCAGCAAAATCGCTCCGATCTTCTACAACACCATGGAAGATGCCGGCGCACTGCCAATCGAGTTCGACGTGTCCAACATGAACATGGGCGACGTGATCGACCTGTACCCGCATGCTGGCAAAGTCTGCAAACACGGCACCGACGAAGTCCTGACCACCTTCGAAATGAAGACCCCGGTGCTGTTGGACGAAGTCCGTGCCGGCGGCCGTATTCCACTGATCATCGGCCGTGGCCTGACCGAGAAGGCTCGCGCCGAGCTGGGTCTGCCAGCGTTCGACCTGTTCAAGAAGCCTGATGCACCAATCGAAAGCACCAAGGGTTACACCCTGGCGCAGAAAATGGTCGGCAAGGCTTGCGGTCTGGCAGAAGGCAAAGGCATCCGTCCTGGCACCTACTGCGAACCGAAAATGACCACCGTGGGTTCTCAGGACACCACCGGTCCAATGACCCGTGACGAACTGAAAGACCTGGCGTGCCTGGGCTTCTCCGCTGATCTGGTGCTGCCGTCCTTCTGCCACACCGCGGCCGATCCAAAGCCGATCGGCGTGACCACCCACCAGACCCTGCCTGACTTCATCAGGACCCGCGGCGG